>NZ_LIPN01000012.1 GCF_001418325.1 Streptomyces atriruber | reverse complement strand
TTTCGCCCAGCCCACCGAGCTCGACCTGCGGACCTTCGAAGAACGTTTTCCCGTCGAACTCATCGGCGGTGTGCGGTTCCCGGCCATCGGTGAGCTCCCGTACCTGCTGACACTCGCGGGACACGGCTTCTACTGGTTCCGGCTGTGCAACGACTCCCACCCACGCCGCACGGCGGACTCCGCCGTGCTCCTCTGAAGGGACGTGGCGCATGCTCCCGACCGCAGCGCAGTCGCGCGCAGGCCTCAGCCCTCCGCTGCTGCTCACGTCGCTGGCCGGAGTGCTGCGGCAGTGGCTGCCCGAACAGCGGTGGTTCGCGGGCAAGGGGCTGCCCGTCACGGACCTGGCCTTGGTGTCGACGACCGAGCTGCATCCGGGCTGTCTGCACCTGCTGATCCGTTCCCGGCACGCAGGGTCGCGCGACGACTGCTACCAACTGCTCCTCGGCGTGCGCAGGGTGCTGCCGCCGCGCCTGCACCACGCCGTGATCGGCCGCCCGGGCGAGGGCCCTCTCGCGGGACTCACCGTGTACGACGCCCTCCACGACCCCCGCTCGGCCGCGCTCCTCCTGGAACGCCTCCGCACCCCGGGCACGGCGGGCCCCCTGCGCTTCGAACGCGATGTGCAGGCCGCGGTACCCCCGGGGCTCACGCCCCGCGTCCTGGACGGGGAGCAGTCCAACACCTCACTGGTGTACGGCGATTCCTACATACTCAAGGTCTTCCGCCGCATCCAGTACGGCGTCAATCCCGACCTGGAGGTGCCGAGGGCGCTCGCCGGTGCGGGCTGTGCCCGTGTGTCCTCCCCCGTCGCCTGGTTCTGGACCAGCGAGCCGCGCAAGACGACGCTCGGCGTGCTCCAGCCGTTCCTGCGCGGGGCAACCGACGGGTGGACGCTGGCGCTCCAGTCCCTCGCGTCGGGGCGGGACTTCACCGACGAGTCGTACGAGCTGGGGCGGGCCACCGCCGAGGTGCATCTGGCGCTGGCCCGGGTGTTCGCCCCCGACGCCCCGGACCGGCACGGGGGCCGCAGGCTCGCCGCCGCCATGATCTCGCGCCTGGACACCACCGCACGCCAGGTGCCCGCGCTCGTCCCGTATGTGTCCCGCCTGCGGGCGGCGTACGACGCCGTGGCGGCGCGCGGTCCCGGGCGGCCGCCCCAGCGGATCCACGGGGACCTGCACCTCGGCCAGGTCCTGCGGGCCGGACACCGGTGGTTCGTCATCGACTTCGAGGGCGAACCGGCCCACCCGATCGCCGAACGCGTACGCGCCCAGGCGCCCGTGCGGGACGTGGCGGGCATGCTCCGCTCCTTCGACTACGCGGCCCACGCCGGGCGCCCCCGCGAGCCCAGGTGGGCCCGGCGCTGCCGGGAGGCCTACTGCGCAGGGTACGCCGCCGAAGCGGCGTGGGACCCCCGGACGCAGGCCGACCTCCTGCGGGCCCATGAGACGGACCGGGCCGTGTACGAGGCGTTGTACGAGGCCCGCCACCGGCCGGACTGGCTGCCCGTGCCCATGGCGGCGATCGCCCGGCTCGCGGAGGGCCGCTGACCGTCCACGCCCGCCGCCCCTCCCGCCCCGAGGAGACCTGAGATCCGTGGTGCTCATCGATACGACCGCTGCATCCGCCACCTCCGCCAAGTCCGCCACTGATCCCGCGCTCTCCCTCCGCTCCCTTTCCCTGCCGCTCGACGAGGAGAGCCGCGGCCGTCTGCTGGCGGGCACGCACCACGACCCGCACGCGGTGCTCGGCGCCCACGCGGTGCCGGGCGGGGTGGCGTTCACGGCGCTGCGCCCGTACGCCCAGGAGGTGCAGGTCGTCGTCGGGCAACGGGCCGCCGAGCCGCTCGACGACCTGGGGGACGGCGTGTTCTCGAAGGTGCTGCCGCTCGCGTCTGTCCCCTCGTACGCGCTGCGGGTGACGTACGACGGCTTGGAGACCGAGGTCGAGGACCCCTATCGCTTCCTGCCCGCGCTGGGCGAACTCGATCTGCACCTGATCGGCGAGGGCAGGCACGAGGAGCTCTGGCGGGCGCTGGGGGCGCACCCGATGACCCACGAGGGCGTCGTGGGCACCCGATTCACGGTGTGGGCGCCCCATGCCAGGGGGGTGAGGGTGTGCGGGGAGTTCTGCCACTGGGACGGAGCCGCCCACCCGATGCGTTCTCTGGGCTCGTCGGGGGTGTGGGAGCTGTTCCTGCCCGGCATCGGCGAGGGGGACCTCTACAAGTTCGACGTCACCCGCCCCGACGGCACGCACACCGTCCGCGCGGATCCGATGGCGCGCCGGACGGAGGTGCCCCCGGCGACGGCCTCCATGGTCACGCGGTCGACCCACGTGTGGTCGGACACCGAGTGGATGGCGCATCGGGCGGATCACCCCGTCCACCGTTCCCCCTTCTCCGTGTACGAGGTCCATCTCCCCTCCTGGAAACCGGGGTTGACGTACCGCCAGCTCGCCGAGGAGCTCACCGCGTACGTGTCCGAAGCGGGCTTCACGCACGTGGAGTTCATGCCGGTGGCCGAGCACCCCTTCGGCGGCTCCTGGGGCTATCAGGTCACCGGCTTCTACGCGCCGACCGCCCGCCTCGGCACGCCCGACGACTTCAAGTTCCTCGTCGACGCGCTGCACCGGGCGGGCATCGGCGTGATCCTGGACTGGGTTCCCGCGCACTTCCCCAAGGACGACTGGGCGCTGGCGGCGTTCGACGGGGAACCGCTGTACGAGCCGCGGGACCGCCAGCGCGCGGAACACCCCGACTGGGGGACGCTGGAGTTCGACTACGGCCGCAAGGAGGTCCGCAACTTCCTCGTGGCCAACGCCAGTTACTGGTGCGAGGAGTTCCACATCGACGGGCTGCGCGTCGACGCCGTGGCCTCGATGCTCTACCTCGACTACTCGCGCGAGGACGGCGAATGGACACCCAACGCGCACGGCGGCCGCGAGAACCTCGACGCCGTCGCCTTCCTCCAGGAGATGAACGCCACCGTCTACCGCCGCTCCCCCGGCGTCGTCACCATCGCCGAGGAGTCCACGGCCTGGGACGGCGTCACCCGCGCCACGCACCACCACGGCCCCGGGGGCTTCGGCGGGCTCGGCTTCGGCCTGAAGTGGAACATGGGCTGGATGCACGACTCCTTGGAGTACATCCGGCACGAGCCGGTGCACCGCCAGTACCACCACGGGGAGCTGACCTTCTCCATGGCGTACGCGTACAGCGAGAACTACCTGCTCCCGATCTCGCACGACGAAGTCGTCCACGGCAAGCGGTCGCTGGTGTCGAAGATGCCGGGCGACTGGTGGCAGCAGCGCGCCAACCAGCGCGCCTACCTCGGCTTCATGTGGGCCCACCCCGGCAAGCAACTCCTCTTCATGGGGCAGGAGTTCGCACAGGGCGCCGAATGGTCGGAGGGGCACGGCCCGGACTGGTGGCTGCTGGACCCCGCATACCCCGCCGAACCGGACCACAGCGGCGTGCTGCGACTGGTGCGGGACCTCAACCATCGGTACCGCACCGCGCCTGCACTGTGGGAACAGGACACGGTCCCGGCCGGGTTCGCCTGGGTCGAGGCGGACGCGGCCCAGGACAACGTGGTCGCGTTCCTGCGGTTCGCCGCCGACGGGACACCGCTCCTGGCCGTGAGCAACTTCTCGCCGGTCGTGCGGCACGACTACACGCTCGGCGTCCCGAAGACGCGAGGCCCGTGGCGGGAGGCGCTCAACACGGACGCGGCGCGCTACGGCGGCGGCGACGTGCGCAACCCGGACCCGCTGCGGCCGACCCCCGAGCCCACGGGCGCCTTCCCGGCCCGCCTGCGCGTGGCCCTGCCCCCGCTGGCGACGCTGTGGCTGCGTCCCGAGTGAGCGTCAGGGCCGCCAGCGGTGCACGTACCCCTCCCGCAGCGGCCCTCCGAACAGGTCGAGCACGTCCTCGGCCGCGGCCGCCAGCGGCCCGGGATCGGCGTGCTCGGCGACCACCCGGTGGCCGTCGAGCAGGGCCTTGCCCAGGGCCGGATCCGCGCTGAGCAGTCGGCGGGGCAACCACCTGCCGACGCCCGACCAGGCGTTGTGGTGGGCGGTGAGGAGGTGCGCCGCCTCGCGCAACGTGAAGTCCGCGCAGGCGAGCTGTTCGTGCCGGTCGTCCCGTGGGATGTCGGCCAGGTCGTCCATGAAGCAGGTGAGTCCGTAGCGGCTGCGCTCGCGTTCCTCGGGGGCGAGGGGAGGCGGGCCCGCGGCGAGGACGGCCCGGGCCTGTGCGCACGTACGGGCGAGATGGCCGTGGAGGTCCAGTACCGGCAGGCCTTCGGCGTAGATGAACAGGACCGTGCCGCGGCGGCGGGCGCTGTCCCACGCGAAGAACTCCGGGACGTCCGCGAGCGTGGTCAGGAACAGTTCGGCGGGGCGGCCCTCGTGGCGTATCACTTCGCGGCCGGTGGTGCCGGAGTCCGGCAGGAGCACGGCCACGTCGAGATCGCTCGTCGCGGTGGCACGCCCCTGGGCGGCCGAGCCTCCCAGCACGGCGCCCAGGGCGTCGGGGAAGAGGGCGGTGACGAGGCGTGCGGCGTGGGCGGCGGGGCTCTCTTGATCGTTCATGGGAGGTCATCGTGGCAGCGCATATTCCTGCTCCCGGTAAAGGGACCGTGCTGGTCCGGCCTTCCGCGGCACAGGTCCGTACCAAGAGCAGGGAAAACAACTTCTAGGTACAACCAACTGGCCGGAATGTGATCCACATCGCGGACGGGGTGAGAGGACTCTGAGCTCGTTCGTCGAGAGATGCCTGCCGGAAGTGACCGTTCCGGCAAGCCGGTCCCCGAGGGGAGTCCGTGGAATGGGACGTGGCAGGGCGAAGGCGGAGCGAATCGCGGCGGACGCCGCAGAACGCCTTTTCGCCGCGGGACAGTTGCTGCGGAGGGCGCCGACCACGCCCGACAGCCGGGCGGTGTTCCGAACCGATCAAGACGTCAACGACCAGCCGTACCGCGACCGTTGGGCGCACGACAAGGTGGTGCGCTCCACCCACGGGGTGAACTGCACGGGGTCGTGCTCCTGGCAGGTGTATGTCAAGGATGGCCTCATCACCTGGGAGACACAGGCCACCGACTACCCCTCGGCGGGGGCTGACCGGCCGGACTACGAGCCTCGCGGCTGCCCGCGCGGGGCGTCGTTCTCCTGGTACACGTACTCGCCGACGCGCGTGCGCTACCCGCGCGCGGCGTCCTCGTGGAGCTGTACCGGGACGCGAAGCGCCGCCTCGGCGGCGATCCGGTGGCGGCCTGGGCGGAGCTCACCGGCGATCCCGACCAGCGGCGCCGCTACCAGTCGGCGCGCGGCAAGGGCGGCCTGGTGCGGATCGGCTGGGACGAGGCGCTGGAGATGGCGGCCGCCGCGCACGTGCACACGCTCAAGGAGCACGGGCCCGACCGCATCGCCGGCTTCTCGCCGATCCCGGCGATGTCGATGGCCTCGCACGCCGCCGGGGCCCGCTTCCACTCCCTGATCGGCGCGCCGATGCTGTCCTTCTACGACTGGTACGCGGACCTGCCGATCGCCTCCCCCCAGGTCTTCGGCGACCAGACCGACGTGCCCGAGTCCGGGGACTGGTGGGACGCGGCGTATCTGATGCTGTGGGGTTCCAACGTCCCCGTGACGCGAACGCCCGACGCGCACTGGATGGCCGAGGCGCGCTATCGAGGGCAGAAGGTCGTCGTGGTCTCGCCGGACTACGCGGACGCGACGAAGTTCGCCGACGAGTGGCTGCACCCGCATCCGGGCACCGACGGCGCGCTGGCGATGGCGATGGGGCACGTGATCCTGCGGGAGTGCTTCGTGGACCGGCAGGTGCCGTACTTCACGGACTACGTCAAGCGCTTCACCGACCTGCCCTTCCTCGTCGCCCTCGACGAGCGCGACACGGACACCCGGACGCCCGGCGCCTTCGTCACCGCGAGCGACCTCGACCTGGCCAAGGAGGCCAAGGCCGAGTCACGGCGCTGGATGCCCGTCCTGTTCGACGCGGCCACCGACCGCCCCGCCGTCCCCAACGGCACGCTGGGCGACCGCTGGGGCAAGGCCGGAGAAGGGCGCTGGAACCTGGACCTCGGGGACCTCGACCCCCGTCTGACCTGCCACGGGCACCCCGCCGCGGAGACGGCCGTTGTGGTGCTGCCCCGCTTCGACGAGGAGGGGGCGACGGTGCGGCGCCGGGTGCCCGCGCTGCGCGTCGACGGGCACCTGATGACCACGGTCTTCGACCTGATGCTCGCTCAGTACGGCGTGGGTCGGCCGGGGTTGGGTGCGGAAGCGGGCGACGACGCGACCGTGTCGTACGACGACGCGACCACGCCCTGCACCCCGGCCTGGCAGGAGGCGGTCACGTCGGTGCCCGCGCAGGCCGTGGTGCGCGCGGCACGGGAGTTCGCCCGTACCGCCGAGCAGACGCGGGGCCGCTGCATGATCGTGATGGGGGCGGGTACCAACCACTGGTTCCACTCGGACACGATCTACCGGTCGTTCCTTTCGCTGCTGCTGCTCACCGGCTGCCAGGGCGTCAACGGCGGCGGCTGGGCGCACTACGTGGGACAGGAGAAGGTCCGTCCGTACGCGGGCTGGCAGCAGATGGCCACGGCGTCGGACTGGGTGCGGCCTTCGCGGCAGATGGCCGGGACGCCGTACTGGTACCTCAACACCGACCAGTGGCGCTACGAGAAGTTCACCGCGGACGCGCTGGCGGCCCCCACCGCGCCCGGCGCCCTCGCGGGCCTGCACACCGCGGACCTCGTGTCCCGCTCCGTCCGGCAGGGCTGGATGCCCTCGTATCCCACGTTCGGCGCGAACCCGCTGGACCTGGGGCGGCGCCTGCACGAGTCGGGCGCCGACCCCACGAGCTGGGTCGGCGCCGAGCGTGACGCCGGGCGCCTGTCGTACGCCTGCGAGGACCCCGACGATCCGGCCAACTGGCCCCGGGTGCTCACCGTGTGGCGGGCCAACCTCATCGGCTCGTCCGCCAAGGGAAACGAGTTCTTCCTGCGGCACCTGCTGGGCGCGTCCGACAACGCGAGCGCCGAGGAGGCGCCGCCGGACCAGCGGCCGCGCGAGGTGACGTGGCGCGACGAGGCGCCTCGCGGGAAGGTCGACCTGCTGCTCGCGCTGGACTTCCGCATGACGTCCACCACACTCTTCGCCGATCTGGTGCTGCCCGCGGCCACCTGGTACGAGAAGCACGACCTGTCCAGCACGGACATGCACCCCTACGTGCACGCCTTCTCCCCCGCGATCAGCCCGCCCTGGCAGGCCCGCACCGACTTCGAGATCTTCCACGGCCTGGCCGTCGAGGTCGGCCGCCTCGCCAAGGGCCGCCTGGACGTCGCCCACGACCTGGTCGCCACTCCCCTGCAGCACGACACCCCCGGCGAGGCGCCGCCCGACGGGCCCACGGGCCCCCGGTTCACCCTCGTGGAGCGGGACTACACCGCGATCGGCGACAAGATCGCCGCACTGGGTCCGCTCTCCGGCGAGGAGGGCGTCACCGTCAAGGGGGTGACCGTGCGCCCGCTGCCGGAGATCAGCTGGCTCGGCGCCCGCTGCGGAACGGCGACGCGCGGGCCCGCGCGCGGGCGGCCCCTCCTCGACACGGACGTCAAGATGTGCGAGGCGATCCTCGCGCTGTCGGGCACCACCAACGGGCGGCTGGCCGCCGAGGGCTTCGAGCGGCTCGCCGAGCGCTGCGGCACCGACACGGGCCTGGGCGAACTGGCGGCCTCGGTGGCCGAGCGGCGCGTCACGTTCTCCGACACGCAGGCACGGCCGGTGCAGGTGGGGGCGAGCTTCGAGTGGTCGGGAAAGGAGGGCCCCGAGCGCCGCTACTCCCCCTTCACCATCAACACGGAGCACTTCAAGCCCTGGCACACCCTCACCGGACGCCAGCACTTCTATCTCGACCATCCGTGGATCGCCGAGTACGGCGAACAACTCCCCGTGTACCGACCGCCGTTGAACCTCACCGGTCTCGGCGAGCAGCCGACCGCGGATCCGGACGGGGGACGTTCGGTGACGGTGCGGTATCTGACGCCCCACTCGAAGTGGTCCATCCACTCCGAGTACCAGGAGAACCTGCTGATGCAGACACTGGCCCGCGGCGGCCCCGTCATCTGGATCGGAGTGGACGACGCCGCGTCGATCGGCGTGGCGGACAACGACTGGATCGAGGCGCACAACGCCAACGGCGTGGTGGTGGCCCGCGCGGTCGTGTCCCACCGCATGCCGCCCGGCACCGTGTTCATGTACCACGTCCAGGAACGCATGGTGAACGTGCCGAAGTCGGAGGCGACCGGGCGCCGCGGCGGCGTCCACAACGCCCTCACCAAGCTCCTGATCAAGCCGACCCATCTGATCGGCGGCCACGCGCAGCTCAGCTTCGCCCCCAACTACTACGGCCCCACCGGCAACCAGCGGGACGCGGTGACGGTCATCCGGCGCCGCTCCCAGGAGGTGCAGTACTGATGCGCGTGATGGCACAAGTGGCGATGGTGATGAACCTCGACAAGTGCATCGGCTGCCACACCTGTTCGGTCACCTGCAAGCAGACGTGGACCAACCGGGCCGGTACCGAGTACGTGTGGTTCAACAACGTCGAGACGCGCCCCGGCCAGGGCTACCCCCGCGGCTACGAGGACCAGGAGAAGTGGCGGGGCGGCTGGCAGCTCAAGCGCGGCCGTCTCGTGCCGCGGGGCGGCGGCCGCGCCCGGCGCCTGGCCCGGCTGTTCGCCAACCCCGAACTGCCGTCGCTCGACGACTACTACGAGCCGTGGACGTACGACTACGAAACCCTCACCACCGCCCCCCTCGGCGACGACGTGCCCACCGCACGGCCGCGTTCCCTGATCGACGGCGAGCCCACCGCGGTGACGTGGGGCCCCAACTGGGACGACGACCTGGGCGGTGGACCCGAACACCTCGCCGGTGACCCGGTGTTGCAGAAGATGAACGAGCAGGTGCGCCTGGAGTACGAGCAGTCGTTCATGTTCTATCTGCCGCGGATCTGCGAGCACTGCCTCAACCCCTCGTGCGTCGCGGTGTGCCCGTCGGGCGCCCTCTACAAGCGCATCGAGGACGGCATCGTCCTGGTCGACCAGGACCGCTGCCGCGGCTGGCGCATGTGCGTGAGCGGCTGCCCGTACAAGAAGGTGTACTTCAACCACCGCACCGGCAAGGCCGAGAAGTGCACGTTCTGCTATCCGCGCATCGAGGCGGGCGAGCCGACCGTCTGCTCCGAGACGTGCGTGGGCCGCCTGCGCTATCTCGGCATCATCCTCTACGACGCCGACAAGGTCGGCGAGGCCGCGGCCACGGAGCGCGAACAGGACCTCTACCAGGCCCAGTTGGACTGTTTCCTGGATCCCGGCGACCCCGCGGTGGCACGCGCCGCCGAGGCGTCCGGCATCCCCCACGACTGGGTCACCGCGGCCCGGCGCTCCCCGGTGCACGCGCTCATCAGCCGGCACAAGGTGGCGCTGCCGCTGCATCCCGAGTACCGCACCATGCCCATGGTCTGGTACGTCCCGCCGCTGTCGCCCGTCGTGGAGTCCCTGACCGCCACCGGACACGACGGCGAGGACCCGGCCAAGCTGTTCGCCGCCATCGACTCGCTGCGCATTCCCGTCGGCTACCTCGCGGAGCTGTTCACCGCGGGCGACCCGGCCCCGGTGGAGGCGGCGCTGTGCCGACTGGCCGCGATGCGTTCCCACATGCGGCGCGTCAACCTCGGCGAGGAGCAGGATCCCGCCATCGCACGCGCCGTCGGCATGGACGCCGACGAGATCGAGGCGATGTACCGGCTGCTCGCCCTGGCCAAGTACGACGAGCGCTATGTGGTCCCCACCAGCTACACCGCCCGGACCCCGGGCTCCGGCGACCTCGACGCGGGCTGCAGCCTGGACGGGCAGGGCGGGCCCGGCATGTACGACCCGGACGCCTTCCACATCCCCCTGGGCCCACCGAAGTCCGGGCAGGAACCCGAGCACGCGGGCACGTCACTGCGCGACCGGGTCAACCTCTTGAACTGGAACGGCCGCGGACGCCCCGAAGGGCTCTTTCCGCGCACGGAGGGCGAAGCCCGGTGAACCGAGCCGTCGTCCACCAGGCCGCATCCCTGCTGCTCGGCTATCCGGACCGGGACTGGCCCGGGCGGCTGCACACCGTGCGCTCGGCGCTGGAACCCGTGCCGGGCGCCGACGTCCGGCTCCTGCGGCAGTTCTGCGCCCGCGTCGACGGCACGGCGCCGCTCGACCTGGCCGCCCGGTACGTCGCCACCTTCGACCGCAGCCGCCGACGCTGCCTGTACCTGACGTACTACACCGACGGGGACACCCGCAGGCGGGGCACCACCATGGCCGGGCTCAAGGCGCTCTACCGCGACCACGGGTGGCAGCCGCCCGCGGACGAGCTCCCCGACTTCCTGCCCCTGATGCTGGAGTTCGCGGCCCGCGCCCCGGACACCGGCGCGCGACTGCTCGCCGACCACCGCCCCGCCCTCGAACTGCTGCGCTTCGGCCTCGCCGCGTACGGCAGCCCCTACGCGGACGTCGTCGAGGCCGTCTGCCTCACCCTGCCGGGCCCCGGCCCCGCCACCCGCGAGGCCGCCCTCCGGCTGGCCCGCACGGGCCCGCCCGCCGAATCCGTCGGCCTCCTCCCCTTCCCCCGGCTCCGACCGGTGCCCGGCACCCCGCAAGCCCCGCACGCCGAGGAGACCTCCCGGTGAACCATCTGCGCATCGCCCTGTGGGGCGTACTGCCCTATCTCGTCCTCGCCGTGCTGATCACCGGCACGGCCTGGCGCTACCGCTACGACCGGTTCGGATTCACCACCCGGTCGAGCCAGCTCCACGAGCACCGCCTGCTGAGCGTCGGCGGGCCGCTGTTCCACTACGGGCTGCTGTTCGTGGTGGCCGGGCACGGCGTCGGACTGCTGATCCCCGAGTCGCTCACCGAGCGCGCCCACGTCCAGGAGTGGATGTACCACGTGAACGCCCTGGTCGTGGGCGGCACCGCGGGCCTGGCCACTCTCGCGGGCCTCGGGATCCTGGTCCACCGGCGGCTGCGCGTGCCCGCCGTGCGGGCGGGAACCAGCCGCAGCGACCGCCTCGTCCTGCCGGTCCTGGTCTGCGTGATCCTGGCCGGTCTCACGGCCACGGCCACCACGCTGCAGCCCCACTCCTACGACTACCGGCTCGGCGTCTCGGTGTGGTTCCGCTCGCTGTTCGCCCTCGACCCCGACGTGTCCGCCATGGCGGGCGCCCCGCTCGCCTACCAGGTGCACGCGCTGCTCGGCATGGCCCTGTTCGCCCTGTGGCCGTTCAGCCGCCTGGTGCACGCCTTCACGGCGCCGCTCGGCTATCTGGCCCGCCCCTACGTCGTCTACCGCTCGCGCGGGGTCCCGGCGGGCCGCCGGAACCCCGCGACGGATCAGGGGGTGCCGCCCAGCCTCCCCCACCAGTAGACGGATCAGCCGGTCCGGCCGTGCGCGCGGCCGGGCAGGCAGAACAGCAGAACATCAGGGCCCGCATCAGGGCGAAGGCGCCGCCGACCCACCGGAGCACGCCGGTGAAAACGTCGCGGTTGACCGCGGCGTCGGGCGATCCGCCCGTGGCGGAGAAGAACACCAGGGCGGTCAGCGCGGTACCGAGGGCGATGCCGAGGTGGACCGCGGTCACGGTACGGCATCCCCGGACCCCGCATACAACCGATTTGGCGCCCCCTCCTCCTCCGGCCGAGGTGAGAGGCGATCCCCGAGTCCTGGGGCCTAGCCGCCCGGCAGGATCACCGCCCGGCCGTGCACCCGGCCCTCGTGCAGGTGCTCGTACGCCTTGGGGGCGTCGTCCAGTGCGTACGTCTCCACATGGACGTCGATCACGCCGGACCGGGCCAGGTCCAGGACCTCGATCAGCTCGGCCCTGCTGCCCCAGTACGGGGCGCGGAAGGCGGCGTCGAAGGGGGTCGTGCCGAAGCCGACGGACGCGGCTCCGCCGCCGATGCCGACGATGGTGACGTCCGCCTCCACCGCGGCGCACGCACTCGCCGTCGCGGCGGTGGGCGGCGCCCCGACGAAGTCGAACACCGCCTGGGCGCCCAGGCCGCCGGTCAGTTCGCGGACCCTGCCCGCCGCCGCCCCGTCCGACAGGACCGCCTCGTGGGCGCCGACCTCACGGGCCAGCGCCAGCTTCTCCTCGGTGACGTCGAGGGCGATCACCCGCGCCGGGGTCAGCGCACGCAGCAGTTGGATGGCGACGTGCCCCAGACCGCCGGTGCCGATGACCACGGCGGTGCTGCCGGGCGTCAGCTTGGGCAGCGAGGTCTTGATGGCGTGGTACGGGGTCAGGCCCGCGTCGGTGAGCGGGACAGCGGTCACCGGGTCGAGCCCGCCCAACGGCACCAGGTGGCGCGGGTCGTCCACGACCATGTACTCGGCGATGGCGCCGGGCGCCCCGAGTCCGGGCGGGCGGATGCCCAGCTCGGCGGCGCGCGTGCAGTAGTTCTCCTTGCCCTGCGCGCACATCAGACAGGTGCCGCAGCCCCACGGCCCGTACACGGCCACGGAGTCGCCGAGCGCGAGCCCGGTGACGCCCTCGCCGAGCGCGGCGACGGTTCCGGCGCCCTCGTGGCCGAGGGTGAGCGGCAGCGGGAAGCCGAGGGATTCGGCGGGCCTGCTCATCACGGCGATGTCGGAGTGGCAGACGCCCGCGGCGGTGACCTTCAGGAGCACCTGGCCGGGTCCCGGTGCGGGGCGCGGGACGGTGACGACCTCGGGAGCGGTGCCGACGCCGCGGTACTGGACCGCCTTCATCTCGGCGGGCAGACCCGGGAGTTCACGGTCTGACATTTCGGGTGACTCCGTTCTTCGTGTTGATCTGCGGATGGTTGCCCTGTGGGGTCAGCGGGCCGCGTAGCCGCCGTCGACCAGGTGGTAGCTGCCGTTGATGAACGAGGCGCGGTCCGAGAGCAGGAACAGCGTGAGGTCGGCGACCTCGTCGGCGGTGCCGAGGCGGCCCTGCGGGTGGAGGGCGATCAGCGCGTGGCGCTGGGCCTCGTCGCCCTTGAGCAGCGGGGTGTCGATGAAGCCGGGTGCGACGGCGTTGACGCGGACGCCCCGGGCCGCGTACTCGACGGCGGCGGTCTTGGTCAGACCGACGACCGCGTGCTTGGCGGCGGAGTACGCGGCGGAACCCGCGAAGCCGTTCGTGCCGAGGATGGAGGACATGTTGACGACGGCGCCGCCGCCCGCGGCGAGGATCTGCGGCAGCTCGTACCGGAGCGAGTAGAAGACGCCGTTGAGGTTGGTGTCGATGACGCGCTGCCAGTCCTCGACGCCGTACTCGCCCGTCGGGGCGGAGGCGCCGGCGATCCCGGCGTTGTTGACGGCCAGCCGCAGGCCGCCGAAGGTCTCGACGGCGAAGTCGACGGCGTGGCGCACCGACTCGGGGTCGGTGACGTCGACGCGCACGGCGGCGGCCCGTCCGCCCGCCTCGGTGAGGGAGCGCGCGACGTCCTGGGCGCCCTGTTCGTTGTGGTCGGCGACGACGACGGCCGCGCCCGCGGCGGCGAGGCGGCGGGCGACCTCCAGGCCGATGCCGGAGGCGGCGCCGGTGACGAGGGCGGTCTGCCCGGCGAACTCCGCGTCCGGGGTCGTGTCCGCCCGGGGTGCGGCAGTAGGGGCAGTGGTGCTGGTGGTGCTCGTGCTCATGGTGGCGCCTGGTTTCACGTGGTGGTGGTTCGGGGTGCGGGTTCGTCGGCCAGGGCCGCGAACGCCGCGTCGATGAGCTGCGGAAGGGGGCCGTTCTCGCCGGGGGCGATCCAGAACCGCACGGCAGTGCCGAACGCTCCGACCGCCAGGGAGACGGCCAGCGCCGGGCGCAGATCGCGCTCGGCGTCGAGCCCGAGGCGGCGGGCGACGATCGCCACCGACTCGGCCTTGGCCTCGTCCTGAATCCGCAGATAGGCGGGCAGCAGCGACGGCTCCTCGTGGAGCAGTTGCAGCAGGTCGCCGGAGCGGGGCAGGCGGTGCCAGGCGGTCGGCTCGTCGTCCAGCCAGCTGCGGAGCGCCCGGTAGTAGGCCGTGAGGGGGCTCTCCTGCGCCGGGCGGGCGGCGAGCGCCGCGTTGATCCGCGCGTAGTCGACGCGCAGGGCGTCGACGACGGCGTCCTCCTTGCCGGTGAAGTACCGGGAGAAGGTGCGGCGGGAGACGTCGGCGCGTTCGCTGATCGTCTCGACGGTGACCTGGTCGAGGCCGTGGGCGAGGACCAGGTCCACGGCGGCGTTCGCCATGGCGGCCCGGCTCTCCTGGACCTTGCGGGTCCGGCGGCCCTGCGTGCTGCTCATGCTTCGACCGTACTCCTCGAACTGTCCCACTGGGACACTTGTCCCGGTGAGACACATCACCGGGGCACGGTCGGCATGTCACCGACAGGCCACTGGGCGGCCAGCGGCGTATTCGCGCTCCTGCTCACGGGCGGCCTCTCGTGCCATCGTGAAGAGGGCCATCTTTGGTCCGGACCAATTGAGGAGCATGCGCATGCGCGGCACAACGGTCTTACCGGGTGAGGGGAACAACGGAGAGCCGGGCGAGGAGGGCATGCCGATGCACCGGCTCCAGGTTCCGATGCCCAATGCCCTGCCGTTCGCCATCGGCACGTTCGACACCATCGGCCCGATGTCGCGCGCCCCGTTCCCGCACCGGCACACCTTCCACGAGATCGTCCATGTCACCGGCGGCACCGGACGGCACGTCGTCGACCTGAACCGCTTCCCGCTGCGGCCGCCGAACCTGTGCTTCATCGCCCCCGGTCAGGTCCACCACTGGGAGAACGTGACCGGTCTCGAGGGCCGGCTCATCCTCTTCACCGACGACTTCCTGGTGGACCACCCCGCCGACCGGCACGTCCTGCGGACCCTCTCCCGGCGCTCCTGGCTGGATCTGCCCGACGAGGCGGCCGAGGAGACCACGCGCCTGATCGCCGAAATGGACGCCGAGTACCGGGCGGGGGATGCCGGTTTCCAGAGCGTCCTGCGCGCGCTGCTGCACGTCCTGGTGGTGCGGGCGGCCCGGCTGCCCGCGCCCCGGTCACCGGTCGAACCACCCGCGCCACCGCCACCCGACGGTCCGTCCCTCTCCCGCCCCGGCTCGGTGGCCGCGGACTTCTCGGCGCTGCTCGGGGCCCCCGAGGGAGCCCTGCAGTCGGTGCGGTCCTGCGCGGACCACCTGGGCGTCTCGGTGAGCTACCTCAGCGAGGTGGTGAAGGCCGCCACCGGCCGCACGCCCGGCGAACTGATCCGCCAGACCCGGGTGCACGAGGCCAAACGGCTGCTGCTGCGCACCGAGTTGTCGGTCCGTCAGGTGGCGGGGCGGGTCGGTTTCAAGGACCCGGCCTACTTCTGCCGCTTCTTCCGCCGCGAGACCGGCGCGAGCCCCGGGGACTTCCGGCGCGGCACCGGCGATATTCACCACGACCACCGGCTCGAGTCCATCGCCGCGCCCTCCTCCCGCGCATAGCTTCATAGCCGATCCGGAACCCACCCACCCCCACAGGCTCAGGAGGAGCGATGGACCACGAGACCGGCAGCCCCACCGGAGACGGCATACCCGGCGCGGACGGCACCCCCGGCACGGGCAGCGACCCCGGTTCCCCCGTCAACGGCACCAAGGGCCCCAGCCGCAAGACCGTCCTGCGAGCCGCCGCGGCCCTGGGCATGGCCGTGCCGGTGTCCCTCATGGGCGTGCCCGCGCTGGCCCGGACGGCCGCCGAACGCGGCGAAGCCCCCGAGATGACCCCGACCTGCGACGACGGTGACGACCCGACCATCCCGCAGATGGAGGGACCGTACTTCAAGCCCAACTCCCCGCAGCGCACCTCGCTCGTCCAGCCCGGCACCCCGGGCGTGCGCCTCACCGTCACCGGCTATGTCTTCGGGCGTGCCTGCAAGCCGATCTCCCGGGCCCTGCTGGACTTCTGGCAGGCCGACACCTACGGGACGTACGACAACGCGGGATACCGCTTCCGCGGGCACCAGTTCACCGACGCGAACGGCGCGTTCAAGCTCACCACGATCGTGCCCGGCCTCTACCCGGGTCGCACCCGGCACCTGCACGTGAAGGTGCAGGCCCCGGGGCGTCCGATCCTCACGACGCAGCTGTACTTCCCCGGCGAGCCGCGCAACAACACGGACGCGATCTTCGATCCCCGCCTCCTCATGAACGTACGTTCCGTCGGAAACGGGAAGGAGGCCGACTTCGACTTCGTCCTGAACGTGCCGCAGTGACCGCGGCCGGGCCGCCGTACAACCCCGGACGGTCGCTGCCGGTCAACTGATCGGTCCCGACCGTCCGAGGAACAGAGGAAGTCGAATGTCGCTCGCAGGCCGCAGAGCCCTTGGCACCATGCCCCTGATCGCCGCGTCGCTGTTGGTGGGCAGCGGACTGGCGTCCCTGACGCTGGGGCAGGGCAGTGCCCGCGCGGACTCCGTCGTGCGGGCGACGGACGACTTCAACGGCGACGGGTACGCCGACCTCGTCGTCGGCGCGCCGGGCGGCACGGTCTCGGGCAAGGCGAAGGCCGGGTACGTGGTGGTGACGTACGGCTCCAAGGACGGCCTCGCCCCCGCCCGCAAGAAGACCGTCAGCCGGGCCACGAGCGGCGTGCCCGGGTCGGCCACCGCCCAGCAGGAGTTCGGGCGGACGTTCACCAAGGGTGACCTGGACCACGACGGCTTCACCGACCTGGTCGTCGGCGCCGGCGGCCAGGGCTCCGGGGCGGGCGCGGTGATCCTGTGGGGTTCCGCGTCCGGCCTCACCGGCGGCACCGCGATCGCCACGTACGGGTTCGCGCCGCAGGCCGGGGACTTCGACGGGGACGGCACCACCGACCTCGCGCTGTTCGCCCGGGCGGGCTCGTACGGCGACGACCCGATCAGCCAGGGCGCCCGCCTGTGGAAGGGCCCGGTCGCCCGCACCGGCACCCCGGCCGCGCCCCTCGACTTCATGGACAAGTCGCAGTGGTGGAGCTACGAGAGCGAGGAGCGGCCCGACCCGTCCTGCGGCGAGCGGCCCGAGACCTGCGTCGACGGACCCGTCTCCGTGCAGGGTCCGGTGGTGCCCGAGGCCGTCGGCGACATCAACGGCGACGGCCGCGCCGACATCGCCATGAACGACTACTACGGCGACGGCGAATGGGGCAACAGCGTCCTATACGGCGGCCCGGCCGGGTTCGAGCGGGGCGACGCGCCGGGCTCCAGCGGCGCCCTGGGCGTGGGCGACATCAACGGCGACCACTACGACGACGTGGTGGTCGGCGACAGCGGCTACGAGAGCAAGGTCATGGTCGCCTACGGCTCGGCGGACGGGCTCAAGGGCGACGTGCAGAAGTTCGACCAGGATCTGCCGGGCGTGCCGGGTGCCGAGGAGAGCGGTGACGGGTTCGGCGCTTCGGTCGCGGTCGGCGACGTCACCGGGGACGGCTATGCGGACGTCGCGCTCGGCGTGCCGGGCGAGAACGTGCGCGGTGTCGCCGACGCGGGCTCGGTCGTCCTGGTGCGCGGCGGTGCCGACGGCGTGACGGGCACCGGCGCGCAGGCCTTCCACCAGGACACGGCGGGCGTTCCCGGGGTCGCCGAGAAGAACGACCGGTTCGGCGCGGCCGTGGCGCTGCTCGACGTCACGGGCGACGGGCACGGCGACCTCGCGGCCTCGTCCGTGGAGGAGAACGCCCGCGCGGGCGCCCTCTGGTCGCTGCGCGGCACCGCCACGGGCTCGACCGCCACGCGGTCCGTGGCCTTCGGACCGAAGGACGTGGGCGCACCGAACACCGCGGCGCTCTTCGGCAGCGCGCTGCGTTAGTCCGGTGCCGGTGGGGGCACCGGGATCCGTCCGGCCGTGGGCGGGGTGGCTCAGACGGCCGGACGGATCAGCTCCCAGGTGTCGACGGCGTAGTCGAGGGTCATGCCGTGCCGTTCGTACAGGCCCAGCGCCCCGCTGCTGTTGTCGGTGTCGACGCCGAGGCCGATCCGGTCGCGGCCCAGCGCGGCGTAGTGCCCGAAGGCGTGGCGCAGGAGGTGGCTGCCGAGGCCACGCCCGCGGGCCTCGGCCAGGACGCCGAGGTTGCCTATCCAGCCCATCGACGCGCGGTTGTCGTGGGTGCGCAGCACGGCGGCGTCACCGACTCCTTCGACGTGGGCGACCCAGATGAGCGACCAGTCGACGTGCTCGGCGTCGATGTCGTCGAGCCACTGCTCGTAGGTGCGCGGCTGGTGGTCGAAGTGCTCCGTGAAGGACTCCTGGAGCAGGGCGTGGGCGCGCCGACGGTCCTCTTCGGCGCGGCAGGAGCGCAGGACCACCCCGGGCGGCGGATCCGGCAACAGATCTACCCCTGAAGCAATGTGACGAACCATCACGTTGTAGCGCCGCACGGTGCGCCAGCCTCGCGCACGGAGGTGGCGCGGGTCCGTGGTGGGCTCGGTGTTGAGGTGCAGGTGCACCACGGCGCGCGTCGCGCCGTTGGCCGCGGCACGCTCCGCCGCGCGATTCTCCAGCAGGTCGAGGAGGTGCAGGGAGCCCTCGGTCCGGCCGGGCAGGACGTAGTGGTCGACGTCGATGCGCTCGCCGCCGGACTCGTCCCACAGCAGCGCGTACCCGACGAGCAGGTCGCCGTCGAAGAGCAGCCAGGAGTCCCGCTCCAGGTCGACCTCGGGATGCTTCAAATCGGCACGGACATCGCACAGTTCGGTGTCGGCGCGGCCTATCTCCAGCAGGTCGACTTCGTTGAGCAGCTCGCACACCGCGGCCGCGTCGTCGAGCGTCGCCGGCCGGACGGTCAGGCCGGAGGGCGGCTTCAGGGACGTGGTCATGGGTCCACTGTCCGGGGGCGGGGCCCGCACGCGCAACGGACTTTCCGCGCCGCCGGGCCACCACCGCGCCTCCTGGCTACCGCGCCGACGGCCGCTCCCCCGGCTCCCGGTCCCGGAGCGTGCAGACGCCCGTGAAGACGCCCGCGAGGTGATCGGCGAGCGCGGCCAGGGCCGCGGCGGGCGGCAGGCCTTCGGGGTCCGCGTAGAGGTGGGAGGTCAGCCCCTCGGCGTACGCGGCGATGCGCGCCGCTTCGACGTGCTCGTCCCGCCCGGCGTCGACCTCGCCGCACTCCTTGGCGTTCACGACGGCCTGGGCGATGTGGGCGCGGGTGCGGTTGAGGGCGGCGGTCTTGAGTTCGCCGAGCCGGGGGTCGTCGGCGGCGCGCCCCGTGAAGGCGAGCGCGACGCGCCAGTCCTGTCTGCGCTCCGCGTCCAGCGGCATGCTCTCGGCGAGCGCGTCCAGGACCATGTGCTCGATCCGTGTCCCGACGACCTCCGCTCTCCCGATGAGTGCGGTGACGCGCCGCTCGAAGCGCTCCAGGACATGGCCGTACGCAAACAGCAGCATCTCGTCCTTGCTGCGGAAGTAGTGCTGCACGAGACCGACCGAGATACCGGCCTCCGCGGCGGTCCTGGCGACGGTGACCGCGTTCGGGCCGTCGGCGGCGATGACCCGCCCCACCGCGGCGGCTACTTGGAGACGGCGCTCTTCATGATCGGCGACACGAGGCATGAGTCGACCATACCGCCATACGGTAACGTCATAACCATACGTCCATATGGTTATGGAGGCGCGATGCGAACAAGCAGGCCCAGAGGGGCCGTTGAAGGCACGAAGAGCGTCCGGAACGGCTGGGCCCGGAGAGCGGGTGCGGTGTGCCTGGCGGTGGTCGCCGTCATGGGCACGGCGGCCGCACCCGCACCGGCCTCACCCCGGGCGGCCTCCCCGGCGACGGCCGCGCCCACCGGCGCCGCCCTCCCCCGGGACGCGATGGACCGCGTCGACGCCTACGCCGAGCGGCAGCGCATGGAGACCCGCGTCCCCGGCATGGCGCTCGCGGTCGTCCAGGGCGGCAAGGTGACCCACCGACGGACCTGGGGCACCGACGGCGACGGCGCCCCGGTCACCCGCCGCACGCCGTTCCTCATCGGCTCGCTGGCCAAGCCGGTCACGGCGACCGGAGTCGTGCACCTGGCCGAGGCGGGGGCGCTGCGCCTCGACGCACCGGTCCGGCACTACCTTCCGTGGTTCGAGCCGAACGGACCGGGCGCCGCCCGCATGACGATCCGTCATCTGCTCACCCAGACCAGCGGAATGACCGAACGGGACGGCCTCACGCGCTCCGACCGGTTCGACAACGCACCGGGCGGCGTGGCACGCGTGGCCCGCAGCCTGGCCCATGTCCGCACGACGGCACGGCCCGGCGCGCGCCACGCGTACAGCAACGCCAACTACATGCTGCTCGGGGCCGTGGTGGAGCGGGTCACCGGGCGGCCCTTCGGGGAGTGGCTGCGGAGTACGGTCCTGCGTCCGCTGGGCATGGACGGCGCCGTGGTGGACGCGCGCGATGCCGGACGCCGTCGGCTCGCACCCGGCCACCGCTACTTCTTCGGCCACCCCAAACCGTTCGCGTCCTCCTTCGACGGCTCGGGCGTGCCCTACGGCTACCTCGGCGCGGACATCGACGACCTCAGCGGCTTCGCCGCCGCCCACCTCGGCCACGGAGGTCCGGCCGCACGCGCCGTGGTCTCATCGGATGGGCTGCGCCTGATGCACCGCGGCACCGTCCCCGTCGGCACGTCCCACCGCTACGGACTGGGATGGCGCGACGACTCCTTCGACGACCTGGGCGAACGCATCGTGTGGCACGGCGGCGCCACCCCCGGGTACCACGGCACCGTCGTCCTCGCGCCCGGCCGTGACCTCGCGGTCGTCGTCCAGCACAACGCGTACAGCCCCCTGCGTGACGACCAGCTCAACTCCACCGCGTTCGGCGCGATGCGGATCCTGCTCGGCGGGCGGCCCGAGCCCGCCGCCGCCGACCCGATGCTGATCACCATGCCGGTCCTCGTCACCGGCACCGCGGTGCTCCTCGCCCTCGCGCTCGGCTGGTCGGTGTTCCGGCTGGTGCGGCCGCGCGACTCCCGCGTGCGGAGCGGGCGGCGGATCGCCGTCGGCGGGGCCGCCATGGCCGCCGGCTTCCTGCTCCTCGCGGCGCTGGCCGTGTGGGTGCTCCCCCGGCAGGTCACGGGCGTGGACCTGGCGCAGATCCTGCTGTTCGTGCCGGACACCGGGCGGGCGCTCGTGGCGGTCGCCGTGCTCGCCGCCGCGCTGGCGCTGGTCCGCGGGGCCCGTACCGGCCGGGCCCTGCGTGCGCGGCGCACTCTGCCGCCGGTCACTCGTACGGACCGGACGACCGATGCCGGTCGGGGCGGTCCAGACGGTCGACCAGCATCTCGTACGAGCGGCGAACGACCTGACAGGCGCGGCGTGTTGCACCGGAGTACACCGGGTCGGCCGTCAGGCCCGCCCAGTGCGTGAGGCGCTCGCGGGCGCGCGCGGCGGTCTCCGTGTCGCGGGCGTCCGCGGACAGGCCGAGGAGTTCGTGCGGGGCGTGACCGTACTCGCCGGTGATCCGCAGCAGGTCGGCGGCCTCGGGCGGCTCCAGGGCGACGGCGCCGCTGTAGTGGCCGCGCAGCACGGCGAGTTCGGCGAAGGCGTGTTCCGAGTGCTCCAGGCGGGTGACCGCGGCGGCGGCCCGCTGCAGGGTCGCGCGGGCCCGGGGCGCGCCGTCGCCGAGGTCCGGCAGTGACTTCAAGTACGTGACGGAACGGGCCAGTTTGACCAGCTCGGCGCGGTGACCGAAGTGGTCGGCGAGGAGGGTGCGGAAGTCCGCCATGCCGCTGCTTCGGTACAGCTCGGCCCGCAGCGCCTCGCGGGTGTCGGCGCCCTCGCGGACCAGCCGGGCGGCCAGCACGATGCCGTACCCGCCGAACCGGCTGTGGAGCGCGCGGCGCCGGGCCGCCGGGACCGGCACGTCCGGCATCTCGCCCGCGGCGAACTCCGCCCCGAAGTACACCCGGTCCTCCAGGTCCCGCGGCGACAGCCCGGCCAGGGTCACGAGGTCGGCGAAGTCGTCGTCGGTGCAGCTGCCCGCGGCGGCGCCGACCAGGCTCGCCAGCGGGCACAGGTCGTAGAGCAGCCGCCGGGCTCCGGCCGCGCCCATCAGGCGTCCGGCCACCCGGCGGCCCTCGGCGAGCGGATCGTCGTGCGCGGGCCAGAACAGCTCCACCTTGGTGAGCGCGCCGACCGTGGTGACAGGCCCGGCACCCGAGACGTCCGCGCCCGTGAAGTCCCGCAGCAGCTCCTCCTCCGACGAGGCGAGGCCGCGCGCGAAGACGAGCACGAGCGCGTCGGCCTTGGCGGCCTGCCCCAATGTCGCGGCCCGCACGTCGCCCTCGTCCAGGGCGAGGAACCGCAGGGTGTTCGCGGAGTCCTCGCCGAAGTGCGAGTCCAGGCCGGGGGTGTCCACCAGGTCGAAGGCGCGCAGATAGGGGTGCGGGTCGGTGATCTCCAAGTAGTCGATCCGGCGCAGCAGTTCGGCGAGTTCGGGGGTGCGCCGCGCACGTACGGTCAGCTTCTCCAGTTCGTCGATGTCGCGGCGCTCCGGCGGCGAGCCGTCGGTGAAGTGCACGGTGAGGGTTCTGGCCGGGCCGTGGCGCAGCCAGTTCACGTTGTACGTCAGCTCCTCGATGCCCGTGGGCACGCGCTCCCCGCCCAGCAGGGCGTTGGCCAGGGTGGACTTGCCCGAGCTGACCCGGCCGACGAGCGCGATCCGCAGCGGTGCCGCGATCCGGGCGCGCTGCTCGGCCAGCAGCGCACGCGCCTCGTCGAACTCCGCTGCCGGGCCGAGGAGTTGTCCGGCGGCGTCGAATGCGGCCGCCGCCCGGTCATGGAGCACCGGAGCCGTCCGCGCGGCCGAGGAAGTGGGCGTAGAAGTCCGGCCCGAGCGCCCGGTAGTACGGTTCGAGCCCCGGTTCGAGCAGTCTGCGCAGCAGGGTGGCGAACCGGTCCCGGTGCTCGAATCGGGTGTGCGCGGCGAGGCTGTCGCAGAGGTCGTCGTAGAGCGCGAGGAGTTCCCGCCGGGCCGCGCGGTAGTCGCCGACCGTGCCGTCGACCGCCTCGTGCGGGAAGGTCCCCACCGGTTCCGCGCCCTTCGGCAGGGGCCAGGGCCGGGTGAGCCGCAGGTCGACGTACTCCATGGGGCGCGCGGTGGCGCGATCCAGGGTGACCGTCGCGAACGGCGGGAACAGTTCGGCGCCCCCGCCGCTCAGCGCCCGCATGCCGAAGAGCGGCAGCCGCAGACAGACGCGCGTGGCACCGGAGTCGGGGCCGATCCGCAGCGGCATCGGCCAGCCGATGCCGCACTCCATGGGGGCGAGCTGCCGGAACAGCGGCATGCGGCGCAGCCGTTCGAGGAGCTCCGCG
>NZ_LIPN01000119.1 GCF_001418325.1 Streptomyces atriruber | reverse complement strand
CTATGTGTATAAGAGACAGGGGCATCTTCGCTCCTCGGTGGCGGGGTGGCACGGCCCGTCGGCGGGACGGCCGGCGCGATTAGCCTAGACGCACCGTCGCGTCTAGACAATGTTCCGGGGACCGGGGGATCACCCCTGGGTATCGTGTCCGCATGCCCGCCCCGACCTCCCGGCCCCGCAGGCCCCACTCCGGCAGCCGGCGCGACGAGGCCGCGCGGCTGGCCGTGCTGCACGCCGCGGACGACCTGCTCGTCGAGCACGGCTTCGGCGCCCTGACCATCGAGGCGATCGCGCGCCGGGCCGGCGTGGCGAAGCAGACGATCTACCGCTGGTGGCCCTCGAAGGTCGAGATCCTCCTCGACACGCTCATCGAGGACAGCGAGAAGCGCCTGCCCGTCCCGGCGGAGCCGGCCACGGCGGCGGGCATCCGCGGCTATCTGCGCGGCTTCGCGCGGTTCCTCACCCGCGATCCCGCGGGCCAGGTCCTGCTCGCGCTCCTCGCCGAGGCGCAGCACGATCCCGAGACGGCCGGGCGTCTGCACGAGCGTCATCTCGGGCCGCGCCGGGCCCGGGAGCGGGATCTGCTGGCGCGCGCGGTCGAGGCCGGTGAGATCTCCCCCGCGCTCGGGCCCGACGCCGTGCTCGACGCGCTGGTCGGCCCGCTCGTCTACCGCGCGCTGACGGGGGCAGGCATCCCGCGCGGCCTGGTGGACACCCTGGTCGAGGACCTGCTCAGACCCCGCACGGGCCGAGCCCGCACGGACTGAGCCCGCGCGGCCCGGCACGCGAAAGGGGCGGCGCACGGCCGACGCGGTGTCGGTGTACGCCGCCCCGGGCGGAAGGGGACGGGGAGGAGGCGGGGGGGGCGTGGCGGGCGGTGGTCCGCGCCGGCACGGCGGTTACCTGGGGTCGCGGTTGAACTGTGCGGTGGACCAGCGGTAGCCCAGCACGGTCAGGCCCAGGCACCAGGCCAGCGCGATCCACCCGTTGTTGCCGATCCCGGTGCCGAGGAGCAGGCCGCGCAGGGTCTCGATGGCGGGGGTGAAGGGCTGGTACTCGGCGATCGGCTGGAACCAGCCCGGCATCGAGTGGAGCGGGACGAAGGCGCTGGAGATGAGCGGCAGCAGGATCAGCGGCATGGCGTTGTTGCTGGCCGCTTCGGCGTTGGGGCTGCTCAGGCCCATGCCGACCGCGATCCAGGTGAAGGCCAGCGCGACCAGGGCGAGCAGCCCGAGTGCCGCGAACCATTCCAGGACGGTGGCGTCGGTGGAGCGGAAGCCCATGGCCACGCCGACGGCGCCGACGAGGACGACGCTGACGAGGATCTGCAGGACGCTGCCGACGACGTGGCCGAACAGGATGGAGCCGCGGTGGATGGCCATGGTGCGGAAGCGGGCGACGATGCCCTCGTTCATGTCGGTGGAGACCGAGACGGCGGTGCCGATGACGGTGGAGCCGATGGTCATCAGCAGGATGCCGGGGACGATGTAGGCGATGTAGGCGGAGCGGCCCGCGCCCGCGCTCATGGTGTCGCCGAAGATGTAGACGAACAGCAGCAACAGCATGACCGGGGTCAGCAGCAGGTTCAGGGTGAGCGAGGGATAGCGGCGGGCGTGCAGGAGGTTGCGGCGCAGCATCGTGGAGGAGTCGCGCACGGCGAGGGAGAGGGAGCTCATCGGACGGTCTCCTTGGGCTGGTTCGGCAGGTTCGGCCGGGTGGGCACGGCGGGGTCGGGGGCGGTGGCGTTGCCGGTGAGGGCGAAGAAGACGTCGTCGAGGTCGGGGGTGTGCACGGTCAGTTCGTCGGCCTCGATGCCGGCGGCGTCCAGCCGGTCCAGGACGGCGCGCAGGTCGCGCTGGCTGCCGTCGCTGGGGAGTTGAAGGGTGAGGGCCTCCTCGTCGCGGGCGGCCCCGGGCAGGGCCGCGGCCGCGGACCGGTGGGCGGCCGGGTCCGCGAAGCGCAGGCGCACATGGCCGCCGGGGATGAGCCGCTTGAGCTCCTGGGCGGTGCCCTCGGCGGCGATGCGGCCGTCGTGCAGGACGGCGATGCGGTCGGCGAGTTGGTCGGCCTCTTCCAGGTACTGGGTGGTGAGGAAGACCGTCACCCCGCCGGTGACGAGTTCGCGGATGATGCCCCACATGGTGTGGCGGGAGCGGGGGTCCAGGCCGGTGGTCGGCTCGTCGAGGAAGATGATGCGGGGGCTGCCGACCAGGGTCATGGCGATGTCCAGGCGGCGCTTCATGCCGCCGGAGTAGGTGGAGGCGGGTTTCCCGGCGGCCTCCACCAGGTCGAAGCGCTCCAGGAGTTCGGCGGCCACCCGGCGCCCCTCCCGCCTGGGCAGGTGGTGCAGGTCCGCCATGAGGAGCATGTTCTCCTCGCCGGTGATCAGGCCGTCGACGGCGGAGAACTGGCCGGTGACGCCGATCGCGGCGCGGGCGGCCTGCGCCTGGCTCGCGAGGTCGTGGCCGCCGACGTGCAGGTCGCCGGCGTCGGCGGTGACGAGCGTGGAGAGGATCTTGACGGCGGTGGTCTTGCCGGCGCCGTTGGGGCCCAGCAGGGAGAAGACCGTTCCCTCCGGGACGTTCAGGTCGATGCCGTTCAGGACGGTCTTGTCGCCGTAGGACTTGCGCAGCCCGTGCGCCGCGATGGCCAAGCCGGTCATGGGGAGAACTCCTTCGAGGGCTGCGGGGGTCAGAGGCTGCGGGCGGTGATGTCGCCCTGGGCGACGGTCGCCTTGATGGCCAGGTCGGGTGCGCCGCCGGTGTTGTGCAGGGCGTTGTCGATCCGGCCGTGGGCGGTGCCGGCGTCCAGGGCGGCGCTGACGCCGCGGGCGGCGACGACGGTGATGTTGCCCTGCTGGGTGCCCAGCACGAGCGTGCCGGCGGCCGCCTCGGCGATGTGCACGTCGCCGCGCTGGGTGCTGATCTCGCCGGGGCCGTTCAGCCGGCCGACGGTGATGTGGGCGTCGAGGCCGGTCAGGCGGGCGCTCGCGGCCTCGTCGAGCTTGACCGCGCCGTGGCCGCCGTCGAAGGCGACCTCGCCGAGGCGTCCCACGCCGCGGAACTCGGCGGCGGCCGACTTGGCCCGCACATCGGAGCCGGCGGGCAGCTGGACGGTGACCTCGACGGAGCCGGTGACGCCGATGAGGCGGTTCTTGGACTCGGGGGCCTGGATGCGCAGGACCCCGTCGGCGTAGGTGACTTCGATCTGCTCGGCCGCCTTCACGTCGCGGCTGCGGGCGGGGTCGGCGGGCCGGACCTCGACGGTGGTGTCGCTGCGGTCGGCGGCGATGAACTGGATGCGTCCGGCGGAGATGTCGAGGACGGCCTGGACGGCGGCGGGGGTGGCGAACTTCTGCATCGTGGGCTCCTTCATCCGGTGTCGCGTGCCCTTGCGGCCCGCGCTTTCCGATGACAGAAACGCTACGTTGCATTCACGGAACTGACAACAGACTTGTTGCGTTGAAAACCCATAACTGCAGGTAGATACAGGAAAGTTGATGCAATGACCTCGCGCTTAATGCAACAGAGCGCCTCTCGGCCTGTTGCAATGAGATGGGCGTGAACGCTATGGTCGGCGCACCGACCACCCCCCATGCGCCCCGGCCGGGGCCACGAAGGAGACCGCGATGCCGGGAGGCAGGCTCACCCAGCAGGAACGCCAGCAGATCGCGCTGGGACTGGCCGACGGCCTCGCCTACGCCGAGATCGCCCGGCGCCTGGAGCGGCCGACCTCGACGATCACGCGCGAGGTGACGCGCAACGGCGGCCCGGCCGGCTACCGCGCCGAGGTGGCCCAGCGCGCCACCGGGCACCGCGCCCACCGCCGCAAGCAGGCCGCGCCCCGGGACCCGCGGACCCCCGAGCAGCCCCACGGGCGCGACGCCGACGAAGTACGCGCCTATGAGGAGGTGTTCACCACCGTCATGATCGCCTCGGGCATGCCCACGATGATGTCCCGGGTGACGGCCTGCCTCATCCTCACCGACTCCGGCAGCCTGACCGCGGCCGAACTCGCCGCGCACCTCCAGGTCAGCCCCGCCGCCATCTCGAAGGCGATCGCCTTCCTGGAGAGCCAGGGCTTCGTCCGCCGGGAGCGCGGCGAGGGCCGGCGCGAGCGCTACGTCGTCGACGACGACGTCTACTACCAGTCGATGATGGCCACCGCCCGCGCCACCGCCCAGGTCGTCGCCACCGCCCGCCAGGGCATCCCCGTCCTGCGCCCCGGCACGCCCGCCGCCACCCGCCTCGAAAACATCGCCCGCTTCCTCGACTTCGTCTCCGAGAGCACCGCCCGCGCCGCCGAACAGGCCCGCGACATCCTCCACACCAAGCCCACCACCGCCCCGGACTCCGGCGCACCGGGCGAGCGTTGATGTCCGGCGGTGCAAGAAGCGGTCAGGCGTACCGGAGTCGGCACAGGGGTGCACGGTGATTCCCGGCTCGGGACAGCACGGGCAGTGGGTGCGCACGCGGACGGAGGCCGACGCCGAGGCCTTCGTCGCCGAGAAGCACGCCGAACAGGAACGCGCCCTGCACACGGGCACCGGCACGCTGATCCTGACGGGCGTCGTCGTCCTGCTCGTCGCCGCCGCGGCCCTGTACGCCCGGCTCGGCTGACGCGCACGGCGCGGCCTTGGCGCGCTCCCGCGCCGGGCCGGCCGTAGCGTTGCCGTCATGTGCTGGAGTGCAACGGCCGACCTCGCCGCGGGGACGGGCATCGCGGCCGTGGGAGCCGTGGCGGTGGCCCTGGCGGCCCGCCGCCCCCGCGATCTGCCGCTGGCCGCGCTGCCGCTCCTGCTGGGCGCCCACCAGATCGTCGAGGCCGTGGTCTGGCACCACGACGGCGGCCCCGGCCCCGCCACCCTGGCCTGGGCCGTCATCGCGCTCCCGCTGCTGGCACTGTGGGTGCCGGCCGCCGTGCTGTGCGCCGCGCCGCCCGGCGCCCGCCGCCGGCTGCTGGTCCCCCTGGCGGCGGGCACCGTGACCGCGGCGGTGCTCGCCCACGCGCTGGCCACCCGCACCGTGAGCGCCGAGATCCGCGGGCACACCGTCGGCTACTCCCTGGGCCTGCCGCAGCCCGCCCTGGTCGTGGCCGGCTACCTGCTCGCCACCGTCGGCTCCCTGCTGCTGTCCGGCGACCGCGGCCTGATCCTCTTCGGCGTACTGGTGGCCGCCGGGGCCGCGGTGTCCGTGGTGCTGTGGCGCCAGGAGTACATCTCCACCTGGTGCGCGTTCGCCGCGGTGTGCTCGGTGCTCCTGACGCTCTGGGTCGGCCGGCGCCGGCCGGTCCGCGCCGGCGCCTAGGGCCGGACGGCGGCACCCCTCCGGGGCGCCCGGCCGCGGGGCGGCGGCCTGGTCCGTTGGGAGGTAACGGCGCCGGGCCCGCGCGTGGCGCCGGGCGGCCGGGGCGGGGGCGCTTCCTACGATGCGCGCCATGGACACCCTGATCTTCGGCGGTCTGCTGGTCGGCCTGGCCGCCCTGTACCGGGAGCGATCCCCCGCGCTGGTGCTCGGGGTGTGGTGGGCCGTGCTGGCCGCCACGGCGCTGCTCCTGGCGCACCACATCACCAGCGGCCTCTCGCTCGGGCTGAACTACTGATGGCCACCGCGGAGCACCCGCAACCGGCCCGCGGCACCGGCGCGGCGCTGCTGGGGCAGGCGCAGTTCTGGTTCGCGTGCGTCTTCGCGGCCGGCTGGACGGGCGTGGTCTGCGGCGGCCTGGCCGTGCAGTTCGGCTCCTGGGACTACCCCTGCCCGCTGTGCATGGTGCAGCGGATGTTCATGCTCCTGGCCGCGCTGGGGGCGCTGCACGTGGTGCGCGCGGGCATGCGGGGGACGATCACCGGCCGCGACTACCTGACGGGCTGGGGGCTGGCCCTGGTGGCCTGCATGGCCGGCGGCTTCACCTCCTGGCGGCAGACGATGCTGCACATCCTGCCGGGCGATGCGGGCTACGGCGATCCGGTGCTGGGCCTGCACCTGTACGTGTGGGCATGGATCCTGTTCATGGCCTCGGTCCTGGCCATCGGCATCCTGATGGCCTTCGCGCCCTGGACGGCCGCGCCGCACCCCGCCGCCCCGGCGAGCCGGTCCGCGGGCCGGCTGGTGTTCGGGTTCGTCGCGCTGGTCACGACGGTGAACCTGGTCGCGGTGTTCCTGCTGGAGGGCTTCCACTGGTTCCTGCCCGACGACCCCGCCCGCTACCAGTTCTTCTACGACGTGGGGATCTTGAAGAAGTGACCGGCCCGCCGGGCCCGGCGGGGCCGGGCGGCGCACCCGGCACGGTGTCCGGGGCGGCGTCCGGTTCGGTCAGAATGCGCCCATGATTCTTCAGAACGCGCCCGTGCCGCTGCCCACCCGGCTCGCCGAGGTGCCCGGCGCCGACGGGCTGTTCCTGTGGGCCCCGCGCAGCACCGGCCACTGGGGGTACGCCAACTGTTTATGGGTCGTCTCCGGCCCCGACGCGGCCGTGGTCGACACCCCCTACGACGGGCCGACGACCCGGGCGATGATCGCCGCGGCCCGGCCCCGGCTCGGCCCGCGCACCGTCACCACGGTGGTCAACACCCACGCCAACGGCGACCACACCTTCGGCAACCACCTGTTCCCCGGCGCGGAGATCATCGCCACCCGGGCGGGCCACGACCACCTGTCCCACGAACCGAGCCCCCAGCACATGCACGCACTGGTGCACCAGTCGCCGCCCGACACGGCCCTGGGCCGCTATCTGCGCGAGCACTTCGGCCACTTCGACTTCGCCTCGGCACAACTCACCCCGCCCACGGTCACCTTCCGCGGCCGGCACGCCTTCCCCGTCGGGGACATCGAGGTGGAACTGCACGAGGTGGGGCCCGCACACCACGCCGGCGACCTGGTGGCCCGCATCGGCGACGTGGTGTGCACCGGCGACGTCTTCTTCCACGGCGACCACCCCACCCACTGGGCGGGCCCCCTGCAGAACGTCATCAACGCCTGCGAGCTCGTCCTGGACCTCGCCCCGCGGGTCGTCGTCCCCGGGCACGGGCGGCCCACGGACCGCGCCGGACTCGAGGAACACCTGGCCTATCTGCGCACGGTGCAACGCGAGGTGCATGCCCGCTACGAGGCCGGACTGAGCCCCCACAAGGCGATGGACGACCTGTTCAGCCGGGACTTCTACCCCCGCCTGGGGCTGCCCGAGCGCCTGATGATCGTGCTCTCGGTGGAGTACAGCCACCTCGCGGGCGACCCGGCGGTGCCGCCCATGGTCGAACTCGCCGACCGGGCGGCCCGGTGGTCGTCCCTGCGCGGCACCGCCGCCCTCCCGCGCTGACCGCGCCCCTCCCCCGGCATCCCGGTCCCACGGCCCGGGGCGCCGGAAGGTCAGGCGCGGCAGTGCAGCATCTCCAGCGGCGGGTTGGCGTGGAAGTCCGCCCAGAAGTCCGCGCCGAACGCGCGCGTGCCGGCCGGCGACACCGTCCGCGCGACCCAGGTCACCTCGCTGAACCCGGCCGCCCGCAGGCACTGTTCGTACACCTCGCGGCGCGGGCGGTTGGCGACGAAGGAGACCGGCGGGTCCAACAGCGCCGTGATCCGCACCTGTGGGCCGGTCTCCGCCTCCTGCCCGGTGAGCTCGCTGCGAAAGCCGTACTTGTCCGGGAGCGGCCCCGTGAAGGAGAAGTCCGGCGACTGGTTGAGGACGAAGAGCGCGCCGCCGGGCCGCAGGCTCTGGTGCACGGTGCGGCACATCCGCTCCGTGGTGGCGATGTCGGGCGCATAGCTGAGCAGCTGGACCGCGGTGGCGATGCCGAAGCGCCGCTCCAGCGGCACCGGTTCGGCCACGTCCCCGACCCGGTAGCGCACCCCCAGCGGCTGCGCCTCCTCCAACTGCCGTGCCACCGCGACCATTTCCCCCGAGATGTCGATGCCGAGCACGTCCGTGGCGCCGCGCCGCTTGAACTCCCGGCTGTAGAAGCCGGTGCCGGAGGCCAGATCCAGGACCGCGCGGCCGCGCACGTCCCCGACCATCTCCAGGAAGCTGGGCACCGCCGCGTACTGCTCCAGCGGCAGCGCCTTGAACCCCTCGTACGCCTCACCGATCTCGTCGTACTGCTGCTGCGCGCTCATGGTGGTGCCTCTCCCCCGTGGTCGGCGTTGCGGCGTCTCGGCAGGCCCGCGGCCCCGTCCCGATGCGGGGGTGTGGCGCGGCGCCTCGGCTGGCAGTCTCTACGGGCCCCGTCCGTCGGCCGTACCGGCAGAACCCACAAAGATCAGGGACCGGTTCCGGCCTCCCCTGCAGCCGGGCGCGGAGAGCCGGGCAGGTCATGACACCGGCAGGCGGGCGGGATACGGTCGCCGCAGTGGGTGAGGAGCAGCGCCTGCCGGGAGGGTCCGGACGGGGCCGGGTCCGGGGCCGGCGCCCCGGTCACTGCTGCTCGCCGATCGCAACGAAGGCCGGAGCAGGATGCGGCCGGGGGGAGACAGTTTGACCACCTTTTCGACCGCGTCCCCGTCCCCCTTCCCGGAGGAGCAGCCGCCCTCGCCCGCGCGGCAGCCCTCGCTCCGGGAGGAGACGGAGCATCTGCGGGCCGCCGCCGAGCAACTGCGCGCGCAGGTGGCCGAGCTGGAGGTCCGGGCGCGGGCGCGGCCCAGGATCGCGCTGGCCGAGGGCATCCTGGTCGAGCGCTACCGGCTGGCGCACCCCCAAGAGGCGTTCCAGCTGCTGCGCCGGGCCTCGCAGCGCGCCAACATCAAGCTGCACCAGCTGGCCGCCGCGGTGGTGCGCACCCCCGGCCCCGTGCCGGGCGCCGAGGTGTGGCTCACCGAGCGGGTCCGGCTCCCCCGGCCCGGCCTGGCCGCGCTCGGGGCCGGGCCGCTCGACGCGGCCAACCAGGGCGAGGTGCTCGGCGCGGCGCTGCGCCGCGTGCTGACCGTCACCGGCACGGACATGGGCAACGTGCAGCTGCTCGAGGACGACGTGCTGCGCATGGCCAAGCACGCCGGTCTGCCCCGGCACTTCACCGACTACTTCGCCTTCGTCGAGGGGAACACCGCCTGCTCCCGGGCCGTCGAAGCCGGCAGCCAGGTCACCGTCAAGGAGGTGGCCTCCTCGGCCGGGTTCGACGACGAGACGCGCCGGGTGATCCTCACCTCCGGCAGCCGGGCCTGCCACAGCATTCCGCTCGTCGACGACCGGGCGGCCGTCCGCGGCGTCATCTCCTCCCACCACGCCCGGCCGCTGACCGGCTTCACCCAGGCGCAGCTCCGGGCGCTGCAGGACACCGGCCGCACCCTGGGCGAGTGGATCAGGTGGCATCAGGACACCGTGCTCCTGGACGCGCTGGAGGACCTGCACCAACTCGCCCTGGCCGCCCGGCCCTAGGACACCGGGCGGTCGGCGGGACGGGTGGCGTAGCGGCTCATCGTGCGCAGGTTGGCGTCGGGCGTCAGGGGCCGGCCGTCGGCGATCGTGTCCCGCAGGTCCCGGAAGTACTGCACGTACAGGTCCGGGGTGAACATGCTGAGCATGACGGCCGGTCGGCCGCTGATGTTGGCGAAGGTGTGCGGAGCGCCGGCCGGGACCAGCACGAAGGTGCCCGCACCGGCGTCGTGGTCCTGCGCCCCGACGGTGAACCGCACGGTGCCGGACAGGACGTAGAAGCCCTCGTCGTGCCGGGCGTGGCGGTGCTGCGGGGGGCCGGGGGTGTGCGGGGCCAGGACGGATTCGGTCAGGCCCAGCCGGTGGGCGGTGTGGCTGCCGTCCTCCAGGACGCGCATGTGCGTGGTGCCCAGGGTGAGCCTCTCGCCCTCGCCGGGGCGGACCACCACGACGGCGGGCCCCCCGGCCCCTGCTTCCGCGTCCGTGGCTGTGGCTGTGGCTGTGGCTGTGGCTGCTGCCGCTGTGTCTGCTGCGTCGTTCATGGTGACGATTGGACCGCCGGGGTGCGGACGCCGTCCAAGACCTGTTCCGGGGCGCCGATACCGGCTGGGTATCGTGGCGGGATGGAGCTGCGGACGTTGCGGTATTTCGTGGCGGTCGCCGAGGAACTCCACTTCGGCCGGGCGGCCGTGCGGCTGCACATGAGCCAGCCGCCGCTGAGCCGGGCCGTCAAGCAGCTGGAGACCGAGGTCGGTGCCGTGCTGCTGGTCCGCTCGCCGGGCGGCGTCACGCTGACCGCGGCCGGGGCGGTGCTGCTGGCCGAGGCGCGCGCCCTGCTCGAACGGGCCGCCCTGGCGCGGGAACGGGTGGCCGCCGCGGCCGGGACCACGGCCATCACCGTCGGAGTCCTGGGCGACGGCGCCGATGCGGGGCTGAGCCGGCTGGCGGCCGTCTTCCGCCGACGGCATCCGGGCGTGGAAGTACGCGTCCGGGAGGCCGATCTGGCCGATCCCACCTGCGGGCTGCACGCCGGCCGGGTCGATGTCGCGCTGACCCGGGGGCCCTTCCAGGAGACCGGGCTGTCGGTGCGGGCGCTGCGGACCGACGCGGTGGGGGTGCTGCTGCGGGCCGACGACCCGCTGGCGCGGTGCGCGCGTCTGCGACTGGCCGAGCTGGCCGACCGGCGCTGGTTCAGCTTCCCGCCGGGCACCGACCCGCTGTGGCAGACCTACTGGGGCGGCGGGCAGCACCGGGAGGGACCGGTGGTGCGCGCGGTCGTGGAGTGCCGGCAGGCCGTGCTGTGGAACGGCACCGTGGGAATGACCCTGGTGGACCACGCGCCGGGGCCGGGGCTTGCCGTGGTACCGCTGAGCGACATGCCGCCCAGCCCGCTGGTGGCGGCGTGGAACACGGGGGACGCGAATCCGCTGGTCCGCTCGTTCGTGCGGGTTGCGGCCGGTATCCACCGGGACCCTGAGCAGGGGCGGGGGCGTTCGGGCGCGCAGCCGTGCGGGACGTAACCCTGCGGTGCGCGGCCGTGCGGGGGGGGACTTGGCGGGGGGCCGCGCGGTCCTGGGTACGCTCTGCGGTCATGGGGACCAGCCGTCGCAGTCAGGCCCAGCGGGACGAGATGACCGTGGAGATCGGCTACGCGCTGCTCAGCGCCTGCTTCCTGGGGGCCGTCGTGTTCGGGGCGATCGCCGGTCCGGTCGCCGTCTGGCGGCTCCCGGCCGGCGCGGAAAGGTTCCTGCTGGTCGCGGGCGCCTCGGTCGGCTCCGTCCTCGCGGCGCTGCGTGTGGTGCACGTGCTGTGGCGGTACGCGGGAGCCCGGCCCCGCTGACCGCCCTCCCCTCCCCCTGCCCCGGCCGGGAGCCCGCGTACGGCTCGGCATGCCGGAACGGGCGTCCTGTCCCAGGCTGGAGTGGCGATGACGGCACGGACCACGCCAGGGACGAGGGAGCAGAGCGCCATGGGGACCGAGGTGTTCCATTCGGAAGTGCCCCTGCGGGTGAACGGCAGGACCCACCGCCCTGTCGTCGATCACCGCTCCACGCTGCTGGACGTGCTGCGCGAGCAGCTGGACCTGACGGGGGCCAAGAAGGGCTGCGACCACGGCCAGTGCGGTGCCTGCACCGTCCTGGTGGACGGGCGCCGGGCCAACAGCTGTCTGCTGCTGGCCCTCGCCGTCGAGGGATGCGACATCACCACGGTCGAGGGACTGCACGGCGCCGACGACCAGGGGCCGCATCCCCTGCAGCGGGCCTTCGTGGAGCGGGACGCCTTCCAGTGCGGGTACTGCACGCCGGGACAGCTCTGTTCGGCCCTGGGGGTCCTGGCGGAGGCCCGGGCGGGCGAGGCCTCGCACGTGACGGATCCGGGCGCGGCAAGCGGCGCGCCGGTGCGGCTGAGCCGGGCGGAGATCCGGGAGCGGCTCAGCGGCAATCTGTGCCGCTGCGGCGCCTATCCGCACATCGTCGAGGCCGTGGCAGCCGTGGATGCCGCGCAGGCCGCCGAGGCGGCAGCAGCCGCCGGGTCCCACGAAGCCGCCGGGGGCGGTGTCCGGTGAAGTCCTTCATGTATGTGCGGGCCCACAGCGTGGACGAGGCGACCGCGGCGCACGCCGGCCGGCCCACCTCCCGCTACCTGGGTGGCGGAACCAACCTCGTCGACCTGATGAAGCTGGGCGTGGAGCGGCCCGAGACGCTGGTCGACGTCAGCCGGCTGCCGCTGGATGCCGTCCAAGAGCTCGCCGACGGGTCCGTCCGCGTCGGCGCGACGGTGCGCAACAGCGACCTCGCCGCCCACCCGCTGATCCGCGCCCGCTACCCCGTGCTGTCCCAGACGCTGCTCGCGGGCGCCTCGGGCCAGCTGCGCAACGTGGCCACCACCGGCGGCAACCTGCTCCAGCGCACCCGCTGCCCCTACTTCCAGGACCTGGCCAAGCCGTGCAACAAGCGCGAGCCAGGCTCCGGCTGCGGTGCGCGCGAGGGCGTCCACCGCGACCACGCGGTGCTGGGGCACTCCGCGCAGTGCATCGCCACCCACCCCTCCGACCTGGCGGTCGCGCTGGCCGTGCTCGACGCGCAGGTCGAGCTGGAGGGGGCGCGCGGGGCGCGGACGGTGCCCGCCGCCGAGTTCCACCGGCTGCCGGGCGACCGGCCGCAGGCGGACACCGAGATCACCCACGGCGAGCTCATCACCGGGGTACTGCTGCCGCGGCCGGTGCCGGGCGCGGTCTCGGCCTACCGCAAGGCACGCGACCGTGCCTCGTACGCCTTCGCGCTCGCCTCGGTGGCCGTGCTGCTGGCCGCCCGGGACGGGGTCGTGGCGGAGGTGCGGATCGCCTTCGGCGGGCTGGCCCACCGGCCCTGGCGGGCCCGGCGCGCCGAGGAGGCGCTGCGGGGGGCCGCGCCGACGGGCGAGGCGTTCGCGCGGGCGCTGGATGCCGAGCTCGCCGCCGCCGAGCCGTTGCGGGACAACGCCTTCAAGGTGCCCCTCGCCCACAACCTGGCCTGCGACGTCCTGCGCCGCCTGACCGCCCCCGACCCGGCCGCCGGGACCTGAGAC
>NZ_LIPN01000118.1:297-17390 GCF_001418325.1 Streptomyces atriruber | reverse complement strand
GGAGGAGAAGGGGGAGGGCTTGGACGGTGGTCGTCGCATCCGCATGGCCAATGGCTACGAGATGCACCCCTGGGCGGACCTGCGTCCGGCGGGTGAAGGGGCGGCGGCGACAAGGAAGTTGTGGCACCGGAGTCCGGGGAGCGCGGGATGAACGACGCAATCACCACCCTCTACGTCCGCTTCCTGCTGCCGCCGATGTACGAGGCCGCCCTGCCCCAGCTCCTCGCCCTGCTGGGTGAGTTCACTCCACAGGTCGAGGCGCTTCCGCCCGACGCCGCGCTCGTCGACGTGCGGGGCGCGCGGCGGTACTTCGGGCGGAGCGCCGTCGAACTCGCCGCGCTGATCCGGGTGCGGGCGCTCGCGCTGTACGGGGTGGAGTGCGCGGTCGGCGCGGGTCCCGGGCCGATGCTGGCGCGGATGGCCGCGCGCGGCGCCGCACCCGGCGTGACGCGCTCGGTGCCCGAAGGGGAAGACGGCGTACGGGAGTTCCTCGCCGCCCGGCCGGTCGGTGAGCTGCCCGGCATCGGCCGCGCCACCGCCCGCACCCTCTGCGAGTACGGACTCGACTCCCTCGGGAAGGTCGGCGCCGCGCCCCTGTCCACCCTGCAGCGGCTCGTCGGCGCCCGCGCGGGCCGCGAGCTGAGCGAGAAGGCGCGGGGCATCGACCGCACCCGGGTCGTGCCGAACGCTGCCGCCCGCTCGCTCTCCGCCGAGCGCCCCTTCCCCCGCGACGAGCTAGACCCCTTCCGGCATCGCCGCGCGCTGCTCTCCGGTGCCGAGGAACTGGGCGCGAGGATGCGCGGCGAGGATCAGGTGTGCCGCACGCTGGTCCTCACCGTGCGGTACGCGGACCGCACGGGATACTCGACGATCACCCGGTCCCGGACCCTGGCGGAGCCGACCGCCCACTCCACGGCGCTGACCACGGCCGCGTACCGGATGTACGAGGCACTCGGCCTGCAGCGGGCCCGGGTGCGTGCCGTCTCCCTGCGCGCCGAGGGGATCGGCCCCGCCGAACGCGCCGCGCACCAGTTGTCGTTCGATCCGGCGGACGAGAAGGCCCGCCGGATCGAGGAGGTGGCCGACCGGGCGCGGGAGAAGTTCGGTCCGGGCGCGATCGTGCCGGGGACGCTGGCGGCGTGATGCGGCAGGGGGCGTGACCAGGCGTGGCGTGACGCGGCGTGGCGTGACCCGGTGGAGTGCGATGCGGCATAGCGTGACCAGGCGTGGAGCGACCGCGCCAGTGATCGCTGGAACTTTTACCGACGCGTAACTTCACTCTTCCACTACTCGCGCGTAGCTTGTCGTGCACGCAACATCCTGGTGATCCGGATCACGGCGTCGCACTCCGCCATCGCAACTCCCTTGAGCCGCAAGGAGATCACACGATGCTGCCCTGGAGACGAGCGCTGCGCGCGCTCGCCGCCGCCCTGCTCGTCACGGGCGCGGTCACCCTCACCCCCGCCGCCACGGCCGCGGCCGACACGGCGCGGGCCTCCGCGACGTCGTCGACGACGACATCGCGGGGCTGGAACGACTACTCCTGCAAGCCGTCCGCCGCACACCCCCGCCCGGTCGTCCTCGTGCACGGCACGTTCGGCAACTCGGTCGACAACTGGCTCGTCCTCGCGCCCTACCTGGTCAAGCGGGGCTACTGCGTCTACTCCCTGGACTACGGCCAGCTGCCGGGCGTCCCGTTCTTCAACGGGCTCGGCCCCATCGACAAGTCGGCCGAGCAGCTCGATGCCTTCGTCGACAAGGTGCTCGCCTCGACGGGGGCGAAGAAGGCCGACCTCGTCGGGCACTCGCAGGGCGGCATGATGCCGCGTCAGTACCTCAAGTTCCTCGGCGGCGCCGCCAAGGTGAACGCCCTGATCGGCCTCGCCCCCGACAACCACGGCACGACCCTGCTCGGTCTCACCAAGCTGCTGCCGTACTTCCCCGGCATCGAGGACCTGCTGACCACGAAGACCCCGGGCCTCGCCGACCAGATCGCCGGATCGCCCTTCCTCACCAAGCTCAACGAGGGCGGCGACACGGTGCCCGGAGTGCGCTACACCGTCATCGCCACCAAGTACGACGAGGTGGTGACCCCGTACCGCACCCAGTTCCTGAACGGTCCGAACGTCCACAACGTGACCCTCCAGGACCTCTGCCCCGTCGACCTGTCGGAGCATGTCGCGATCGGCATCCTGGACCGCGTCGCCCACCACGAGGTGGCGAACGCGCTGGATCCGGAGCACGCGACGCCGACCACCTGCCTGTCCTGATGCCCGCCTGTCCTGACGCCCGCCTGTCCTGACGCGAGCACGCGAAGGGCCGCCGCCCTCCCCGACCGGGGGAGGGCGGCGGCCCGTCAGGCGGTTCAGCGGCCGTGGCGTCCGGCGGCCCGGCGGCGGGTCGTGGCGAACATCGCCGCGGCGCCGACGGCGAGAGCGGCGGCGCCGCCGATCGCGATGTACGGCGTGTTGCTGTTGCCGCCGGTCTCGGCGAGGTTGTCGTTCGCGGTGGTCACCGGCTTCTCGGCGCCGCCGTTCACCTCGGGCCGGTTGTCGCCGGTCGCCTCGTCCGCGGCCGGAGCGGCCCCGGTGGCCTCGGCGCCCGTCTTGGCGTCGGCGTCCCCATGGCCGTGGTGCTCGACGGAGGACTTGTCGGCACCCGCCGCGATGTCCTGGTCGGAGGGGGCGGAGGCGGCCGGGGCGGGGGCGGCGGAGCCCGAACCCCCGCTGTCCTTGCCGAAGACGACGTCGGAGCAGGTGTAGAAGGCCTCGGGGGAGTCCGAGCGCTGCCAGATCGAGTAGATCAGGTGGCGGCCCTCCCTGGCGGGGATCTTCCCGTCGAAGACGTAGTCGCCGTTCTCCATCTTCGGGTCGGTGACCTTGACGAAGGGCTTCTCCTCCAGGTCCGACCACTTCAGGGGCTTCGACGGGTCGTACGACTCCTTGGTGACGAACAGCTCGAAGGAGCCCTTGTGCGGGGCGGTGCCCTTGTAGCGGAACGTGTGGTTGCCCGCGGACAGCTTGCTGGACGGCCAGTCGGCGCGCGGCAGGTCCAGGCCCTTGTACTTGTCGTTGCCGGCGCTGCACAGCTTGCCGTCGGGGATGATCTCCTTCGACTTCCCCGCGGCGTTGGCGATGTTCACGCCGTTCCAGTCGTAGAACGCCTGTGCGCCACTGGCCGCGACGGCTGCCTTGCAGGCGGCGGACCTGGGCGACTCCGGGCCCTCCTGGAAGCAGGCGGAGACCCGGCTGACCGGGTCCGTCATCGAGCCGTGCGCGGCGGCAGGGGTGACCGACAGGGCGGTCAGGGCGAGCGGCGCGACACCGGCGGCGGCGAGGCTTGCGACCTTGCGGCGTGCAGACATGGGGGTTCTCCTCAAACGGCGGTTCAGGGGGACACGGGGCGATGGCGAACGGGCGGCACGGCCCCCCGATCACCAGCGGCACCGACGGTTCGTCACCGCCCCGGCGACCAGAAAACTAGCCCCTGAGATCCGTGAAATCCCCTGCTGAGGGCGGGGGATGGAGATCCTTATGGTCGCTTTAAGGAAGGCCTAACCGGGGGCTCAGGCTGGGGCCTCGGACGTCCCTGTTCGACCGCTGCGCGCACTACGGGCGGATCCGCGTGCTCCCGGGGGGAATCCGAGCTCCCGGGGGAATCCGAGTGCGCCCAAGGGTGTCCGTGTCACCCGCTACCACACGCATCCCCCTCATGTCCTGCGATCGGCCGGACCGAGGTGCCAATACGCCAGGGTTCGCTACCCCCGGAAGTTCGCCACCTGGGAGTTCCTCGTTTCGCGCCAGGCAGACGCCAGGGGTAGCAAGATCATTCGCCACCGGCAAAAGCCGCAAATTGCCGAACAGGGCCGTCGTAACGGCTTGATGAGTGCCGTGACTTGGGGTTATCTCGTCCAGGAGCGCCCGCGGAGGCCCGCAGCAGGGCGCCGAAGGCCCCTCGCGCACGCGCAAAGGCCCGGCTCCGGGAATGCAGCCCAGAGCCAGGCCCGTGCGCGGGGCGGGTGAGTCCGGCCGAGCATCCGTCGGCCGGGCTCGCTCATCCGTCCGGCTCACGCCTCATGCATCACATGAAGCGCTCGACGCACCCCGCGATGGCGGTGACAGCCGTGAGGGACAGCGCCGCTAATTGCACCCACTCGTACCGCTGGGGGCGCCTGCGGCACCTGTCCTTCCGCTTCGATCCGTCCATCGTGTCCGGCTCCTGTCTCTCTGCCTGCCCAACCGAGTTGGGCCCCGCCCGGACCGGGCGGGCGTTCCGGGAGAGACATCGCCGGTCCTCTCGAACCTACCGGCGCGCCAGGTGCCCGCTCGACCCAGCGCCACCATTCGCCAGGTATCGCCAGGCTCAACCAGGGAGAGAGCCAGGCGGGCGCGGCCCGGTCCGTCGCCGGGGACGGATCACCCCACCCACCGGTACCGCCGCTCCGGCCGCCCCGTCCCCCCGTAGCGGAGCGTCACCTCGGCGCGGCGGGTGTCCACGAAGAACTCCAGGTAGCGGCGGGCGCTCACGCGCGACAGGGAGCCTGCCCGTGCGCACTCCGATGCCGAGAGGCCGTCCGGGTGGGCGCGCAGGGTCTGTTCCACCAGGTCCGCCGTGTGGGCGGCCAGGCCCTTCGGCAGTTCGCGGGAGCCCGGCGGGCGGGTGCCGAAGAGCTGGTCCACGTCCTCCTGGCGCGCTTCACCGAGGCCGTCGAGGCGGGCCCGCAACGCCGCCACGTGCCGCAACTGCTCGTGCAGCGCCGTCCGGTTGAACGGCTTGATGAGGTAGTGCAGGGCGCCCGCCCGCAGCGCGGCCCGCACCACCTCCGCGTCCCGCGCCGCCGTGATGAACAGGGCGTCCACCGGCCGCCGCGCCGGATCGCGCTCCTCGGCCGCCCGCAGCTCGCGCAGCACCGCGATGCCGTCCATGTCGGGCAGATACACGTCGAGGAGTACGAGGTCGGGGCGCAGCCGCCGGGCCGCGTCGATCGCCTCGGCGCCGCTGTGGGCGGCCCCGACGACGGTGAAACCCTCCACCGCCGCGACGTACCGACTGTGCAGCTTGGCGACCATGAAGTCGTCGTCCACGACCAGCACCCTTGTCATCGCCGCAGGCTATGGGCGCGACCACAACGACCACAACGTCCGTTGGTTCCGGAAGAGAGACAGGTTGTTAACGCCCGGGCAACATGTGGGCCACCTCACACCCATGCCCACTCCGACGTAACCGACAGGTGGTGGCACACGTGCGCCTGCGCACCCCCCTCGCCCTGTTCGGGGCCGCACTCCTCGTGCTCGTGGCGCCGCCGCTGCTCACCACGGGCAGCGGCGCCGACACCGGCACACAGATCCCCGGCCTGCGCTTCATGGTCCCCAACACGCCCGGCGGCGGCTACGACATCACCGCACGCACCGCGGCGAAGAACGCCGAGGACGCCGAACTCACCCACAACATCGAGGTGTTCAACCTGCCCGGCGCGGGCGGCACCGTCGGCCTGACCCGGCTCGTCGGCGAGCACGGCAACGGCAAGCTCGCCATGTCCATGGGCCTCGGCGTCGTCGGCGCCGCCCGCTCCAACGACTCGCCCAAGACACTCGCCGACACGACACCCATCGCCCGGCTCACCGAGGAGCAGGACGTCGTCGTGGTCGCCAAGAACTCCCCGTACAAGACCATCGGACAGCTCGTCGACGCCTGGCGGAAGAACCCCGGCAAGGTGCCCGTCGGCGGCGGTTCGTCCCCCGGCGGGCCCGACCACCTCGCCCCGATGCTGATGGCACGCGCCGCCGGCATCGACCCGAAGAAGGTCAACTACGTCCCCTTCGACGGCGGCGGCGAACTGCTCGCCTCCATCCTCGGCAGCAAGGTCGCCTTCGGCGTCTCCGGCGTCGGCGAGTACCTCGACCAGATCAAGTCGGGGGAGCTGCGGCTGCTCGCCGTCACCGGGCCCGAGCGGGTGAAGGGCCTGGACGGGCCCACCCTCAAGGAGTCCGGCTACGACGTGAACTTCACCAACTGGCGCGGCATCGTCGCCCCGCCCGGCCTCAGCGACGCCGAGCGCAAGAAGCTCACCGGGCTGATCGAGAAGCTCCACGACTCGCCCGAGTGGCGCAAGTCCCTGCAGACCAACGGCTGGGACGACGCCTTCCTGACCGGAAAGAAGTTCGGCGACTTCCTGGACGCCCAGGACAAGCGCGTCGTGTCGGTACTGAAGGAGCTCGGACTGTGACCACCACCGACGTCCCCCACGAGCCGCCGCCCAGCCGCTCCTGGCTGCGCGAACACTCCGAACTCGGCGTCTGCGTCCTGCTCCTCGCCCTCGGCGCCCTCGTCCTCACCGACGCGCTCACCATGGACGTCGAGATCGCCCAGCGCGGCCCCATCGGCCCGAAGACCGTGCCGATCGCCGTCGGCGCCGGGCTGCTCGTCGTCGCCCTGCTGCTCGCCGTGGACGTGCTGCGCGGCGGCCGCGGCGAGGCCGAGGGCGGCGAGGACATCGACCTGGCCGAACCCGCCGACTGGCGCACCGTCCTGCTCCTGGCGGGCGTCTTCCTCGCCACCGCCGTCCTCATCGAACCGGTCGGCTTCCCGGTCGCCGGAGCCCTGCTCTTCTGGGGCTCCGCCCACGCCCTCGGCAGCCGCCGTCCCGACCGCGACCCGCTCATCGCCGCCGGGCTCTCCGTCGTCACGTACGAAGTCTTCAACAACCTGCTCGGCGTGCCCCTGCCGGGCGGCCCCCTGATGGGAGTGCTGTGACATGAACGCCTTCACCTCCCTCATGGACGGCTTCGGCACCGCCCTCACCCCGGTCAACCTCCTCTGGGCGGCCGTCGGCGTCCTGCTCGGCACCGCGATCGGCGTGCTGCCCGGCATCGGCCCCGCGATGGCGGTCGCCCTGCTGCTCCCGGTCACGTACGGACTCGAACCGACCGGCGCGTTCATCATGTTCGCGGGCATCTACTACGGCGCGATGTTCGGCGGCTCGACGACCTCGATCCTGCTCAACACGCCCGGCGAGAGCGCCGCCGTCGTCGCGGCGATGGAAGGCCACCCGATGGCCAGGGCCGGGCGGGGCGCCCAGGCCCTCGCGGCCGCCGCCATCGGCCACTTCGCGGGCGGCATGATCGGCACGCTGCTCCTGGTGGCGCTCGCACCGACCGTCGCCGACCTCGCCGTCGACATCGGCGCGCCCGACTACTTCGCCATCATGGTGCTCGCCTTCATCGCGGTCACCTCCGTGCTCGGCTCGTCCCGCATCCGCGGCCTCGCCTCGCTCCTGATCGGCCTGACCATCGGCCTGGTCGGCCTGGACCAGATGACGGGCCAGCAGCGCCTCACCTTCGGCTCGCTCCAACTCGCCGACGGCATCGACGTGGTCATCGTCGCGGTGGGCCTCTTCGCCATCGGCGAGGCCCTGTGGGTCGCCGCCCACCTGCGTCGCAGCAGCGGACAGGCGATCCCCGTGGGCCGCCCCTGGCTGGAGCGGAAGGACGTGCGGCGCACCTGGAAGTCCTGGCTGCGCGGCCCCCTCATCGGCTTCCCGTTCGGCGCCATCCCCGCGGGCGGCGCGGAGATCCCCACCTTCCTCTCCTACGTGACCGAGAAGCGCCTGTCCAAGCACAAGGACGAGTGGGGCAAGGGCGCCATCGAGGGCGTCGCGGGCCCGGAGTCGGCGGCCTCCGCCTCGGCGGCGGGCACGCTGGTCTCCATGCTCACGCTCGGCCTGCCCACGACCGCCGTCGCCGCCGTGATGCTCGCCGCCTTCCAGCAGTACGGCATCCAGCCGGGACCGCTCCTCTTCGAACGCGAACCGGACCTCGTGTGGGGCCTCATCGCCTCGCTCTTCGTCGGCATGGTGCTCCTGCTGGCACTGAACCTGCCCCTCGCCCCGGTCTGGGCGAAGCTCCTGCGCATTCCGCGCCCCTACCTCTACGCGGGCATCCTCTTCTTCGCGGCCGTCGGCGCCTACGCGGTCGGCGGCGAACCGCTCGACCTGGTCATCCTCCTCGTCATCGGCCTGATCGGCTTCGGCATGCGGCGCTACGGGCTGCCGATCCTGCCCGCGGTCATCGGCGTCATCCTCGGCCCGAACGCCGAGCAACAGCTGCGCCGCGCCCTGCAGATCAGCGACGGCGACGTCAGCGGCCTGATCACGCCGTTCTCCGCGACGGTCTATGGCCTCATCGTCCTGATCGTGGCCTGGCCCTTGTTGAAGAAGGCGGTGGTGCGGGCGCGCCGCCGTGCCGTAGACGTAGAGGCATGACCACCATCGAGGGTTCCACGGGCATCCGCCCCGCCACTGCCGCCGACGTGCCCGCCGTGCGGGCGGTCACGGACGCGGCGTACCACCGCTACATCGAACGCATCGGGCGCGTCCCCAGCCCGATGGAGGCCGATCACGCGGCCGATGTGGCGGCGGGATTCGTGTACGTCACCGGGGACCCAGTGGTGGGTCTCCTGGTGCTCGTACCGCGCCCCTACGAGGGCAGGCTCCTCCTGGAGTCGATCGCGGTCCACCCCGATGCCGCGGGGCAGGGGGTGGGCCGTCGTCTGCTCTCCTTCGCGGACGACCACGCGCGTGAGCTCGGCCTCCCCGAGATCCGGCTCTACACCAACGCCCTGATGTGGGAGAACCAGAAGATCTACCCGCGGTACGGGTACGAGGTCGTCGAGCGGCGCGTGGACGGACCGTACGACCGGATCCACTACCGCAAGCGGCTCCAGGAGCGCTGACGGCGTCTCATCCGCGGCTCCTCAGCCGTCCGGCCACCACGTCCGCTGGATGTCCTTGCGGACCTCGGGCCTCTCCTGCGGCCGGACCTCCGCCTCCTGACGCTCCCGCACCCGACGGCTCACGGACTTGGCGGCGGGTTTGTGTGTGGTCACTCGGCGCATGGCGGCCTCCCTGCCTTCTGCTTCCTGCCTTACCGATGTCCATTCAAGGCCTGTCGTAGACCTCTTGGCGCCCGCTTTCTGATCGAGGGCCGAATGTCAGTGGCAGCTGCGACCATCGGGGCATGACGAGCAACGAGGCGATCGACTGGGCCGACCGGCTGCGGGACTGGCTTCCGGCCACCCCCGGTGACGTCCTCGCCCTCGGCACCGGCGGCCTCGCCCTGCTCGCCGCCGATCAGGGCCACCGCGTCACCGAGATGCCGGTCGGCGACGCGGACCGCCCGCCGGGCCGGGGGCGGCGGTTCGACGTCGTGCTGGCCCACGACGCCCTCGGGACGACGGCGGACCCCGAGGCGGCCCTGCGGCACTGGCGCGGCCTGCTGCGGCCCGGCGGCAGGCTGGTTCTCGTCGCGGGTGCGCGGGGGACGGCGAGCCCCGTGGCCCTGCCCATGTCCCGCCTGGTGGCGGCCCTGACACCGCTGGTCGCCCGCCTCCACTCCGAGCGCCTTTCGGGGGACGCGCGGCTGTGCGGCGCCCCGGCCGAGGACGAGCGGTATGCGCTGGTGGGCGTGGTGCCGGACGCCCCGGCCCGGCACACCGAGGTCGTCGACGTCCACCTGATCCTGCGCCGCGGCGACGAGGTGCTGCTCGCCCGCCGCGCCGGTACGGGGTACGGGGACGGCCTCCTGCACCTCCCCTCCGGCCACGTGGAGGACGGCGAGGACGTCCGCGCGGCCGTGATCCGGGAGGCGCGCGAGGAGCTGGGGCTCGACCTCGCCCCCGCCGACCTGCGCATGGAGGCGGTCGTCCAGCACCGCGGTCCCGGGGAGGCGCCGCGCATCGGCTGGTTCTTCTCGGCGGAGCACGGCGCGGGCGGCGAGCCGGTCAACGCCGAGCCGGACAAGTGCGCCGAGCTCGTCTGGTACCCCCTGTCCGCCCTGCCGCACGACATGGTGGCGTACTGCAGGGCGGGCCTGGCCGCCTGGCGCGCTGGCGAACGCTTCATCGTGCACTGGCAGTCCGACGAGGAAGCCGTGGCCTATGAGGGCGAGCGCACCACGGCGCCGGAATCCCTCGCCCCGGTGCGGCCGGGCGGGGTCCACCACGTGGAGCTGTGGGTGCCCGACCTGGAGGCCGCCGAGGTCTCGTGGGGCTGGCTCCTCGGCGAGCTGGGTCACGTGCCGTTCCAGCGCTGGGGCCACGGCCGCAGCTGGCGGCGCGACGAGGCGTATGTGGTCCTCGAACAGTCGCCCGACCTGCGGCCCGGCGGCCACGACCGGCACCGCCCCGGCCTCAACCACCTGGCGTTCCACGTGGCGGGCCGGACCGTGCTCGACCGCCTCGTGGCCGCCGCGCCCGACCACGGCTGGGCCCTGCTCTTCGCGGACCGGCACCCCCACGCAGGCGGCGAGGGCCGGTACGCCGCCTATCTGGAGGACGCGTGGGGCTACGAAGTGGAGCTGGTCGCCGAGTAGTTCAGCCGGTCGCCGAGCAGTTCAGATCGAAGCCCGCGCCCCGGGCCAGCGCCTCCAGCTCGTCCAGGGCGCGGACCGCCGCGGCGGCCGCCGCCGGGTCCGCGGCCGCGAGCCCGCTCTCCGCGAACTCGTCCTCGTCCAGGCGCAATACGGTGCCGCGGTCGGCCGAGACCCACAGGTCCAGGTCCAGGTCCTCCACCGTGAGGACGGCACCGGCGCGGACGGCCGGGCGGGTCACGTCGCAGTACCAGCCCTTGAGGGTCCCGTCCCCGGCGTACACCTCTTTGATCGCGTACCAGCGGTCGCGCCAGTAGTGCTCGACGAAGACGTCGCCCGGCTCGAAGCGCACGAAGCCGAAGTCCCGTACCCCGGGAGCCGCCCAGGGCGCCCGGACGGCGAGGTGGTTCCCGTCGTCGTGCAGCAGCCGCGCGGGATAACGGATCTTGGTCCGGCCCGCCTTCACCAGGGCGACGTCCAGCGACTCCGTCGCGTCAGCCGAGGGTGCGGACATGGCGGACCTCCGTTCCGCAGATCTCGTAACCGAACCATTCGTTGATCGCCAGCATCGGCCCGTTCCCGGCGTCGTTGCCGGTGAACGCCTCCGTGCAGCCCGCCGCGCGGGCCCGGTGCAGGGAGTCGTTCTTGGCGAGCTTGGCCAGGCCGCGGCCGCGGTGGGCGCGTGCGGTGCCGGTCATGTTGGACGAATAGCGCCCCGCACCGTCCGCGCGGGCCAGGCTGAACGCTGCCGGGCTGCCGTCCACGAGCACCACCGTGGTGAGCTCCTGGCTGACCAGCGGATGGCGCCAGGTCTCGGCGAACCAGTGCTCGTAGTCCGAGAACTCGGCTCCCACGTCGCTCGGTTCGTCCGCCACCGTCTCCGCGTCGAGCGCGAACAGCGGACGCGCGTCGTCCGCGAACACCGATCCGGCGACCAGTTCGACCCCGGCCGGCGGCTCGCGGCGGGGCGGCAGCGTGCCGTGCGCCAGGTCCAGGCGGAGGAAGTGCGCGCTGCGCCGCGCCCGGTAGCCGTGGCGGGCGGCGAAGGCGAGGTTCGCGGGCTCGTCGAGGACCCACGAGTAGACGTCCCGCGCGCCCGCGTCCGCGAGGTACTCCTCCGCGGTGCGCAGGAGCAGCGTCCCCGCGCCCCTGCCGAGCCGCTCGGGATGTACGTAGACGTTGGCGAAGCCCTGGCCCGGCTCCGGGCTGTCGTAGGCGATGCCCACCTGCGCCGTGCCGATGACCTCACCGTCGGTCTCCGCGATCAACTGCCGGTAGCCGGAGTCCGCATGGGCGTGGGCGCGGTCGAAGGCGACCGAGGCGGAGGTGGCGAGCATGGCGGGTACGCAGGCCCGGCGTACGGCGGCGAAACCCGCGTCGTCCGCGGCTGCTGTCGGCCCGTCGTGTTCGAGGGCTCGGACGATCACTGTCATGGAGCCGCACGGTACGCGTGGGGCGCGCCGGGCCGCGCCTCATTTTCCGCGGTCAGGGCGGTTCCGCGGCCACGGCGGCGTTGCGAGCGGCGGGGGGTGCGGGACAATCACCCCGTGACATTGAAGATCGACATCGACGGGGGCGCGGCCGACGCGCCGTACGAGCAGGTGCGGGCCCGGATCGCCGAGCAGGCGCGGTCCGGGGCGCTGCCGGCCGGTTACAAGCTGCCCACCGTGCGGGGGCTCGCCGAATCACTCGGGCTCGCCCCCAACACGGTGGCCAAGGCCTACCGGGCGCTGGAGGCCGACGGGGTCATCGAGACCCGGGGGCGGAACGGGACGTTCGTCGCGGCGGCGGGGGACGCGTCGGCGAAGGCCGCGTCGGCCGAGGCACAGGCGTACGCCGAGCGGGTCCGCCGGATCGGCCTCTCGGAGGAGGCCGCGCTCGCCGCGGTGCGGGACGCCCTGCGCGCGGCCTACGGGAACTCCGGCTAGGGCCTGTCCGCCGGATCTCCGGGGCCCTACAGATACAGCCCCGAGTCCGCCCCTTCCCGCTGGTCCGGCACCGACGTCGGGGACGTGCCCCGGCGCAGGGCGAACAGTTCCGCGAGGGTGGCGCCCTCGCGGGACACCCCCTCCTCCGTGCCGAGCCACTCCACCGCCTCGGGGCGGGTCAGCGGGCCCACCTCGATGCGGGCCAGGCAGCGGCCGGGGCGGACCACCGCCGGGTGCAGGCGCTCCAGGTCCTCGTTGGTCGTGACCCCCACCAGGACGTTCCTGCCCTGGCCGAGCAGGCCGTCCGTGAGGTTGAGCAGGCGCGACAGGGCCTGCCCCGCCGTGTGCTTGGCCTCGCCGCGGATCAGCTCGTCGCAGTCCTCCAGGAGCAGCAGCCGCCAGCGGCCCTTCGCCGTCCCGTCGTCCTCGCCGATGGCGATGTCCATCAGATAGCCGACATCGCTGAACAGCCGCTCGGGATCCAGCACGCAGTCCACCTGGCACCAGTCCCGCCACGAGCGCGCGAGCGTCCGCAGCGCCGACGTCTTGCCCGTGCCCGGCGGGCCGTGGAGCAGCAGCAGGCGGCCCGAGATGTCCTCGGGAACCGTCTTCATCAGGGTGTCCATGGCGTCGGCGACCGGTGCCGTGTAGTTGGGCCGCACCTCCTCCCATGTACCGGCCGAGATCTGCCGGGTCGTGCGGTGCGGGCCGCGGCGCGGGGAGACGTACCAGAAGCCCATGGTCACGTTCTCCGGCTGGGGCTCGGGCTCGTCCTGCGCGCCGTCCGTGGCCTGTTTCAGGACCTTCTCGGCGAGTTCGGCGGTGGTCGCCGTCACCGTGACGTCCGCGCCGCGGTTCCAGCGGGAGACCAGCAGCGTCCAGCCGTCGCCCTCGGCGAGCGTGGCGCTGCGGTCGTCGTCGCGGGCCGCGCGCAGCACCACGGCCCCGGGCGGCAGCAGCGTGGAACCGGATTTGACGCGGTCGATGTTCGCACTGTGCGAGAAGGGCTGCTCACCCGTCGCGAAACGGCCGAGGAAGAGGGCGTCCACGACATCCGACGGGGAGTCGCTGTCGTCGACGTTGAGCCGGATCGGCAGGGCGTCCTGTGGGTTCGCAGACATGACGACATGATCCGGCACGCGGCCGCCGTTGTGCATCCGCTTTCCGCGGTGCGTCCCAACTGCCGGATTCGGAGATCCATCCGGCAACCGCCACGGGATTCGTTTCGGAAACCGTCACCGGGCGGTCGTCCGGAACCTGTCCCACCGCCGACTTGTCCCGATATTCTTGCCGCTGATGGGACGTCATGAGTGGAATGCGGACGCACGGCGGTGGCGTCTCGCCGCCCTGCTCGGTGTCGGTCTGGTCGCGCTGGCCCTGGTGATCACGTTGGTCAACACGCTGCCCGGCGACACGGGCAGCACCGCGGGCACCACTCCTGACGGGGACAAGGTGCACGGCACCCCCGCCGTCCCGCCCGGCGACGCCAGACCGCAGGTGGGCTGGGGCTTCACCCACACCCAGTACAGCGCGGACGAGGGCGAGGACAAGGCCGTCGAGCGGGTCCGCACCGAGCTCGCGGACCAGGGCAGGCCCCTCCCGCAGATCCAGCACATCATGGGCTGGGGCGCGGGCAATCCCGAGCCGGTGAAGGGGCGTTACGACTTCTCCGCGATGGACCGCCGGATGGACTTCGTCCGGGAGAGCGACGGCATCCCCGTCGTCACGCTGTGCTGCGCGCCCGACTGGATGAAGGGCGGCGAACCCGGCGCGGACAAGACGGACTGGAGCAAGCAGTCCCTGGAGACCGCCCCGGACCGTGCGCACTACGAGGACTTCGCCGAGCTCGCCGCGACCGTCGCGAAGCGCTATCCCGACGTCCGCCACTTCGTCGTCTGGAACGAGTTCAAGGGCTTCTGGAACGACGAGAAGGGCCGCTGGGACTACGAGGGGTACACGGAGCTCTACAACCTCGTCTACAAGGCGCTCAAGAAGGTCGACGAGGACATCATGGTCGGCGGCCCCTACCTGGTCATGAACAGCGTCGACCCGCGCCAGACCGAGGGCGTGGCGAAGGAGCCGAGGGGCCCCTGGGGCCGCATGGACCAGCGGATCCTCGACGCCTTCGACCACTGGAACAAGAACAAGGCGGGCGCCGACTTCGTCGTCGTCGACGGCTCCAGCTACACCGCGGACGACGAACTGCTCCCCGACGAGTTCCGGGCCACCGAAAAGTTCACGGACGTCGGCAAGTGGGTGCGCGAGCGGACCGGCGACCTGCCGCTGTGGTGGGCCGAGTACTACGTGGAGCCGGGCGACGACCGGGACGACCGGGACGACTGGTCCGAGGCGCACCGCGTCGCCGTCCAGGCGTCCGGCCTGATGGCGATGGTCCGCGGCGGCGCCACGAGCGGCTTCTACTGGAACCCGCAGAAGCGCGGCACGAAGTGCGCGGGCTGCCTCTGGTCCGCCACGCAACTGCGGGACGGCGGAGCCGAGCTGCCGATGCTGAAGCTCATCGGGCGGTTCGGCCAGGAGTTCGGCCCCGGCACGAAGTACGCGAAGGTGTCCGTCGCAGCCGACGACCGGCCAGGCGTCCGGGTCCTCGCCGACGACCGGGCCGTCCTCGTGGTCAACACCCTCGACCGGCGGATCAGCGCGAAGGTCGACGGCCGGCGGTTCGACATGGCGGGGTACGAGGTGAAGTGGCTGAAGCGGTGAGGAGCGGCGCGCTCACGCCATCGTCACGAACCGCTGGATCAGCGAGGCGAGCAGCACCGCGAGCAGCGGCAGCGAGAACCAGAAGCTGCCCTGCAGCCACCGCTGCTGCCGCACGCTCGGTGCCGCGGCGACCCGCACCAGCTCGCGCGCTCCCAGCAGCAGGATGAGCGCCACCGCGGCGAGCCCGCCCACGACCGACCACGGCGTCCACGTCACCTTCGGCCCGATCGGCCCCGGATCGGGCTTCGCGGCCCTGCCGTCCGGCTGTCTGCTCAGGGTGTAGATGCTCGCGTCGGCGTTGGTGAAGACCTTCTTGAGGTCCCTGCGGTCGTCGAGGTGGCGGATGATCCGTGGCTCCCACGAAGCGGAGTAGCCGGCGTCCATCTGCAGATAGGTCGTCTGGCTGCGGTTGATCATCAGATACGAGTTGGGGCCCGCGTCCTTCAGGGACTTCACCAGGCCCGACACCAGGACCGGGTCGGCGGGCGCGAGCGTGGGAACGTACTCCAGCTTCTCCATGTCACGGGCGCCCCACGGAATCGACGGGGTGACGTTCTCGACCGTGTCGTTGCTCATCCAGAGCAGCCGCGCCGTCGGGTCGTCGTGCTCGTACAGGTACTCCATCGCCGCGACCTCGCCCGGGCGGATCCGCTCGAAGGGCTCGTTGCCCCAGCGGGCCACCAGGAAGCCGCCCATCAGGACCAGACCGGCCATCAGCGCGGCCAGCGGCGCGAGGCTCACCCGGTCGCGGTCCCGCTCGTCCGGCGTGATGCCCGCCCGCGGGAACAGCGCGAGACCGGCGAGCAGGGCGGCGCCCGGCAGCGCGAACATGAAGACGCGCAGGGCCATCTCGCCGCCGTACGACTGCATGCCGAAGCCCAGGAACGGCACGAAGGTCAGAACGAGCAGCGAGCGCTCGCCGTACTTGTAGAAGCGCCGCCGCCACCAGCCCCAGCAGGCGAACGCCAGCACGCTGCCCGCCATCGCCACGCGCGTGTACAGCACCAGCTGGTGGGTCGAACTGCCGCCCTCGATGCGCCCGGAGACCGACGAGGACACGTTCCCGCCGACGCCGCCGACCCCGCCGAACAGCTCGTCGAAGTGCCCCGACCAGTACGGTTCGGCGAGGAAGCCGAGCCATACGACGACGAGCACGCCGAACAGGATCGGCAGGCCGCGCAGCTCGGAGCGGCCGACCAGGACGAGCACCGTCAGCACGCCGAGCATCACGAACGGCGTGAGCTGGTGGGCGGGGACCGTCGCGGCGAAGAGGCCGATCAGGACCAGGAGCAGCACGGCCCGCTCCTTGCGGCCGGTCGGCTCGACCTCCGGCTCGCCGGGACGCCGCTTGGCCCACAGCACGCGAGGGGCCCGGAACCACACCATCAGCACGGCGACGAACGCGATGTAGAGGAGGAACGTGAAGCCCTGCGGGGAGAAGTAGTCCTGTCCCACCCAGCCGCTCAGGACGAAGATCCACAGGCCTGCCCACTTGGCGCGCCAGGCCGCCCGCATGGAGCGCACGAGCAGGAACATCGGTGCCAGATAGAGCAGTTGGATGACCGTCGGCCACCAGCGGATCACCTCGGTCATGTCCGAGACGCCGCATGCCTCGGCGACGAAGGCGGCCGCGGCGAAGAAGCCGGGCCAGCTCCAGCGGGCGTCCAGATCGGGCACCGCGGTGCCGGTCCGGTCGATGTACTCCATGAAGCCCAGGTGCTGCCAGGCCGTGGCGAACCGCGGCTCGGTCTCGATGACGGCGGGCAGCGCGTGCAGGGACACCACGGTCGCGAGCAGGGTGAGCAGGAGGAGGCTCTTGATCGGCCGGTCCATCCAGAGCAGCGTGGCGAACACGACGACCAGCAGGGCGGCGCCGATCAGCGTCGGCATGGGCAGCACGGTGATCAGCCCGAGCCCGCCCATGTCGTCCAGGTCCTTCTCGCCGAGGCCGAGGACGGGCAGCCAGTACAGGGCGAGTGCGGTGGCGAGGAGCAGTGCCATGACGAGCACGTGACGGCGCGGGGCGGGCTCTGCCGGGTCCCGTTGCGCTTCCCGCTCCTCGTGCTCCTCGTGCTCCTCG
>NZ_LIPN01000118.1:0-281 GCF_001418325.1 Streptomyces atriruber | reverse complement strand
GCCGCGGGTGTCCCCGAGGCGGGCGTGCCAGGACCCGGCCGCACGTCGGGCCTGCGCTCCTGGTGATCGAAGTCGAGCTGCACGGCGAGGTGGAGGGTGTCCGAGTCGAGCGACTCGCGCAGCGCCCACGCGGGCCCGTGGCGCTCCTTGTGCGCCTTGCCCCCGGCGCCGCCCCCGCCCGGCGCCCCGGTGGCCTCCGCCCCGGCCCGCACCTGCTCCGCGGGCGTGTCCGGCGTCCCCAGGTCGGCCAGGTCCCCGTCCGGCGCCGCTTCCCCGGCCCG
>NZ_LIPN01000117.1 GCF_001418325.1 Streptomyces atriruber | reverse complement strand
GTGCGGGCTCGCGCAGGACGCCGGGATGCTGATCGCGGCCCGCGCCCTCCAGGGCGTCGGCGGGGCGCTGCTCACGCCGGGTTCGCTGGCGCTCGTCGGCGCCTCGTACCGCCCCGACGACCAGGCCCGCGCGGTGGGCGCCTGGTCGGGGCTGGGCGGGGTGGCCGGGGCGGTCGGTCCGTTCCTGGGCGGCTGGCTCATCGACGGGCCCGGCTGGCGATGGATCTTCCTGATCAACGTGCCGCTGGCCGCGCTGGTGCTGTTCGCGGTGCGGCACGTGCCGGAGAGCCGCGACGAGTCGGCGGCCCAGCAGCCGTTCGACGTGCCCGGCGCGTGCCTCGCCGCGCTGTTCCTCGCGGGCGTCAGCTTCTCGCTGATCGGCGCGTCCGGGGACACGTCGGCGGGCGGAGTGATCCTGCCGGGGGTCCTGGGGCTCGCCGCCGGGGCCGTCTTCGTCCTGGTCGAACACCGCAGGCGGAATCCCATGCTGCCCCTCGGACTGTTCCGCTCGCGCCTGTTCACCGCGGCCAACGTGATGACGCTCTGCCTGTACGCGGCCATCGGCGGCATCCTGTTCATGCTGCCGGTGCAGTTGCAGACGACCCTCGGGTACGACGCGCTCCAGGCGGGCACGGCGACGCTGCCGATCACCGTCCTGATGCTGCTGCTGTCCGCGTCCGCCGGAGATCTGGCGCGACGCGTCGGCCCGCGACTGCCGCTCGTCGCGGGGCCGCTGGTGGCGGCCGCCGGGGTGCTGCTGATGCTGCGGGTCCGGCCGGGCGCGGCGTACGTCACCGACGTACTGCCCGCCGTCGTCGTACTGGGCCTCGGCATGAGTCTGTTCGTGGCGCCGCTCACCGCGACCGTGCTCGCCTCGGTCGACGCGAGCCGCGCGGGGCTGGCCAGCGGGGTCAACAACACCGCGGCGCGCATCGCGCAGTTGCTCGTGGTGGCCGGGCTGCCGCTGGCCGTCGGCCTGTCCGGCACGGCGTACGCGGATCCCGACGCGCTGAACGCCTCCTTCGGCAGGGCGGCGGTGGGCTGCGCGGCACTGTTCGCCCTCGCGGCGGCGGCCGCCGCGGTGTTCGTCCGGCCGAGCCCGGCGGCCTGGCACGACGAGCGCGGCAACGAGCCGCAGTGCAAGACCTGCTGCGGCGTGCAGGCACCACCGCTGGAGCCCGGAGGACGTGCCGACGGGTGAAGGGCGGGGCCGCACCCGAAGCGCGCCGGGCGACCGCGGCATCTCTGATCCCGAATGCCGCGGGACTCGTCCCGAGTGCGGGCGGGCGTGTCCTGGGTGGCACGCCCGCCCGCTCCACGGGGGCGTGCGCGATTCGGCTACCGCGGCGTATCGCGCACGAACAACGTCACGGACACGCTCGCCTCGAAGCCGTTGCTCCGCATCAGGGCGGCCGACGCGGTGTTGCGGGACTCCACGTCGGTGACGACGGCTCTCGCGCCCGCCTCCGTGAGCGTCGCGCAGCAGGCCTTCACGAGGCGACTTGCGATGCCCTGTCCCCGGTACTCCGGCGCGCTCGCGATCCACTCCAGGTTGCCCCAGTCGGTGCGCTGGTCGAAGCCCATCGAGCCGAGCACGTAACCGGCGAGGCGGTCCCCGGCCAGCGCGACCCAGCAGGCGGACGCCTCGCCGTCCATGTGCCGGGCGATCGCCGACAGGGACCAGGAGGTGTACGGCTTCACCGTCGTGTCGTAGACGCGGCCGCCGAGCGCGAGGACGTCGGCCAGATGGGTGGCCGTCATCGGTTCGAGGACGATCTCCGTCCGGCGCTCCGGCGCGGCGGGGCTGGACATGGGGCCTCCCAGGGGCCGTGCGGCGCCGGGGCCGCGGCTGCGTGCACCTCACGCTATGAGGCGGGCGGGGCGCGCGCACGCCGGAGAAGCGCGGGTGGGGCGGGGTGAGCGCCTGCCGGGGCGGACCGGAAGGCGGTCCGAGTGGCTCACGAGGTGCCCCGGGGCGACACGCCCGGAACACCTCCCCAGGCGCGCAGTAGCTGCGTTCGCCCCGACCTCACCGCACCAACTCGCCCATGCCTACGGTCCTTTGATCAGTTGGACGTGTGTCCGAGGCACCCCTCCGGAGCCCTTATCGTGGACCGCATGTCCGTTCCTGAGCTGATCCGCATCGTCTCCCGCTCCTCCCCCATGGCCCTCGCCCAGGTGGAGCGCGTCCGCGCCGAACTCGCCGCGCTGCACCCCGGCATCCGTACCGAGGTCGTGCCGGTCACCACCTCGGGGGACCGCTGGATGGGCGATCTGGCGGCGCTCGGCGGCAAGGGGGCGTTCACCAAGGAGGTCGACGCCACGCTGCTCGCCGGTGAGGCGGATCTCGCGGTGCACTGCGTCAAGGACATTCCCGCGGACCGGCCGCTCCCGGCGGGCACCACGTTCGCCGCCTTCCTCAAGCGGGACGACATCAGGGACGCGCTCATCCACCCCGGCGGCCTCACCCTCGACGAGCTGCCCGCAGGCACCCGCATCGGCACGTCGTCGGTCCGCCGCGTGGCGCAACTCGCCGCCTCGCACCCTGAGTTGGAGTGCGTGCCGATGCGCGGGAACGCCGGCCGCCGACTGGCGAAGCTAGCGGCCGGGGACGCCGACGCGCTGCTGCTCGCGCAGTCCGGGCTCGACCGCATCGGCCGCCCCGAGCTGGCCAGCGAGATCCTGTCGGTGGAGACGATGTGCCCGCCCATCGGTGCGGGCATCCTCGCCCTGCAGTGCCGCGAGGACGACACCGCGACCATCGACGCGGTGTCGGACCTCGGCGACAAGGACGCCTGGCGGGAGGCGACCGCCGAGCGCATGTTCCTGCACGTCCTGCAGGGGCACTGCAATTCGCCGATCGCCGGGTACGCGCGCTCGGAGCGCGGCGGCGACCTCTCGCTGCGCGCCTGCGTGTTCACGCCCGACGGCAAGACGGTGCTCAACGCCCACGAGTGGGCGGGCCCGCTCGACCCCGCGACGCTCGGCACGTCCGTGGCCGTGGCCCTGCTCCGCCAGGGAGCCCGCGACCTGATCGACGGCATCGCCCACTGACGCGGCGCCGCCCGGCGGAGGAGGGCGTACGTCTCCCGCTTCGGCGTCCGGTCCGCCTAGCCCTGTGGCGCCAGGGTGCGCAGGACGCAGAATTCGTTGCCCTCGGGGTCGGCCATGACCACCCAGTTCCGGTCCTGCCCCTGGCCCACGTCCGCCTTGGTGGCGCCGAGGCCGAGCAGTCTGGTCACCTCGTCCTGGGTGCTGCCGTCGACCGGGCTGACGTCGAGGTGCAGCCGGTTCTTGATGGTCCTGCCCTCGGGCACCCGGATGAACTGCAGGGTCGGCGGCATCTGGCGGGCGCGGATGTCCTCGACGGTCGGCACCCAGGAGCCGATCTCGACCTTGTCCTCGCCCCGGTCGATCACCTTGAAGTCCAGGACCTCGCACCAGAAGGCCGCGAGCCTCTCCGGATCGTGGCAGTCAACGGTCAGCTCGGTGAACCTGCTCGTCATGCTTCTCCCAGGTAGTACGGACGGGGCTCAGAGTAGGCCGTCCGTTCGACGGATCCGCGAGCTTTTCGTCGACGCATCAGGTGCAGGTCCTCACCCCATGCGTCCAGCACCGCGCCGTGTCCGGCCTGCCGGGCTGCTTCCTCCACCTGGGCGAAGAGGCGACGCTGTGTGGACACGTCGCCGGTTGCCGAGATGTGGTTCGCGGCGTCGAGCAGCAGCTCGGTGTCCCAGCCGGGCAGTGGGAATCGGGCAAGTTCCCATTCCAGGTACTTGTTGTAGGGGCGGGGGCGGCGGTCCAGGGCGAAGAGCAGCTCCAGCAGGAACCTGATGCTGTCGGCGGCGTCGAGCCGGGCCGCGAGGGCATGCCCGTCGCGATCGTTCTTGACCGAGCGGTAGAGGGAGTTGGCGTAGGCATCGAGCCATTCGCCCGCCTCCCGGAAGGCTTCACCGGGGGCGAGCCGCGCCTTGTCGGCCAGGATCCGTGCGATGACTCCGTCGAGCCGGTCGAGCACGATCCGGGCGCGGGCGAGGGCGTACCGCTCGAAGCCGGGCATCCCGGCGTTGCGGAACTCGTCGAGGGAGAGGACGACGAGGTCGAGTTCCGGGGTCCGGTGCCCCGTGAACCGGGTGAGGTCCGTCTTCGCCCCGTCGGCGAGGACGACGTACAGGTCGTGGTCGGAGTGCTCGGTGGTCATGCCTTCGTGGGCCCGAGAACCCTTGAGGACGAGGCCGACGACAGCTGAATCAGCGGCGGCGAGTTCGACGAACGCGTCGTAGGCGAGGGGCTCCTGAGCAGTCATCGCGTGATCTCCGGTGTTGTGGTGACGGGTATGCCGACCGGGCGCCCCCCGTCTCCACGGGGTCGCCCGCACCGTCCGCGGCGGCGCCTGGCCACCGCCCGAGAGATCAACGCACGTACGGACTCTAGTGCCCGGCCCGGTGTCTCTCGAGTCGTTTGGTGCCGCACGGTCGGCCGGGTCGATGGCGCCCCGCGGGGCGGCCCACTTTCACAACCGGCCTCAGTCGAGTTCGCCGAGGAGATTCCGCGCCGTCTCCGCGGCCTCCCGCGCGGCTCGTTCGGCCGCCGTCACCGCGTCCCTCGCCGCCCCGCCCCGCTCCTCGGCCGCCTGCCGCTCCTGCTCGGCCCGCCGCAACTCCTCGCGCGCCCCGCTCAGTTCCTGCTCGGCATCGGCGACCTGCTGACGGGCCAGGTCGTGCCGGGCTCGCGCCCGCTGCAGCGAGGCGTCGGCCTCCTGTCGTTCCGTGCGCCGCTTCTGGAGCAGTTGATGCGCCGCGTCCGCCGCCTCGCGGGCCTTCTCGGCGCGCTGCTCCCGCTTCTGGCGGCGCCGCTCGGCGAGTTCGTCCTTCGGCGCCTTGGGCTCCGTCCGGGGCCGTGCGCGCGCCTTCGGCGCTGGTGCCGCCGACGCCGGTGCAGCATCCTCACCGGAAGGAAAGGCCGTGGGCGGAGTGAGCGCGCCCTCCAGACGGCCGGTCGCCCACAAGTCCGCCGCGCTCTCGTCCGCGAGCACCGCCCGCAAGGTGGACGCCACGTCCTGCTGCGCCGCGTCCGACAGCCGGTGGCCCGCTTCCCGGGCGAGCGTGGCGGCCTGCCGGGACATGGCCGCGACGACGCTGGTGCGCTGGTCGGACAGTTCCTTGATCTCGGCGGCGTCCAGGGTCCGATACGCCTCGCGCAGCCCTCGCCCGAGCTCCAGGAACCGTCGGCTCTCCGTCGGCTGCGAGTGCCACAGCAGGTTCGCCGCCCAGGCCGCGAGGGTGGGGCGGCGGGCGGCACGGATCCGCCGGGCGTCCTCCGCCCGCCCGTCCGTCCTGGCGCGGGCCGCCAGCTCCGCACGGCGGGAGACGAAGTGGGGCGGCGCCGTGGCGTAGAGCTCGTCCAGCAGGATCTCCACGTCACGCACTTCGCTCTCCCGCCCGCCGTTGCGCCGCATCATCAACAGACTCCTCCGGGCCGGGCCGCCGCGCACTTCGAGCGGGCGGCGGCGGAGCGGTCATGTGCCGGACCGTCACCCCATCGGCCGACTACTGTACGAGTATGCCTTGTTGCCCTTCGTGGCGACCCGAGGAGGACCCCTGTGTCATCGCCCTGCGATCCCCAGCATGCTCCCGTCGGCGATGTGGGCACGGCGCTCATGATGATCGACTCACGACTGAAGAGCATTCACGCCGGCAAGACCGAGGTCGACCCCGAACAGCAGGCGATGGTACGGCAGTTCGCGGCGTCGCTGGGCCCCAAGGGAGCCGATGACCTGCTGAACGGCGCGTGCACGCTCATCTACATGTTCATGTCGTGGCTGCGCAAGGCGCACGAGGACCATGGCAAGGACGTCATCGAGTACGTGGTGCCCACCCTCGTGGCCACGATGCGCATGATGCCGAAGAGCATTCCGTCCGAGGCCATCCCGACCATGGCCGGACTGGTGATCGCCGCGGGCACCGGCCTGAGCCCCAACCTTTGGCGCCAGCAGTACGGGGACTGGACCGAGGCCGAGATGAATCCCCTGGAGGCCACCGCCTTCCTGCTGGCCGAGCACATCAACCGCATCACCGACGACCCCGACTTCGCCACCCGCATGATCGCCGAGACCTTGACCGGCGCGGAGGACGGCGAGGAGTGAGTCATACCTCCGGCGCCAGGTCCGGGCGCAGGCGGTGCCACACCGGGTGACGCAGCAGACCGGCCCGCGTGCGGGTGGAGTACCTCACCTCGGCGACCAGCCGCGGCAGGACCCATCTGGCGCCGGACACCGCGGGCGCGGGGGTGAAGGGGCAGTCGTCGATGGCGGCGACGTCCAGGAGGCGGGCGATGTCCGCCCGTTCCCGTTCGTTCCACCCCGTGCCGACGCTCCCCCGGTAGGCCAGCACCCCGGCCACGTACTCGCCGACCAGCACCGCGCCCGGCAGTCCCCCGAGCCGCCCCTGCCCGGGCATCCAGCCGCCGATGACCACATCCGCGGTGTGCACGTTCCTGACCTTGATCCAGGCCGGGGAGCGTCTGCCGGGCTCGTACACGGAGTCCAGCCGTTTCAGCACGATCCCCTCCAGGCCCTGTGAACGGGCGAGTTCGAGTGCCTGGCGGCAGTGGCCTGTCACCGCTGTCGGAACCGACCAGTCCGGGCCCGTCCCGAGGAGCTGCGTCAAGGCGTCGCGGCGCCGGGCGTAGGGCAGTCGGGTCAGGAGCCGACCGTCCAGGTGGAGCACGTCGAAGAGGATCAGGTGTGCGGGGGCCTGCGCGGCGAGGCGGGCCGCCTTGACCGGAGAGCCCGACAGGCCCATTCGCGGCTGGAGACGCTCGAAACTGGAACGGCCCGCCTCGTCGAGGACGACGATCTCCCCGTCCAGCACCGTCGGCACGTCGCCCAGGACCTCGGCCAGGGCTCGGAGTTCGGGGTACGCGGCGGTGATGTCCGCACCCGAGCGCGAGCGGACGACCATGGTGCGGTCCCCGGGCAGGTACACCAGCGCGCGCTGTCCGTCGTACTTGGTCTCCGTACTCCACAGGTGCTCGCTCTCCGGGGTGGGCAGCGTGCCCGGGGTGGCCAGCATGGGGGCGATGCGCGGCAGGGCGGTCGCGGTCATGCGGGTCGGTCCTCGCCCGGTCGGCCCCGCTCGGGGGGCTGGGCGAGAGCCCACAGCTCCAGGTAGGCCCGCTGGATGAACGTGCCGGTCAGCACGGGGTTCGTGTTGGCCAGGGCCGCGAGTGCCACGTCGGTCTGCGGGCTGAAGCCCGCGAAGGCGGTGAAGCCGCGGGTGCCGCCGGAGTGGTGGTAGAGGTCGTGGTCGGGGCGGGGCCGGATGTTCCAGATCAGCGCGATGCGTCTGCCGGTGCGGGGCAGGGCGATCCGGGGGAGGGTGACATCGGCGAGGGCGGCGCGCAGGGTGCGGGGGACGGTGGCGGGCGCCGTGGCCGGGTCGCGGAGGACGTCGAGCGTCGTCAGCAGGTCGCGGGCGGTGGACCGGCCCGCTCCCGCCGCGGGCAGGGAGGCCATCTGCCAGGCGGGCCGGGGCCTGCCGTGCCAGTGGCCGGTGGCCTGCGGCTGGTCCGTCGCGCAGCTGGTGTGCGTGAGGCCGAGCGGATCGAGGACGCGGTCGGCGAGCAGCGGGGCGAAGTGTCCGCCGCCCAAGCCGCCGGAGTCCTCAAAGCTGTCGGAGCCGTCGGCGGCGCGGGTGAGGAGTTCACCGAGGAGGCCGACGCCGAAGTTGGAGTAGCGCACGCGGGTGCCGGGGGCGGCCTGCGGCCGGGTGTGGGCGAGGGCACGGCGCAAGGAGGCGGCGGAGTAGGGCGCGTACGGATTGCTGAACCAGACCGGCGCACCCTTGCGCAGGAAGCCGGGCGGCAGTCGGGGCAGACCCGAGGTGTGGGTGGCCAGGTGAAGGAGGGTGATGCGCGAGCCCTGCAGCTGAGGGGCGGCGCCGCGCGGCAGGAAACGGGTGATCGGATCGTCGTACGCGACCTCGCCGCGCGCCACCATCTCGGCCAGGAGGAGCGCGGTGAACGTCTTGGTGAGCGAGCCGATTTCGAAGCGGGTGTCGGGACCGGCGGGCGCTCCCCCGTCGAACGCGGTGTCGCCCGTGGTCAGCAGGGCGTGTTCGGAGCCGCGCCGGACGGCGAGGGCCACCGCGCTCGCGCCGGGCGCGGCGGCGCGCAGGGCGGCGAGCATTCTTGCCGCCCAGGCGGGCGCCGCCGGTTCCGCCGCGGTTTCGGCCCGCTCCGTGATCCCCAGCCCGGCCATGCGTACGTCCGGGGCGCCGCGTGGGAACCCGCGCGGGCTCCTCAACTCGTCGCCCCGCCCAGCGTCCGCGACACCGCGAGCGTGCCCGCGATCGCAGCGACGACAGCGGTGTGCTGGTGGTCGGAGAACCGCCGCGCGGGGTCGTCGGCGACGGGCTCCCCGTCGCGCGGCACCAGCCCGTCCGGGTGCTGGACCGCGGCGAGCCGCTCCCAGTCCGCGGGCTCGCAGTACGGCTCCTTCAGGCAGCACCCGACGATCATCAGCTCGGCGACCAGGTCCCACTGCTCGATCTCGGCCCAGATGTCGATCCACACGGGCAGCCACGTGGTCACGTACGCGGTGAGATCGTCGGGCAGACCGGCGGGCATGCCGCCCCAGTCGGTGAGGTGGAAGACCGTGTGGGTGACGCAGTAGCCGGTCATCCAGTCGATGAGCCAGGGCTCCGGCATCGCGCCGAGCCAGGTGGCGCGGGCCAGTTCACGCCAGTCGTACGCACGTTCCCCGCCGTCCAGGCCGACGATGCGCGCCGCGTTGGCCACCGCGAGACGGCGATTGGGCAGGAGCTCGGCGCCCCGGACCGAGCGGAGGGCACTGGTGTGGCCGAGCAACCGGTCCAGGGGTTCGTGACGCAGGCCGCCGCGGGCGAACGGCGAGTACGTCTCCAGCGGGTCGGTCATCATCGTGTACCGCAACAGCCGCTCGTAGAGCATGTCGCCCTCGCCGAGCTGCTCCCAGCAGAAGCCCAGCAACTCGCCCGCCATGCGCTGCTCGGTGCTGCCCGCGACGGCCTCGCGCAGCACGAGCGAGGCGGCGAGGGCACTCTCTCCGAGCGGTTTGTAGACACTGTCGGGGTCGCCGAGGTCGGCGGTGGTGTCGGGGGGCAGCGCGCCGCGCTCGCGGTGTGCGTGGAGCCAGGCCAGGGCCTGTGCGCTCACCTCGTGGGCGGTCCGCGTCACGGGCGCGGTCATACGGTCTCCAGTCCGAGCAGCCGCCGGGCGATGGCGACGTCGAGAGCGAGCCGCGGGCCGCCGCCGTACAGGCCGAGGTGTTCGACGAGGGGCACCGGGTCGAGAGGCAGGTGCACGCCTTCGGAGCGCAGCAGGGCGAGCCATCGCACGATGCGGGCGGCGGTGGGGAAGTCGCGGCGCAGCACGGCGCGGGTGGCGCCCTGGGCGAGGGCCCGCGGAGCGGGGTCGGTGCGGGCCGCGGTGTGCACGGGGCCGTCGAGGCCGGGGATGGCGAGCGGGGAGAGCTGGCCCATGCGGACGGACCAGCGCTGCCAGTCGGTGTCCGCTGCACCAGGGGCGCCGGTGTCCGATGCGGCCCGGCCCGGCTCGGACTCCGCGAGCACCGGGGCGCCCCCGGGCTTCGGCGCCAGAACCTCACCCACTTGTGCGTCACCCCCGTCGGCGAACCGTGCGAGCAGGGCAGCGGTGGCCCAGTCACGCCACGCCACGAGCCACGGCTCGGCGCCGCCCGCGGGCGGCGGGGCGGGTGTGCTCACTGGCGGCGGGAACACCGCGAAGGACTGGGCGACGGCCATCGCGTCCTGGGGATGGAAGGCCGCGTCGCCGAACAGATAGGGGGCGAAGCCATCGGCTCCGACGAAGCGGATGGCACCCAGCGCCGCCTTGGGATCGTCCGAACGTTCGACATGTTCGGCGATCATGGCGGTGCCCCCGACGCCACGCAGGGCGTCGAGGGCACGGAGAGCCAGGTCAGCCGCTGATGCGGCGTACGCGCTCTGCGATCGATCGGGGCTCACTTGCCCGTCGGCTCCTTCGGCTCCTTCGGCGAGATGAGCGCAAGCAGCAGAAGGAAGCCTCCCGCTTGCGGCGAGTACGTCGGCGCGTCGCTCAGGATCGCCTCTGGCTCCACCATGGCCGTACCGAGCGCCGCGGCGTCCGTCGGAGTGACAAGAAGCGGTGTGTGCTGAGCAAGCATCGGTGCCTCCTCATAGATACGTCGTCACCGAGTCCAGTGACGCCCACCCTCGGACCAGTCTAAGGCCAATAGTCCTTTATGTCTGTTTTGAGGCATTCCTTGCTGACCGTGGAGGTCAACTCGCCTTCCGCTCAAGGTAGTTCGTCCAGCAGGGCGAGGAAGGCCGCAGCCGGAGGCGACGGGGTGAACGGGCTCCAGACCAGCCGCTCGACGCGCACCGGCCCATTGGTGACCGGCACGCACCGCAGGCCGTGCAGTTCGGCGGCGAACGGCGCGGGCAGCAGGGCGACGCCCAGGCCGTGGCGGACCATCCGGGCCATGAGCTCGACGCCGGACACCTCGAAGGCGACCTCGCGCTGCAGCCCGGCGGCCGCGAACGCCTCGTCGGACTGAGCGCGTGCGGCGCTGCCGTCGGCGAAGTCCACGAACATCTCGTCGGCGAGACGATGGAGGTCCACCTGTTCCGCCGCGGACAGCGGGTGGCCCGGAGCGACCACGGCGACATGCTTTCCATGAGCCAGTTCCCGGTCCCGGACGCCCTGCGGCCGGAAACCGGCCTGCACGCCGAGGAACGCCGCGTCCAGCACTCCCTCGCGCACCTGCGCCACGAGCCGCTCGCTGGATCCGGCCCGCAGACTGATCCGTACCTGCGGGTAGCGCAGCCGGTAGTCCCGCAGCACCGCGGGGAGGTCGACGGCCGCCACCGTGGGAATCGACCCCACGGTCAGCTTGCCCCGCACCTCGCCGGTCGCCGCGGCCACCTCGGCCCGAGCCCGCTCAGCCGCCTCCAAGGCCTGCCGGGCGGCGGGCAGGAACGCCTCTCCCGCGCTGGTCAGCCACACCTTGCGACTGGTCCGCTCGAACAGCCGGGCGCCCAGCTCCTTCTCCAGCCTGGCCACTTGGTGGCTGAGCGCGGACTGGACGACGTGGCACTTCTCGGCCGCGCGGGTGAAGCTCCCGGTCTCCGCCACCGCGAGGACGTAGCGCATCTGCTGGAGGTCCATCGATCCATCGTGAAACACGATGGATCGGATGACAACCATGTATTGGACCGATTGATCGATGAGAGGCGATGCTGAAGCCAGAGCACGGACAGCCGGACAGACAGCACCACACACCCACACCCCGAACCCAGGGAGACTCACATGCGCGTCATCGCCTTCGACCACCTCGTCCTGAACGTCGCCGACATCGAGCGCTCCCTCGCCTTCTACACCGGGCCGCTGGGGCTCGACCCGGTGCGGGTGGACGAGTGGCGGGCCGGCCAGGTCCCCTTCCCGTCCGTACGGGTCAGCCCCACCACGATCATCGACCTCATCGAGGGGCCCGACGGCGAACCGGCGGGCTCCAACGTCGACCACATCTGCCTGGTCGTCGAGCCCCTCGACTGGCAACAGGTCATCGATTCCGGTGAGTTCACCGTGCTGGACGGACCCGGCAAGCGCTTCGGCGCCCGCGGCACCGCGCTGTCCCTCTACGTCCAGGACCCGGACGGCAACACGGTGGAACTGCGCTGGTACCCGCAGGACTCGTGAGCCCGAACAGGACTCGCGAGCCGGAAATCGACGTCCTCAGCGCCCGAAGGGGACGTCGTCCGTCGTGGCCATGCGGCGGGTCTCGCCGTGGGACCGGACGAACTCGTGGATGTGGGCGATGGCCTGCTTCGCGTCCGACTCGTCCTTGCCGCAGCCACGGGTGCCGGATACGCCGTCGGGGTAGCAGGAGGCCCGGTGACCGTAGATGAGGCCGTCGGCGTCGCCGCCCGAGGCGTCCAGGAGCCGGTTGGTCGCGTCGCCGTCGCTCGCCGCGGTCGTCCAGCCGAAGACGCGCGCCAGTTCGCCGCGGTCCCGTGCCGCCGCGCCGAGGCGGAGCTGCTCGGTCACCTTTCCGAGGACGGTCGGCAGGCTGAGGTTGAACAGGCCCTTGTCCATGACCCGTTGGTTGTGCGCGATGGCGCCGCCGTACTCGTCGTACTGTCGCCGGACGTCCTCGGAGTCGCCGCTGATGTCCACGCCCTCCAGGTCGTTGAGGTCGCGGGTCACGTCCTTCCAGCCGGCCCCGCCCGCGGTGCCGTAGAAGCCGTACAGGACCCGCACCCCGGTGCTCTCCAGCTTGGTGCGTGCCAGGTCGCGCAGGGCCGTGATCGAGCAGTGCCGCCACTCGGCGTCGCCGCTGTCGCAGTAGTCGGGGTTCTTGATGTCCAGCCAGACGAACCCGATGTTCTTGCCCGCACGGCGCTGTTCGGCGATCCGGTCGAACATCGCCGACATGGTGTCGCCGGAGCTCGTGGGGAGCCCGTCGTGATCGGCCCACCAGCCCTTCTTCCAGGCGGTGGCGTCGATCTCCACCGCGTTGGCCCCGTGGTCGAGCGCCTTGTCCACGCCGTCGACGGTCAGCACGCGGTGCGCGATCGCCCAGACCGGCCGCTTGTCGTGCGCCGCGGCCTGCGCCGCCGTGCCGGACCCGGCCGGGTCGCCGGACTCCGGGGCGGCGCTCGCGGGCGGGGCGGCCAGACCCATCACCAAGGCGCCACTCGCGGCGGCGAGCGACGCGGCTCGAGCGGTCGAGCGGGTGCGGGCTCCATGTATCACGGTTGTTTCTCCGTCCGTTCCTGTGCTGCGCTCCGTCCGGGCGCAGCACACGAAGGTGATGGCGCCGCAGGAAAGAGCGTGCCGGACACGTGTTCTCCGCATCCGGCCTCAGCTGCCGCACCTGCCCATCCCTTCACAGGTGAAACATTCCTGCTCAGCGGCCAGTTGGCGCGGCTGCCGCCGGGAACCTTCCCGCGGCGTAACGGCCCGGCGGAATGCCCACGATGCGTTTGAAGTGCCGATTCAGGTGGGGCTGGTCGTAAAAGCCGACCGCGGTCGCCACGTCGGCGGGCGGTCTGCCGTCGAGGAGGAGCCGCCGGGCACGCTCGACCCTGCGCGCCATCAGGTACTGGTGCGGGGCGATGCCGAAGGCCGCGCTGAACGCTCGCACCAGGTGGGTGGGGTGCGCCCGCACTTCCTGCGCGGCCTCGCCCAGCGTCACGCCGTCCAGCACGCGCTCGTCGAGGAGCTCGCGCAGGCTGTGCGCCACGCCGCGGCCCGGCTCCGGCCGGGAGGCCGGGGTGCGGGGCCGCAGATGACCGCGGAGCCGCTCCCCCACCAGGGCGAGGCGGCTCTCCGCCTCCAGCTCGTCGCCCCGCCGCCCCAAGGCCCCGTGCAGCTGCCCGATGCGTCGGCGCAGCAGCGGATCGGCGATGTCGGGGTCGTCCACCGCCGGGCCGATCAGGCTCTCGTCGAGCAGGGGCGCGTCCAGGTACAGCACGCGCTTGCGGAAGCCGTGCGCCGTGGCGGGGGAACCGTTGTGCGGCACCTGGGGCGGCAGCAGGGACACGGTGTCCCCCGGAGTGCCGCGCTCGCGGCGGTTCAGGTCGTAGCGGACCGCGCCGTCGTCGACGATCAGCAACGTCCACACGTCATGGACGTGCATCGGGTAGGCGTGCTCGGTGAAGTGCGCGTGGAAGACCTCCACCACGCCCGGGACCTGCGGGCGCCACGCTGAGACTTCCTGCGGCGACGGCATGCCAAGAACGTACAAGACTCCGGTACGTCGCGGTCGGCAGCCTGGAGCGCATGACGACCGACACCACGCGGAGCGACACCGCACAGAGCGCACCCGTACGTTTCGACACCAAGATCGCTGTGGTCCTGCGGGAGGACCTGGAGACCTGGCAGCGGCTGAACGTCACCGCGTTCCTGGTCAGCGGCCTCGGTACGCACCGTCCGGAAGTGATCGGCGAACCGTACGCCGACGCCGACGGCACCCCGTATCTGCCGATGTTCCGCCAGCCGGTCATGGTCTTCGAAGGGACGAAGGAGATGCTGACGGCAGCCCACGGCCGCGCCCTGTCCCGCGACCTGCCCCGCTCCCTCTTCACCTCCGACCTCTTCGCCACGGGCAACGACCGCGACAACCGCGCGGCGGTACGGGCGGTGCCCGGCGATCAGCTGGACCTGGTCGGAATGGCGGTGTACGGCCCCCGCAACGCGGTCGACAAGGTGCTCAAGGGGGCTCGGATGCATCCCTGAGGAGACGGCCCGCCGAGCGAATGCCCCGCGCGGTCGGAATCAGGTCACATTGAGGATGATGCTCTGATGTTTTCTGGGTAGACGGAGCGTTGTGAAACAGGAGTGTTTGGTTGGTATGGCGGACCGCGGCCGGACGGCGGGCATGGACGACCGGGAGTCCCCGGTGAGTGAGTACCTGTCGGTCACCGCGGCGTTCGAGGAGAGCGCGGAGATCAGCGCCGCCCGTGATCTGGCCCGCGGTTTCCTGACGGACGTACAGGTCCTGCACGGGTTTCCCGTCTCCGTGGGGGCGCTGGGCACGGTGCAGCTGGTGGTCAGCGAGCTGGTGACCAACGCCCGCAAGTACGCGCCCGGGCCGTCGCTGCTGACCCTGGACGTGCGGTCCGGTGCCGTCGAGGTGAGCGTGTGGGACAGCAGCACCGCGCTGCCCGCGATCCTGCCGCCGGACCCGAGCCGGATCGGCCAGCACGGCCTGGAGATCGTCATGGCCCTCGCCCAGAGCTTCGCGGTGCACCGCGAGCCGGTGGGCAAGCGGATCACCGCGGTGATCGCGCTGACCGAGGACTCCCCGCTGGGTTCCTAGCCGGGCTCCGGGCTGCCGCCCCAGTCGAGGCGGAGCACGGCGAGGTCGTCCGAGTGCCGTCCGGCGTTCAGTGCGTGTGTTTCCTCGATGAGGCGGTCGACGTGGTCGGCGGGGTCCGTCGTCGGCAGGTTGCCGATGAGGGTGAGCAGGCCGTCGACGCCCAGTCGTTCGCCGGTGGCTCCGTTGTGTCCCTCGGTGAGGCCGTCGGTGTAGAGGGTCAGGGCGCCGGTGGCCGGGAGCGGGACGACCGTGGAGGGCCACCGGCGCAGACCGGGCACGACGCCGAGGGCGATGCCGTGCGCGGCGGCCAGTTCCTGCGTCTGCCCCGCCGTGGTGAGCAGGGGTTCGTGGTGCCCGGCTAGGTGGAGCGTCGCGGTGGCGGTGCCCTGGTCGAGGGTGAGGAGCGTGCACGTGGCGAACAGGTGCTGGCTGCCGCGTTCGGCGATGAGGATGCGCTCCATCAGGTGCAGCAGGTCGTTGCCGCGATGTCCGCCGAGTACGAGCGAGCGCCAGGCGATCCGGAGGAAGACGCCCACCGCGGCGGCGTCGGGGCCGTGTCCGCTGACGTCGCCGACGACGGCGTGCAGCAGCCCGTCGTCGCCCTCCACCACGTCGAGGAAGTCCCCGCCGAGCAGGGCCCACGCGGCACCGGGCAGATAGCGCGTGGTGACTCTGACCGTGGAGGTGTCGAGGATGGGCTGGGGCAGCAGGCCGCGTTCCAGGCGGGCGTTCTCCTCCGCCCGCAGCCGGACGGCCTGCGCTTCGGCGTTCGTGCGTTCGGTCTGGCTTCGGTAGACCGCGTACCGCACCGTCCGGTGCAGCAGGTCCCCGTCGACCTTCCCTTTCACGAGGTAGTCCTGGGCCCCGGCGGCCATCGCGTTGGCGCCCGCCTGGGCCTCGGAGAGCCCGGTGAGGACGATCACCGCGGTGTGCGGTGCCAGGGCCCGGACGGCGGTGACGGCATCGATGCCCGACACGTCCGGCAGGTGCAGGTCGAGGAGCACGCAGTCGATCGGGCTGCCGGACAGTTCGGGGCGCGCCTCGGCCAGGGTCGTACGGGTGGTCAGCTCGAACCGCAGCCCCGTGTCGTGGAGGAGTTCCTCGACGAGCAGGGCGTCTCCCCGGTCGTCCTCGATCAGCAGGATGCGGTACATCTGCTCGTCAGGGACGGCTGAGACGATTGAGGTCATGGTGCGTGCTCCGCCCCGGAGCGGCGGGTGGCCTCCGGCAGGGTGGACGGGTCGATGCGCACCGGGGGTTCGGGGGCCAGGGTGAAGGTGAGACGTGCGCCCTTCCGGTACTCCGGGTCGACGCCGATGGTGCCCCCGTGGAATTCGACGATCTTCTTGCACATGGCGAGACCGATCCCGCTGCCGCTGTAGGCGTCCTTGGTGTGCAGCCGCTGGAAGATCACGAAGACCTTCTCCGCGTACTCCGGTTCGATGCCGATGCCGTTGTCGGTGACGGTGAACCGCCACAGTTCGCCCTCCCTGGCCGCCGTGACGCGGATCTCCGGCGCTGTTCCCGGGCGGCGGAACTTGACTGCGTTGCCTATGAGGTTCTGCCAGAGCATGCCCATCTGGGTGGGGTCGGCGACCAGGGTCGGCAGCGGATCGTGGGTGATCGTCGCGTCGGCCTCCTCGATGCCGACGCTCAGTGCGGACAGGGTGCGTGCCAGCACCGTGTCCAGGTCGACGCTCTGCTGGGCGTTGTGCAGCCGTCCCACCCGGGAGAAGTCGAGCAGGTCGTTGATGAGGATCTGCATGCGGTTCGCTCCGTCGACCGCGAAGTCGATGTACTGGTCGGCCCGGCCGTCGAGCTGTCCCGCGTAACGACGCTGGAGGAGCTGGGTGAAGCTGGAGATTTTGCGCAGCGGCTCCTGCAGGTCGTGGGAGGCGACATAGGCGAACTGTTCCAGCTCCGCGTTGGAGCGCTGCAGCTCCGCGGCCTGCGCGTCGAGGCGCAGGCGTGCCTCTTCGCTGAAGGCCAGTTCCCGTACGAGACGTCGGCGCATGAAGTCGATCTCGCTGCTGAGGCGCCGCAGGTCGGCCGGGCCGGTCGGGCTGATGGCGTGGTCGAAGTCGCCGCCGGCGATGGTGCGGGCCTCCGTGCCGAGCTGCTCCAGCGGCCTGTTGATGCCGCGGCGCAGACCGTCGAAGACGATGGCGGTGAGGAGGACGATGACGGCCGCGATGGCGGCGAACACCCAGTTCCGCACGGTGGTCGTGGCCATCAGGTCGTCCCTGGCCCCGGCGCGCTCCGCACGCAGCCGCTCCTGCTGGCTTTTCAGCGCGTCCCGTACCCGGTCGAAGGCCTTCTTGCCCTCCGCCGCCCGTACGGTGGCCAGCGGCGAGGGTGTGCCGGACTGCGCCGCGGCGATCGGCTCGGCGATCCTCACCTGCCAGCGCGACACCGCCTTCTGAACGCCCGCCAGATCCCGTAGGCGCGCGGGCTCGCCGTCCAGCAGGTCGGCGAGCCGGGCGGCGCTCGCCCGCTGTTCGGTGAGTCCGCGCCGGTAGGGCGCCAGGAACTCCGACGTGCCGGTGAGGCCGTACCCCCGAATGCCGGTCTCCTGGTTGAGGATGGCCGTCTCCAGGCGGATCGCGGTGGTCAGCGCGGGAGAGCGTACGTCGACCAGGTCCTCGCTGATGGCCGCGGTACGTGAGAGGACCCATGCCCCGGTCGTGCCGAGCAGCGCCAGGACCACCAGGGACAGGGCCACCCCGACGCGGAGCCATCTCCGCGTCGTCCACGTGGAGAACGCGCCCACGCGTGGCCGCCCTTCTGCGCCCGTCATCCTGTGGACTCCTCGTCGAGACAGCCGCGCCGGAATTGCGGCCCGCATACTCTAAAGGCAGACAACACCTGTTGTCGCCAGCTGAAGAGTGGACCTACAGTGCCCGACATGCCAGGCATGAACCCGGCACAGGCGCTGCTCCTGCACCACTCCCCCCGAGAAACGCACGGAGCGTTCAATGATGACGACCCCCGCCCGTCCCTTCGACGTTCTGCTCGTCGAAGACGACATCGCCGACGCGATGCTCATCGAGGAGGCACTTTCCGAGCGCGGGGCCCGCAATCTGGTTCAGGTCACCGACGGAGTCGCCGCCCTGGAGCATTTGCGCACGCCGGGCACCGCACGGCCCGACCTCATCGTCCTGGACCTCAACATGCCCCGTATGAACGGCCGGGACCTGCTGAAGGTCCTGAAGGCGGACGAGGACCTGCAGACCATCCCCGTGGTCGTCCTCACGACGTCCACCGCCCCGGAGGACGTCACCGGCGCCTACAGCAGCCACGCGAACGCGTACGTGACCAAGCCCGTGAACCTGGAGGAGTTCGAGACGGCCGTGCAGAGCATCGACGCCTTCTACCTCGACACCGCTACGCGGCCCCGCCCCTGAACCTCCCCCCGGTCAGATAGCCGGTGAGCATGGTGACGAGTTCCTCCTCGAACCGCGCCGCGTCGACCTGGCCGGGACCCGCCATGACCTTGTGCACCACCATCTCCACCGTGGAGACGACGAGCCGGGCGGCGACGTCGACGTCCGCGACCCGTACCTCCGGGTGGCTCCCGAGCAGCTTGCGGGTGGCGGCGATCTGCCGCAGTTCGTTCTGTGCCACGCGCTCCAGCAACTCCGGCGCGCGTGGCCCCTGTTCGATCATCACGCGGAGCAGCTTCGGGTCGTCGCGGTGGTTCGCGATCACCCGTCCCACGTAGAGGCGCATCAAGTCCTCCACGGACTCCGACCGCAGTGCGTCCTGGTCGAGCCGAGCGGCGTTGACCGCGGCCATCCCGGCGTCGAGGTGCCGGATCAGCAGCTCGACCAGGATCGCGTCCTTGTTCGGGTAGTACTGGTACAGCGATCCGATCGACACCCGGGCCCGCTCCGCGATGCGGTTGGTGGTCCCCGCCGCGTACCCGTACTCGGCGAAAACGTGAGCAGCCGCGTCGAGGATGCGCTCCCGGGTCAGCTCCGCGCGGATCTGGCGGGGCTGTTTACGTGGCTGAAGACCACGGCCGTCGGACGGCATGACACCTCCTGCGAGGGGCCGTGAAAGCGAGTAGCGCACGACCTGAGTAATTGCTCACAATACTGTCATGAACTGCGGCGATACGGGGCAGAGCCCCACAGCCGCGTGCCGCCGTCCCCTTGAGGAAGTCGCCATGACGCAAGCCCCCGCACGCCCTCGACGGCTCTCTCCGGACGAGGTCCTGGCCCGGCTCGGCCACCCCGACCCCATGGTCAAGGAGAAGGTGAAGGACCGCATCGATGACTACGTGCGCCACTTCATAGCCCACTCACCGTTCCTGACGATGGCCACGGCGGACGCGGCCGGACGCGCCGACTGCTCGCCGCGCGGCGACCACCCGGGCTTCGCGAAGGTCCTCGACGAGCGCACCCTCGCCCTCCCCGACCGCCCCGGCAACAAGATCGCCGACTCCTTCCGCAACCTCGCGGAGAACGACGGCATCGGGCTGTGCTTCCTCGTCCCCGGCATGCGGGAGGTGCTGCGCGTCAACGGCAGCGCCTACGTCACCGACGAACCCGACGTGCTGGCCCGGATGCGCATCGAGGCCAAGCGGCCGGAGCTCGCGATCGTCGTCGACGTGGCCGAGGTGTACTTCCACTGCGGTCGGGCGCTGCTGCGCTCACGGCTGTGGGACCCCGCCAGCCAGGCGCTCGCCGAAGGCATGCCGTCGATCGGCGAGATGGCGGCCGCACAGTTCGGTGTCGACGTGGACCCGAAGCTGCTGGAGGCGTCCCTGGAGGACGCCTACCGCAAGCTCTACTGACCCGCCGCCCCGCACCGGCCACAGACCGCCACCGACCGAGGAATCACCGATGCAACAGACCGTCGTCGAGCACATGGACCGGGTCACCGAGGACGTCGTCGCCCTCACCCTGCGCGCCACCACCGGAGAGCTGGCCCCTTGGGAGCCCGGCGCCCACGTCGACCTGTCCCTGCCCAACTGGCTGGCCCGGCAGTACTCGCTGTGCGGTGACCCCGCCGACCGCGACGCCTACCGCGTCGCCGTCCGGTACGACCCGCTCAGCCGGGGCGGCTCCGAGTACGTCCACCGCTTCCTGCGCCGCGGCCGCGCCCTCGGGGTCTCCCTCCCCCGCAACCACTTCCCCCTCGTCCCCGCACCCCGCTATCTGTTCCTCGCGGGCGGCATAGGAATCACTCCCCTGCTGCCCATGCTGCGCGCCGCGGCGGCCGCCGGACTGCCCGCGACGCTGGTGTACGTGGGCCCTTCGCTCGACAGCATGCCCTTCGCCGCCGAACTGCGCAGCACCTACGGGGACCGGGTGCGGATCGTGGAGACCGGACGGCAGGGCAGGCCGGACCTCGACGCCCTCGCGGCGGGCCTGGCGGCCGACACCCTGGTCTACTGCTGCGGTCCCGCGACCATGCTGGCGGCGGCCGAGGCGGCGTTCCCCGCCGAGCGGCTGCACGCCGAGCGTTTCCAGCCGGTGGCCAGGACCTTCGGCCCCGACACGAAGTTCGAGGCGGTCTGCGCCCGGTCCGGGGACACCGTCGTCGTTCCGGCCGACGAGTCGCTGCTCGACGCCCTCGCCCACACCGGGCGCCCCCTGCCCGCCGGCTGCCGCGAAGGCGTCTGCGGCAGCTGCGAGGTCACCGTCCTGGACGGCACGCCAGAGCACCGCGACGACATCGGCGCTCCCGAGGGCCGGATGTACGCCTGCGTGTCCAGGGCCGCGTCCCCCCGCCTCGTGCTCGATCTCTGAGGCCGCGTCACGCAGGCCTGGCCGAAGGGGGCTTGCAGGCGTACGTTGCCCGGAAGCGGCCCGGGGAGGGGGTCGGGAACATGCCCCGGGAACCGACCGAGGACGACATCCGCCGCGCTCTGGAGCTCGCGGCCCGCACGCCGAGGCCACCGCCCTCGCACTCCGACGACCTCGTCGAGGCCGATGTCGTCCCGCTGCAGGACTTCCTGCGCGCCCGGCTCGCCGAGGTGCAGGCGCGGTGGCCGGCGGGCAGCGACGAGCACTTCACCGCCCACGCCCTGACCAACGCCATGCTGTCCACCGCGATGCGGCTCACCGAGGAGATCGGGACCTGGCGCCGCGCCCTCGCCGAAGGACGCGGCGAGGAGCCGGGGCTGCTGCAGACCCTGCGGCACGGCATCGGGCACGACCACAACCTGCTGGTCTGGGTCGCCCAGCAGTGGCGGGACCACCCCGACCACGCACACTGGCGGCCGCGGCACTACCTCAACGCGGCCCACCGGGCCTCGCTCGAAGGACCGAGGAGTGGCGACACCTCCGCCGACGCCGTCCGAGGGCCGAACGGCGGCGAGGCGCACCCGTGACCACGTCCACCAAAGGGTGCATCCAGCAGCTTTCCACACCGTGATCGCCGACATGAGGCATCCTCGTCCGGGGCGGCGTCGCCCTGCCTGGCGGGAGAGGTACCGGAACCGATGCGAGACGTGCAAGGGCTGGACAGGGGCGGCTGGTTACCGGCGGAGCCTTCCGGGTTCGTGGGCCGGGAGCGCGAGGTGGACCTCGCCCGCACACGGCTGGCGTCCCACCGGCTGGTCACGCTGCGGGGGCCCGGCGGCGTCGGCAAGACCCGCATCGCGTGGCGGGTCGCGGCGCGGACGGACCTGCCGCACGGGAGCCGATGGGTCGATCTGGCGTCGGTCCGTGACGGTTCGCTGGTCGGGCAGGCGGTCATCACCGCGCTGGGGCTGCAGGACCAGACGGGCCGGTCGTCCGTGGAGGTCCTGGCCGAGAACCTGGCGGAGCAGGACGTACTCCTCGTACTGGACACGTGCGAGCACCTCATAGACGAGTGCGCCTCCTTGACCGGCGCGCTGCTGGAGGCGCTGCCCGGGCTGCGGATCCTGGCCACCAGCCGTGCTCCGCTGGGTGTGCGTCACGAGAGCGTGGTGCCGATCGGCCCCATGTCGACCGGACCCGACGGCGACGCGCTCGTGCTGCTGAAGGCACGGGCGGGGCGGGCATCGGAGCCGACGCCGAACCGGGTGCCGTCGCAGGACGCCCCGGCCGAACTGATCGGCCTCTGCGACGCGTTGGAGGGAATCCCCCTCGCGATCGAACTGGCCGCCCCGCATCTGCGCACCATCCCCGCACGCCAGTTGAGCCGACAGCTCAGCGAACGCCTGGACCTGCTGTCACCGGAGACCCCGTCCGACACCGACCTGACGGCCGTGCGTCCGCGGCACGCGGGGCTGCGCACCACCATCGGCTGGAGCCACGAATGGTGCAGCCCCCACGAACGGCTGCTGTGGGCCCGCCTCTCGGTGTTCCCGGGGAGTTTCACGATGCCGGCGATGGAGTTCGTCTGCACGATCAAGCCGCTCTTCGGCTACGACCTCACCGACACCCTCGGCTCTCTGGTGAGCAAGTCCGTCGTGCTGCGCGAAGGGCCGCCCGGGGCGCGGCGCTATCGCATGCTCGACACGGTCCGTGAGTACGGTGCGGAGTGGCTCGAACGCCTCGGCCAGCACGAGGATCTGCAGTTGCGGCACCGGGACTTCTACCGCCACCTGGCCATGACCGGCGGCGAGAGCTGGCTCGGTCCGCAGCAGCCCCGGCTGTACCGGCAGGCGGCGGCCGAGCACGCCAATGTGCGCGCGGCCCTGCAGCACTGTCTGCGCACCGACGTGTCGGCCGCGCTGCGCATGGCGGCCGACCTCTTCTACTTCTGGTTCGCGTGCGGCAACCTCCGCGAAGGCAGGCACTTCCTCGAAGCCGCCCTGGCCCTGGACCCGCAGCACGAACCCGGACGGGCCCGGGCATTGTGGGTGTGCGCCGTCATCTCCTCGTGCCAGGGCGACCACCGCACCGCTCTGGAGCGGGCCAACGAGGCCCTGGAGCTGGCCACGCGGACCGACGACGGTCCCGCCCGGGCATGGGCCACCTACGCGCAGGGGCTCGCGCTCACCCTTCAGGGCGACACCGACCCCGCCCTGGATCGCCTCTCGCTCGCCCTCCCCCTCGCCGAGACCGCACACGAGGACATCGCCGGGCTGCTCTGCATGGCTTCCACGAGCTACCTGCACATGGCCCTCGGCGAGCTCGACCGGGCGCAGGACCTGGCCGAGCGCGTCATCGCGCGCGCCGCGCCCTTCGAGGACATCTGGGCCCAGTCGTTCGGCCACTACGTGGTCGGCACCATCGACACGCTCCGCGGCCACCCCGGCCGGGCGATCCGCTCCCTGCGCACGGCGCTGGAGGCGAAGTGGCTCCTCAATGACGCGTACGGCATCGGCATAACGCTCGACACCCTCGCGCTGGCCGCCGTCGACGACGGACAGGCCGAGTGGGCCGCGTGGCTGCTCGGGCTCGGCGACCAGGTGTGGCGGAAGGTCGGTGTGCCCCAGCTGGGCGCCCCGGACATGGTGGCGCGGCGCGCGACCTGTGAGCGGCGCACCCGCGCCGCGTTGCCCCTTTCGGAATACGAGGCCCACCACCGGGCCGGGTTCACTCTCGACACCACGACAGCCGAGGTTCCCGCGCAGCTGCGTGACCCGCGATGACGGTGATCGTTGGCAAGCCATGAACCACACGACGCGTGTACTGGCCGCTGTCGCCCTCACGGGGGCCGCCGCCCTGTCCTTCTCCGGTGCCGCGCAGGCGCAGGAGAGCAATCCGCTGCCGGTGGGGGACGTGACCAAGGACGTCGTCGACATCTTCTCCGACAGCGTCGCGCCCGCCCTCGACAAGCAGGCACAGGATCTGCTCCGCCCCCACGGCAAGTAGCCCCTCACCGGCGAGCAAACCCTCACCACCCGTTCCGCTTTGTCCTCTGGCCCGGAGGCGCGGATCCAGGCACCATCTCCTTGCGCCACCTGCACCACAGCCGACCCACCGTCAGCACGGTCACCAGCAGGGAGAACCCATCATGCGCACCCGCTCCGCGCTCACCGCGCTCGCGCTCACCACCGGCGCGCTGGTCGCCCCCGGCTTCGGCGTCCTCACCTCGGCCACCGACGCGCTCGCCGCCACCAAGATCACCCACGCCACTGCGACCTCGATGTTCCGCCAGTCCGGCATCACCTGGTCGTCCTCCGGCGGCTGCTCGGACCGCAACAACCCGACGTGCACGTCCTTCGACCAGCTCAACCTCGCGACCGCGCAAGGGGCCCAGACACTCAAGAGCGCCAGCGGGTGCGGCCTCAACATCACGGGCGGCACGGAGACCGGCCACGCGAGCGGCACGTACTCGCACTGGAACGGCTACAAGCTCGACTTCGGCAAGAACACGTGCGTCACGAACTACGTCAAGAACACCTTCACCTACATCGGCCCGCGCGGTGACGGCGCCCCGCAGTACAAGTCCGGCTCCGGCAACATCTACGCCGACGAGGGCAACCACTGGGACGTCCTGTACTACAACTGCGGCGGCTGCTGAGGTATCGGCTCCCCTTCGACGAACGTCATCTTGACCTCGGTGGCGTGGACCTGAGTGATCGGCACTTCGAAGGGGTTCCGGTCGACGACGATGACGTCGGCGAGCATGCCCGGCTCGATGCGTCCGACACGGTGCGACATGCCCTCCTGCCGGGCCGCGTTGACCGTGAACAGGTCGAAGGCCTCTTCCAGGGTGATGGCCTGGGACGCGCCGAATCGGTCGGCGCTGCCGCCCGGCTCCTGCCGGGTCACGAGCGTCTCCATGGCGGACCACGGACTCACCGACGGCACGACGCACCAGTCCGAGCCCGGGACGACCAGGGCGCGGGCGTCGATCATCTCCCGCACCGGCCAGGCGCGTTCGACCGCCTCCTGGCCGACGGCGGCCGCGATGTCGGAGCAGATCGGGGAGGGCCGCCACAGATAGGGCGAGACCTCGAACGTGGCGCCGATCCGCGCCGCGCGCTCGATGTCCGTCTTCGACACGAACGTGCAGTGGCCCACGTTGTGCATGCAGGGGCCGTGCCCGTTGGCCGTGCGGGCGGCCTCGACGGCGTCCAGCGCTGCCCTGACCGCCGCGTCGCCCGCGGCGTGGAACTTGACCGTGATGCCCATCCGGTCGAACCGGGTCACCGCCTGGTCCAGGACTGCGGGCGCGATCACGAGCATTCCGTGCCGGCTCGCGTCGTCGCCCCGGCCCTCCACGGTGTCTGCGTAGGGTTCGAGCATGGCCGCCGTGTGGCTGTCGGTCGGTACCCCGTCGAGGAAGATCTTCACGCAGTCGGGGGCGATGTGCGCGCTCGCGTAGAGGTTCCGTTTCGCGATCACGTCTTCACACGCCGGATCGTACGGCGACCACACGAGACTGAGGCGTACGCGCTGCCGGACCGCGCCCCGCGCGGCGAGGCGGGTGTAGGCGCGCAGTTCGGCGCGTGGCCCGGCGGTGAATCCGACCGCGGCTTCGGTGAACGACGTGATGCCGTAGGAGAGCATTTCACCGAGGGCCCACTCCAGAGCCGCCTCGACCTCGTCGTCCGCCGGTTTGGGGGCCGAGGCGGCGAGCAGGTCGGCGGCGGTCTCGCGCTGTATGCCGCTCGGGTTGCCCGCCGCGTCCCGCTCGAAGATGCCGCCGGACGGGTCGGGGGTGCCGGGGCCGATTCCGGCAATCGCGAGTGCCGCGCTGTTCGCCCACGAGCTGTGTCCGCTGGTGTCCTCCAGGAGGACAGGGTGGCCGGGGGCGACGGCGTCGAGCATCGTCCGGTCCGGGGTGCCGCCGAGCGCGAAGGCGTCCCACTGCCCGCCGAGGACCCACGCGCCGGGGGCGGAGCGGGACACGTGGTCGGCCACGATGCGGAGGGTGTCGGCGAGGCCGGAGCCCTGCGGGATCTTGCAGCGGCGTTCGCGGATCCCCGCGTAGATGGGGTGCACGTGCAGGTCGTGCAGGCCGGGCAGGACGGTGTCACCGGCCAGGTCCGTCACCCGTGTGTCCGGTCCGCGCCGTCGCAGCACGTCCTCGCGGCCGCCGACGGTCTCGATGACACCGGCGCGCACGGTGATCCCCTCGGCCCAGCCCGACGACGTCCGGACGGGCCCGCCCACCAGAATCGTGTCCGCGTACTGCTCGGTCATGGCGCTCCATCTCCAGGTCGGCCGGGTCGGCGCTCAACGGCGGTTGATGAATCCTGCGTCGACGGGCAGCGTGACGCCGGTGACGTAGCGGGCTTCGTCCGAGGCGAGCCACAGGACCGCGTTGGCCACGTCATCCGGTTCGATCGTGTCCACCGGCAGGGCGTTGGGCGCACCCTCGGACAGCATCGGGTCCTGGGCGACGAACTCGACCATGGCCGGATCGGCGACCATGCGGGTGGCCACGCCGGTGGGATGCACGGAGTTCACCCTGATGCTGTGCGGGGCGAGGTTGTTGGCGTAGGTGCGCATCAGCCCGACCACGCCGTGCTTGGACGCCGCATAGCCGAGGCCTCCGTTGCTGGCCCCGCCGATGCCGACCAGGCCCGCGGTGGAGCTGACGATGACGATCGAACCGCCCTGCTCGGCCTCGATCATCGACGGAATGGCCACCTCGATGGTGTGGAAGGTGCCGGTGAGGTTGATGTCGATGGCGTCGTGCCACGCCTGCGCCCTGTCCTCCACCAGCAGCGGCGCGATCCCGGCGTTGGCGACGACGACGTCGATCCGCTCGAACTCGGCGAGCCCGGCGTCGTACGCCTCCTGGAGGGCCGCCCGGTCGCGTACGTCTGTCTGCCGCGCCACGACGCGGCGGCCCAACGACCGCACCTCCTCGACCGCTTCGGACAGCTCTTCCGGTGTCGACTGCGGGTAGGGCACGGTGTCGACCGACCGGCAGATGTCCACGATGACCAGGTCGGCGCCTTCCTCCGCCATCCGTCGCACGTGGCTGCGGCCGAGCCCCCCGGCCGCGCCGGTGACGAAGGCCACCTTGCCCGCAAGACGTCCCTTCGTATGCATACTCCGAGCTTCCTCGTCGGGGATTCCGTGGGTCATGTTCGTGGTGTACCGCGCGGCAGTCGGCCTGGCCAGGGAAGGGGGCGGGATCCGGGCTCATGGCCCCCCGCTGTCCGCGAGGCAGTCGTCCGGGGTTTCGGA
>NZ_LIPN01000116.1 GCF_001418325.1 Streptomyces atriruber | reverse complement strand
CCGTACGCCCCACCCGCCCCGTCATCATCGTCGACCAGTTCGAAGAGACCTTCACCCTCTGCCCGGACGAAGCGGACCGGCGCGCCTTCATCCAGGTGCTCCACGCCGCCTGCTCCCCCGCCGACGGCGCCACGCAGGCCCCCGCGCTCGTGGTGCTCGGGATACGCGCCGACTTCTACGAGGAGTGCCTCGGCTATCCCGAGCTCGCCGACGCGCTGCAGCACCGGCACATGGTGCTCGGTCCGCTGACCACCGCGGAGCTGCGCAAGGCCGTGACCGGGCCCGCCAAGGCCGTGGGGCTCGAACTCGAACCCGGTCTCGCCGAGCTGATCGTGCGGGAGGTGAGCACGGACGGGCCCCGCGGGGCCCACGACGCCGGTGTGCTGCCGCTGCTGTCCCACGCGCTGCTCGCCACCTGGCAGCGGCGGAAGACGGGGCGGCTGACCCTGGCCGGGTACCGCGCGGCGGGCGGCATCCAGGGCGCGGTCGCGGCGACCGCCGAGCGTGCCTGGTCCGGTCTCGACCCGGCGGCCCGCACGGCCGCGCGACTGCTCCTGCTGCGGCTGGTCCGGCTCGGCGAGGACACCCAGGCCACCCGGCGGCGGGGCACGCGCCGTCAGCTGGCGGAGGAGTCGAGCGACCCGCACAAGACGGAGGAGTCCCTCGAAGCGCTGGTCCGCGCCCGGCTCGTGACCCTCGACGCGGAGACCGTGGAGATCACCCACGAGGCTCTGCTGCACGCCTGGCCGCGGCTGCGGGACTGGATCGACGAGGACAGGAACGACCACCTGCTGCGGCAGCGGCTGGAGGAGGACGGCAAGTCCTGGGAGGACTCCGAGCGCGACTCGTCGCTGCTCTACCGGGGCTCCCGGCTCGAACAGGCCCGCTCCTGGGCGGGCAGTGCCGGGGACACGTATCTGACCCGCAGCGCCATGGAGTTCCTGGCCGCCTCGGCGCGGCTGCGCAGGCGCATGGTCTGGATCAGCCGGGGCGCGGTGGCGACCCTGGTCGTCCTGGCGATGGTGGCCGTCGTGTCGGCGGTGGTCGCCCGGCAGCAGCGGGACGACGCGGTGTTCGAGCAGGTCGTCGCCGAGGCGGACCGCGCCCAGCACACGGACCCGTCCCTGTCCGCGCAACTGGACCTGGTGGCGCACCGCCTGCGGCCCGGTGACAAGGGCACGCAGAACCGGCTGATCTCCATCGTGAACGCGCCGCTGGCCACCCCGCTGCTCGGCCACAAGGGCGCCGTCTACCTCACCTCGTTCAGCCCGAACGGACGGCTCCTGGCCACCGCGAGCTACGACCGGACCGTGCGCCTGTGGGACCTCTCGGACCCGGCGCACCCCAAACCGCTCGGCAAGCCGCTCACCGGCCACAAGAGCTGGGTGAGCACCGCGGTCTTCAGCCCGGACGGCAACACGCTGGCCAGCGCGTCGGACGACGGCACGATCCGGCTGTGGAACGTGCGGGACCCGCGCCGTCCGCGGCTCCTGGGCAGTCCCGTGACCGGGCAGGGCGGGGCCATCTATCTGCTCGCCTTCAGCCCGGACGGGCGCACGCTGGCCGCCGCCAACGAGGACCGGGCCGTCCGGCTGTGGGACGTGGACGAGCCGCGCAGGCCGCGGCGGATCGCCACGTTGACCGGTCACACCGAAGCCGTGCGCTCGGTGGCGTTCAGCCACGACGGCCGGACGCTGGCGGCGGGCGGGGACGACGGCACGATCAGGCTGTGGGAAACCGGCGATCCGCGGCGGCCCGAGCCCGTCAAGAAGGTGCTGCGGGGTCACTCGACCACGGTGCACTCCGTGGCCTTCAGCCCCGACGACGCGACGCTCGCCAGCGGTGGCGCGGACAACACGATCCGGCTCTGGGACGTCTCCGACCCCGCACGGGGGAAGGCGCTCGGCACACCGCTCACCGGGCACACGGGGCCGCTGTGGTCGGTGGCCTTCAATCCGGCGGGCACCATGCTCGCGGCCGCGAGCGCGGACAGCACGGCCAGCCTGTGGAACGTCCGCGACCCGGAGCATCCCTCGCAGGTCGGCGAGCCCCTGGCGGGCAGCAGCGGGGAGATGTACTCCCTCGGGTTCAGCCCCGACGGACGGACCCTGGCCACCGGCAGCGGCGACAACAAGGTCCGCCTCTGGTCGATTTCGGCGGGGGACATGCTCGGCCGGATCGGCGCGTTCCGCCCCGACGGGAAGGTGCTCGCCACGGCCTCGCGGGACGAGAAGGTCCGGCTGTGGAACGTGGCGCGACCCGACCGGCCGGAGCCGCTCGGCAAGCCGTTCCGTCCCGGGGAGGGACAGGTCCGGGCGCCGGTGTTCTCACCGGACGGCCGGACGCTCGCGGTGCTCACGGGGAACCGTGCGGTGCAGCTGTGGAACGTCGCCGACCCGGAACACCCCGTCGCCTACGGGCCGCCCGTCCGGCTGCGGACCCGGTTCGCGGCCGCGCTGGCCTTCAGCAGGGACGGGCGCACGCTCGCGACCCCCTACACCGACCGCACCATCCAACTGTGGGACGTCACTTCGCCCGCCCATCTGCGCAGGCTGGGCGGGCCGCTCACCGGGCACCAGGGCTACGTCAACTCCCTCGCGTTCGGCAAGGACAGGCGCACGCTGGTCAGCGGCAGCGCGGACGGCACCGTCCGGCTCTGGAACGTGAGCGATCCGCGGCGCGCCACTCCGTTCCGTGCGCCCCTCAAGGGGCATCTGGGTCCCGTCAACACGGTCGTCTACAGCCCGGACGGGAGCACGCTGGCCAGCGGCAGCGACGACGGCACGGTGCGGCTCTGGCACATCGGCGATCCCCGTGAGCCGGTCCGTCTGGACGCCTCGCTCACGGGCCACACCGACGCGGTGGTGTCGCTGTCGTTCTCCGCGGACGGGCACACCCTGGCGACCGGCGGCAACGACAACACGGTCCGGCTCTGGAACGTCGCCGATCCCACCGACGCCTCCCCCATCGGCCAGTCGATGAGCCCCAACACCAAGATGGGCAGTTTCCTGTCCTTCAGCCCGCAGAACCACATGCTGGGGGTGGCGAGCGGCACCGATACCGTCCGGTTGTGGAACATGGACACCGAGGAAGCCGTTAACCGTATTTGCTCGACCACTCGGGGTGTTCTGACGCGGGAGAAATGGGATGAGTATCTGCCCCGCCTCTCGTACGAGCCGCCGTGCGACGAGTAACGGGCATGCCCGTTTCCGCCCCGGGTCTACGTCTTTTCGGCCATTGACTTGCCCGTTCGGGCACGCGGCCTGCCTTGTCGTCCGTCCAACGCACCACGTGATCCCGATCACAACTCCATACTTTGCTCGTGGAGTTGACTCCCACTATGCATTCAGTCTTGTTACTCTTGGAACAGAGCCCGATCGCTGGTGCATCCCCCGTCGCCAGCGATCGGGCCCTTCCATTTGCGTCGGCTTGCACGATGCTTTCCCCGAGTGATCGCCCTTCACCTTTCGGGTCTCCACCTTTAAGGCGCGAGATCGTTTCGTACCGAAACTTTCCGTCGAGCTCGTCAACTCCTCTTTAGGAGTCGTAGGGTGTGGCCCGGAACCCCGACGACGGACTGGTGAGCGCGATGCCGAAGGCATACGAGCAGATAGCGGACGACATCCGCCGCTCCATCCGCGCGGGCCTGCTGCGGCCCGGGGAACGGCTGCCCGCCGAGACGAAGCTCGCCGAGCAGTACCGGCGCAGCGTTCCGACGCTCCGCGACGCCCTCCGTCTCCTGCGCGAGGAGGGGCTGATCGAGAAGGAGCACGGGCGCGGCAACTTCGTCCGCAGGCCCCGCGCGGGCGTCGTCCGCGACAACTCCCGCCACCAGTGGGAGAAGAGCCGTGTGCACCAGCCACAGCGGCGCAGGGCGCGCACCGGAGCCACCGAGCGCGACACCGGGCTCGAACTCCAGGACCTCGTCTTCCACGCCGCGTACCGCGAGGTCCGCGCGGACGAACACCTCGCGGCGGCCTTCGCCGTCCCGGAGGGGACACCCCTGATCGAGCGCTCCTACCGGACGCGTTACGCCGCCGAGAGCGCCCCGTTCAACCTGGCGACCTCCTACCTGGTCCGCGACCTGGTGGCCCACAACCCGGACCTCCTGGACGACACCAAGGAGCCGTGGCCCGGCGGCACGCAGAACCAGCTGTCCACCGTCGGCATCGAGCTGGACCGCGTCGAGGAACGCCTCACCGCCCGGCCGCCCACGCCGGAGGAGGCCGCCGAGCTGGAGCTGCCGCCCGGGACGTCCGTGCTGCTGCTCCGCAAGACGTCGTACGACACGGCGGGCCGCGTCGTCGAGGTCGCCCACGTCACCCTGCCCGGCGACCGCACGGAAGCCGTCTTCACCACTCCACTGGAAAGGTGGTGAGTGCCGTGCGCCGGCGCATCATCATCGTCACTGCCGTCCACGCGCCCTCGGCCCCGTTCCTGTCCGACGCGTACGAATCGCTCCGCGCGCAGGAGCTGCCCGAGGGGTGGGAGTGGCACTGGCTCATCCAGGAGGACGGCAGGAGCGACCGGGTCGCGCCGCACGTCCCGGACGACGAGCGGGTCACGTTCCGGCAGGGGCGGGCCGGTGGTCCCGGTGTCGCGCGCACCATGGCGCTCGCGCACGCCGACGGGGAGTACGTGAAGGTCCTGGACGCCGACGACCAGCTCGCTCCCGGCGCGCTGGCCCGCGATCTCGCGGCGCTCGAAGGGGACCCGGCGATCGGCTGGGCCACCTCACGGGTGCTCGATCTGCTGCCCGACGGCTCCACGGCCGGGTTCCCCGGCGATCCGGAGCACGGCCCCGTCGAGCGCATGACGGTGATCGACTACTGGACGGAGCACGGCTACCGGGCGCCGGTCCACCCCGCGACGCTCTTCGTCCGCCGCGATCTGCTCGTCGCCCTGGGCGGCTGGATGGCGCTGCCCGCCTCGGAGGACACGGGCCTGCTGCTGGCCCTCAACTCCGTCGCGCGCGGCTGGTTCTCGTCCGAGGTGGGCCTGCTCTACCGCAAGTGGGAGGGCCAGGTGACGGGCCAGAGCGCGCACACCGACACGGAGGAACGGGACGCGCGCATGGCGGTGGTGGCGGAGCGGGCCAGGGCACTGTCCGCGTTCGGGTGGCGCTTCCCCGCGTCGGCGGGCTGACGCCGCCGCGGGCGCGTTCCGCCGCCGCCCCCGGGTCAGAGCGTCTCGGCGTCGATCCGGGAGAAGACCAGCTCGGTCTCGCCGACGACCGGCTCCCGCCACCGCACCGGCGGGGCGGGGCTGCGGATCGCGCCCGGGTAGGTGTCGGGCGCGTACTCGTTGACCAGCCGGTACGCGTGAAAACCCGCCTCGCGCATCGTCTTCATCAACTCCTCCACGGAGTCGCCGAGTTGCTCCATGCGGTCCGGCGTCACCTCGACGGCGATCTCCACGTCGTCGCGGAGGCGGTCGAGGGCCGGCGCGAGGCCCCGGACGACACCGCCCTCCGCCCCTTCCACGTCGATCTTGATCACGCGCGCCTCGGCGAGCTCCGCGGGCTCCAGGAGCTCGGGCAGCGGCGAGGCCTCCGCCTCGAAGGTGGACTCGGCGGGCCCGTCGTACGGGACGATGCTGTTCGCGCCCATGTTGTTCGAGCTGGCGAGGATGAACGTGAGCCGCTTGTGCGCGTCCGACACGGCGGCGTTGACCGCGCGGATGTTGGCGTGCCCGTTCAGCTCCGCGTTCCGCAGCACGCGGTCGTGGAACGCGGGCGAGGCCTCGATCGCCACGACCCGGCCCCGGGGCCCGACGAGCCCGGCCCCCAGGACGGCGAAGTAGCCCACGTTCGCGCCGACGTCGACGAAGACGTCCCCGGCCCCGAGGCGCCCGCGCAGCCACCGCGTCATGTGCGGCTCCCAGGCGCCGAACAGGTACACGTAGCGCTGGATCAGGTCCTGGGTGTCGACGGCGAACCGGTGGCCGTACAGGTCGGTGACGACCCGGCGCCGGGGGTGCTCCCGCAGACGTGGGTTCAGGAACCGGGCGGCCAGCGCCGCCTTGCCGAAGGTGCCGGGGGCGTCACGCACGTACCGGCGGCCGAGCGTGACCATCGTCTCCGAAAGGGGGGTGCTCATCCGATCGCCTCTCCGTCGCGCGCCTCCGCCGCGGTCGCGGTCGCGCTCGTCGGATGAACCGTATCCGCCCCTCCCCCGCCCCCTACCTCCAGGCCCGGTCGAACGGCAGGTCCAGCATGCGGATCGCGTTCCCGCGCAGCAGCTTGTAGGCGACCTCCTCCGGGAGGTGGCCGACGTGCTCGGCCGCGACCTCCTTGGTGTGCGGCCAGGTGGAGTCGACGTGCGGGTAGTCCGTCTCGAAGGTGGCGTTGTCGACGCCGACGGTCTCGATCGCGTCGATGCCGTGCTTGTCGCGGAAGAAGCAGCAGAAGATCTGCCGGTAGTAGTACGTCGACGGGGGCTCCGGAACCAGGTCCTTCACGCCGCCCCACGCCCGGTGCTCCTCCCACACGTCGTCGGCGCGTTCCAGGGCGTACGGGATCCAGCCCATCTGGCCCTCGCTGTAGGCGAGTTTGAGCCGCGGGAACTTCACCAGGACGCCGCTGAAGAGGAAGTCCATCATCGACGCCATCGCGTTGTTGAAGGAGAGCGAGGCCTGGACCGCGGGCGGCGCGTCCGGGGAGGCGGCCGGCATCTGCGACGACGAGCCGATGTGCATGTTCACCACGGTCCCGGTCTCCTCGCAGGCCGCGAAGAACGGGTCCCAGTATCCGGAGTGGATCGACGGCAGACCCAGGTACGTCGGGATCTCGCTGAAGGTGACGGCCCGCACCCCGCGCGCGGCGTTGCGCTTGATCTCGGCGACGGCGAGGTCCACGTCCCAGAGCGGGATCAGGCACAGCGGGATGAGCCGGCCGCCGCTGTCGCCGCACCACTCCTCGACCATCCAGTCGTTGTACGCCCGGACGCAGGCGAGGCCGACCTCCTTGTCCTTGGCCTCGGAGAAGGTCTGCCCGCAGAAGCGGGGGAAGGTCGGGAAGCAGAGGGACGCCTCGACGTGGTTGACGTCCATGTCCGCCAGACGGGCCTTCGGATCCCAGCAGCCCCGGCGCATCTGCTCGCGGGTGATGCCGTCCAGCGTCATCTCGTCGCGCGAGAAGCCGACGGCGGCGATGATGCGTTTGTACGGGAAGATGCTGCCCTCGTACTCCCACCAGTCGGTGATCTGTCCCGCCGGGTCGGTCGTGAACTTGTACTTGCCGCCGATGTACTCCAGCTCGCCGATGCCCGCGGTGAAGGGCTTCGGGCCCCGGTCGCGGTACTTGCCGGGAAGCCATTTGTCGAAGAGGTGTGCGGGCTCGATCACGTGGTCGTCCACGCTGATGACCCGGGGGAGTTCCTTGGTGCCGACCTCGCTGCTGACCACTGTTGTGCCCCCTACTGCCTGCCGGTTTCCCCGACCCAAATCTGACGCTCCATCAGATTCCATCGGATCGAGGTTATGGCCTCGCCGTCGCCGACGGCAAGCGTGCGCCCACAACTCGACCCCTTGCGCGTCGCGGCCCGATCCGCTGAACTGACGCCCCGTCAGGTTGCCTTGGGAGGACCCTCGATGCAGACGATCTGGCTCGGCGGAGCCGAGTGGGTGGCCGTACTCCGGATCGGAATCGGCCTGTGGTGGCTGGAGAGCTGGCGCCACAAGGACAAGAAGGAGTGGTTCGGCGGTGGCGGCATCGGCTGGGCCGCGGGCATCGCCGAGAAGCACCGGTGGTCGCTGGTGCGCGACGGTTTCGACGTGGTGGTGAAACCGCGGCCGCGCGTGATGGCGTACGTCGTCGCCTACGCCGAACTGGCCCTGGGCCTCGGCCTGATCGTCGGATTCCTCACGCCGATCGCCCTGGTCTGCGGACTGGTCCTCAACCTCGTCTACTTCGTCCTGATGATCCACGACTGGGCCGAGCAGGGGCAGAACCTCATGATGGCGCTGGCCTCGCTGGTCGCCTTCTTCACCTGGAGCTGGCAGACGTGGTCGCTGGACTCGGCCCTGGGAATCCTCGTCTGAGCCCCGGCGCGAACGCCCGCGCCCGACCGGCCTCGTGAGCCTCGTAAGATCTTCGGGTCATCTCAAAGGGCGTGGGCTGGGGGCGGGTTGGGAACCGGGGAGCAACTCGTGACCGTGGGCGCGGTGCTGCTCGGCGCGCTGTCGACCCACGCGACCAACTACCTGATGGAGCGCAGCCGCAACCGGCACCAGCTCCTGACCCGCTGGGACGACAAGAAGGTGGAGGCGTACGGCGCCTACGTCGACGCGGCGAAGGCGCGGGTCGCCCTGGCCGTCCGGCTCTACGAGTTCCGCGAGAACCTCCGCGACAGCGACCGGACGGAACCGGAACTCCGCGAGGACCTCGCCGTCGCGGGACGGGTCTGGGGCAGCGCCTTCGAGCGGGTCATGCTGCTGGGCGGCGACGACGCCATCGAGGCGGGGCACGAGCTCAACGCCACGGTCGCCGAGATCGACTGGCAGGCCACGGGCCGGATCACCGGGAGCCTCGGCGAGTGGCGCGAGCGGAACCGCGCCGCGTTCCGGCAGATCAACGACTTCCACGAGGCGGCGCGGCGGGACCTCGGCATCCAGGGCAGCGTCACGGGCGAGAAGCACCCCGAGCGGGACCTTCTGCTGCCGCCGCGGGAGCGCGCCGGGGGCGCTGGGGGCGCTGGGAGCGCTTCTCTTTGAAGTGCCCCCGTACGTATGGCCTGTTGAAGCCGGACATGTCACCCTGCCGCAGACCCGGCACCGGGCCGCCCGCGGACGAGGAGATGGTCATGACCGACCGCAGCCACGACGAACAGCCCGAGACGGACCTCCGGGCGGGCCTCCGGGCGGGCCACGCCGCACGCGCCAAGAGCGCCGCCTTCCGCGCCGCGTCGATCTGCCACTACGTCGAGCGGCACGACGCGCAGGAGAACGTCGTCTGGAAAGCCGCGCACGCGGCCCGCGTCTCCCTCCAGGCCCTCGCCGTGCTGTCGGAGAGCGCACCCGACCCGGCGGCGGACTCGCGCTGCGCGCGCAACGCCGCCGCCTCCGCGGCCCAGGCCGCCCAGATGGGCAAACTCCACGACGGCGAAGGCGAACTCGCCCTCGCCGCCTGCCGTGCCGCGCTCAGGGCGTCGCAGGCCGCCTCGGCCGCGGCGGGGCGCGATGGCCTCGGCGCGGACGAGGCCCTGAACACCGCGGCGGACGAGGCCGAGGCGGACGCCGTCGCGGCCGCCGAGCGCGCGGGATGGATGCGGCCGGGGCAGCGGCTCCCGGAGATGTCGGCCGGGATGCGCAGCCCCGAGCTGATGTCGATGATGCACTTCTGACCAGGGGGTCAGTGGTGGAACCCGGGCGTCTCCGGCGCCCCCGTCGACCCGCCGGCCAGCCGGTCCACGGCCGCCCGCAGGTCCTTGGCGAGCAGCATGATCTTGTCGTACCCGATGCCGTGCCTGACCAGGACCCGCTGGACCACGGTCTCCTGCCGCTTGGGCGGCAGGGGGTACGCCGGGACCAGCCAGCCCCGGGTGCGCAGCTGCTCCGTCAGGTCGTAGAGCGTGAATCCGGCCGCACCGCCCTCGGCGAGGGTCCAGGAGACGGCGGGCAGCGCGCCGCGGCCGTCGTAGAGGAGCGTGAAGGGGCCCATGGCCGCGACCTCGTCGGCCAGCGCCCGCGCGCTCGCCGCACACGCCTCGTACACCTTGCGGTATCCCTCGTGGCCGAGCCGCAGCAGCGTGTAGTACTGCGCGACGATCTCGCCGCCGGGGCGGGAGAAGTTCAGGGCGAAGGTGGGCATGTCGCCGCCGAGGTAGTCGACGCGGAAGACGAGGTCCTCGGGGAGGTGGTCCGCCGTGCGCCAGACGATCCAGCCGACGCCGAGCGGCGCCATGCCGTACTTGTGGCCCGAGGAGTTGATGGAGACGACGCGGTCCACCCGGAAGTCCCAGACCAGGTCCGGCTGCAGGAAGGGCGCCACGAAGCCGCCGCTCGCCGCGTCCACGTGGATCGGCACGTCGAGGCCGGTGTCCGCCTGGATGGCGTCGAGCTCGGCGGCGATCTCCGCGACGGGTTCGTAGTCACAGGTGAAGGTGACGCCGAGGATCGCGATGACGCCGATGGTGTTCTCGTCGACGTACTCGCGCAGCTGGTGCGGCCGCAGGCCCGTCGCGCCGGGCTCCAGTGGGACCTGGCGCAGCTCCACGTCGAAGTAGCGGGCGAACTTCTCCCAGCACACCTGCACCGGACCGCAGACGAGGTTGGGCCGGTCCGCCGGTTTGCCCGCCGCCCTGCGCGCCTCGCGCCAGCGCCACTTGAGCGCGAGGCCGCCGAGCATGCCCGCCTCGCTGGACCCGGTGGTGGAACAGCCCATGGTGGTGTCCCCCTCCGGGGAGTTCCACAGGTCGGCGAGCATGTGGACGCAGCGGGACTCGATCTCCGCGGTCTGCGGGTACTCGTCCTTGTCGACCATGTTCTTGTCCATGCAGACGTCCATGAGGTGGTGCACCTCCGGCTCCGCCCACGTCGTGCAGAAGGTGGCCAGGTTCTGCGACGAGTTGCCGTCGAGCGCCAGTTCGTCCTTGACCATCGCCGCCACCGCGCGAGGGTCGGAGCTGTGCTCCGGGACGCGGTGCGCGGCCAGGCTCCGTGCGCTTATCGGTGTGCTGTAGACGTCGTCGTACGTCTGACGGGTCCCGGTGGACACCTGGTGAAGCCCCACGATGGTGTTCCTTTCGCCTCGGATTCGCCTCGGATTCGCCTCAGAGCGGATGTGAACGGATCCCACCCTCACAGACGGAACAGAAGAAGCGGGTAAAGGCGCGGATCGCTCGGACGGTGGAATTGCCCGGGTCACCGGCGATGTCGGCGCACCTTCCGGCGCTCTGTGCCGTTTGAAAGACCATGAACACCTCGAAGCGCATGCTCACCGCCCTGACCCTGACGGCCGCCGCCGTCGCCGCTGCCGCTCCCGCCCACGCCGCCGTCACCTCCTCCGGCGACGGGGCACGCAACGTGGGCCGGGTCGTCGGCGAGACCCTGGTGAACCCGGCCGAGACGGGCCGGGACGTGCTGGACGGGGGCAAGACGGGTCTGACGGTGGTCGAGACCGGCATGAAGTCGGTGCAGACCGGCTCGACGGCCGCCCACGGGCAGTAGGAAAGAAGCAGCAGGAAGCAGCGCGAAGCACCGGCGCCGACGGACTCATGGGCCCGTCGGCGCCGGTGCTTCGTGCTGTCCGCGCGTCGGCACCGGACGGTCCGCTCAGGACACGCACGCCGGCCGGGAGGAAAATGGAGGGCGTGCTGACGGTGCTGGTGCTGGTCGGGCGACAGCGGGCGAAGGAGCTGATCGCCCGGATCGAGAGCATCCCCGAGGTGTGCGTCCTGTCCCACACCCACGACAGCTCCCTCGCCCTGGCCCGGGCCCGGGTGCTGCTGCCGGACGCGCTGGTCGTCGACCTCACCGCCTTGCCCGCGGACGCGGCCTCGGTCGTCCACCGGGCGCGCGGCCTCGGTCTGCCGAGCGCACTGATCGTGCACCCGGCGGCCGGGCACCGGTCGGACGAGCTGATCCGCACGCTCACCCGGCTGGCCCGCGACCAGCATCCCGTCTAGGGCCACTCCGGCGCCGGAGTGCCCTACGGCGTGCGGCGGCTCTGCAGGGTGCGGGCGAGGCGGGGGCCCAGGCGCTGCTTGAGCCAGCGCAGGGCCTGGAGGCGGCCGACGGCCTGGTCGACGTGGAAGTAGAGCTGCGGCGGCACGTGGGGCAGGAGGGGCGAGTGGCGTTGGCCGAGCAGGGCGAACATCCGGTGCGGCTCAAGGCTCATGTAGCGGGGCAGGTTCTCGTACCACTGGGCGCTGTGCCGCGCGGCGCTCTGCACCGAGAGCAGGGCCTGTCTGCGGTCCTGCTCGTACGCGGCGAGGGCGGCGGGCAGCTCCCGCGGCCCGGCGGAGCCCACCGCGCGGGCCAGGCTCATCGCGTCGCGGAGCGCGAGGGTGGTGCCCGCACCGATCGAGTAGTGCGTGGTGTGGGCGGCGTCGCCGATCAGCGCGAGGTTGCCGTGCGACCAGGCCGTGTTGGTGACGGTCGGGAAGGCCTGCCACTGGGCGTGGCTCTCGATGTCCTTGCGGCCGAGGAGCTCGTGTCCTTCGAGCAGGTCCGCGAAGAGCCTCTCCAGCAGGCGCAGGGCCTCGGCGTGGTCGAGCCGGTCGAACCCCAGGGCCGACCAGGTCGTGGCGGAGCACTCCACGACGCAGGTGCTGTGCTCGGCGCTGAAGCCGTACGCGTAACACCAGATCCAGCCGTGTTCGGTCTCGACGAAGGCGAAGGTGAACGCCGTGAAGACCCGGGTCGTGCCGAGCCAGATGAAGCGGTTGGCGCCGGTGGTCACCCGGGTGCCGAACTCCGCCGCCTGCTCCGTGCGGAGCCTGCTGTGCGCCCCGTCACCGGCGACGACGAGGTCCGCGTCGGGCAGGTCGGCGCGACTGCCGATCTCGCTGCCGAACTCCAGGCGCACGCCCAGTGCGCGGGCCCGGTCGGCGAGGACGGTCCGCAGCCGGTGACGGCCGATCGCGTGCCCGGGGTCGCCGTCGTGCGCGGTGGTGCGGTCGCCGACGTAGGCGAACCCGCCGCTCCAGCACACGGACTGCTCCTCGATGAGCCGCGCCGACTCGGGGTCGTGGGCGTGCAGGTCGGCGAGGAGGTCGGGCCAGTACGTCACGCCCCAGCCGTAGCTGGTGCCGGCCGCGTGCCGCTCGTGGACCGTCACCTCGTGGGCCGGTTCCTGGAGTTTGGCGAGGATGGCCAGGTACAGGGAGGCGGGCCCGCCACCGACGCAATCGATCTTCACGCGCGCTCCTGTTTGTCTGCCGGAGGAGCAACAACGTAAGGGGCGGCGGCGCGTGCGGAGTGGTCCACACTGCCGGACGGACGGGTGAATCGCCTTTTCCCGGGCGGCCGGGCGGACACGGGTGTCAGCTGTGACTTGCCCCCAGAGGGCTGACTCCGTCCGGTCGATCCTGTATACCCGGAGAGCAGATCGCCCGAGCCGGTCCGGACGCGTCGCCGGTCCCGCACTCGATGTCGGCCTCCGGAGGTGTGATGGGCATGCCGACCCACCGTCTGTCCATCGCGGGCCTCGCCGACTCCGACCTCTGCTCCGTGCTGCGGCTCAGCGGCGAACTCGACCAGACGTCCGAGAAGTTCTTCATGGACACGCTGGCCGCCGCCCTCGACGCGGGCAGGCGCCACATCGTCCTCGACGTGACCGCGCTGACGTTCTGCGACTCGCGCGGTCTGAACTGTCTGCTCGCCCTGCACTGGCTCCTGCGGCGGAGAGCGGGCGACCTCATGCTCGCGGGCGTGGGCCGCCGGCTCGCCACGCTGCTCGAACACAGCGGGAGCACGGCCCTGTTCTCGGCGCACACCTCGGTCGGCCAGGCGCTGCGCTCCCTGCCGGAGCCCGCCCGTCCGCACTGGCCGCCGCCCGCCGAGCGCAGTACGGACGAGGGCGTGTCCCCGCCGGCCTAGGGCCTGTCCGGCGGATCAGGGCGCGGGTCGCGGTGTACGCCAGGCGGCTCTCCCCGAGATGCGATCAGGACCCGTCACCAGTGAGGTGGCGGACATGGAACACGACATAGCGAGCGTGCCGAGAACGGCCACCACACGACGCCGTGCTCTGGGGGCCGCCGTGGCGCTGCTGGTCGGCGGGGCGGTACCGCTGACGGCCTCCCGCGCCGCAGCCCGGCCGGGCGGGGCGGCGTCCGACCCCTCCGACCCGTTGGACCCTTCGACCCCGTCCGACCCCTCCGACCCGTTGGGCCACGTCTGTACCGGTGAATACGACGCCGAGTTCGAGGCGGCCCTGTCCGAGGCGGACGACCGCTTCGCCGCGGACGAGACCCGCGGCCTCCCCGACGGGCCTCCCCAGCAGTACGCGATGCCCCTGCGCCGCGGATTCCGCGTCACCGCGCCCTACGGGGTGCGCGGCGACTGGCTCGCCGGGCACCACACGGGCATCGATCTGGCCGTTCCGCAGGGGACGCCCGTCTACGCGGTGGGCTCCGGCGTCGTACTCGTCGCGCGGTGGTCCGGCGCGTACGGCAACGCCGTGACCGTGCGGATGCCGGACGGCCACTTCGCCCTCGTGGCCCACCTGTCGACCATCGCGGTCCGCGAGGGGGCACGGATCGGCGCCGGAACCTTCCTCGGCAGGAGCGGCGCCACCGGACGTGCCACGGGCCCGCACCTCCACCTGGAGGTACGGGCCCGCCGCGAGTACGGATCGGACATCAATCCGGTGAGTTACCTGGCAAGCCGCGGGGTGCGGCTCCTGTGACCGTCAGGGCTACTGAACGGCGGGCAGCGCGTTCGTGACCGGGGCCACCAGGTCCGTCAGCTGGTGCAGCTGGTTCAACTCGTGCACCTGGTTGAGGCCGGAGAGCTGACTCTCCATGGTCGGCATCTGGGCGCGCTGCTCCTCGGGCATGCCCGACGTGGCGAGGTCGTCGACGGTGCTGAGCACCGAGAGCTTCCCCGCGTCGGGGGCGGGGACGGGGGCGGACGCCTGGGCGGCCGGCGCGGCCAGGGCCGCTGCTCCGGCGGCCAGCGAGACGGCGGCGATGAGTCGTCGTGCTGATGTCATGTCCCCAGAACCTGCCGGGCTCCGCGAAAGTCACGGCTTCGGCGCCACCCTCACCCGGGAAGCGCAGCCGCCGCGCCGGATGCGAGCGGTACGCCGGGTCACGGGCCGTCGGCCACCCGGCCGGGCTACTTCTCCCCCATCACGTCTCCCCCCACGTCGCCCCAGGTCACAGCCGTACACACCCGTTCTCGTTCACACGTGCGGTCGCGGCACCGATCGGCTCCCCGCGCGCGGACGCCACCGATCCGGTCCAGCTTGGGTCTGCACGCGGCACGCCCGTGCCTGTGTGCTCCCGTTCCCCGAAAGGAAACTCTGATGCGCAGCTTTGCCAAGGCCGCAGCGGTCGGCGCCCTCGTCGCTCCCCTCGTGCTGGGTGGTGCGGGCCTCGCCTCCGCGGCGCCGGCCCACGACGGGCCCGCCTACGAGAAGGCCATGAACTCGGCCAACGCGAACGGTGGTTCGTGCACCAAGGTCGAAAGTGGCTTCACGGAGGACGGCAAGGCCTACTTCCACAAGGTCACCCGCACCGCGGGCCCGACCGGCGCCACGGGCAGCGGCACCGGGTCGCACTCCTGACGCAGGTGCGGGGCCTCTGGCCCGTGTGCTGAGTCTGCGTGGCAGCACGAGACGGCGTGTGTCGCTCACGGCGGCACACGCCGTCTTGCGTTCCGACGAACACGAACACGAAGCAGAAGCAGAAGCAGAAGATGGAGCAGGAGTGTGATGAGAACTCTTCAGAAAGGCCGGTACGCGGCGCGGTTCGCGCTGCGGGCCGCCCTGCTGTGCGCGCTGCCGACCGCGGTCGCGCTGAGCGGCGCGGCCCCGGCCCAGGCGGCCGACAGCGTCACGGTGACGCGGCTGACGGCCGGTGCCGGTGAGCCGTCCGTGCACGTCCGCTACCGCTGCGACGCCCTGACCGGTCTGGACTCGGTGCAGGTGGGCGTCTCCGACACCCAGGGGGGCGGCGTCTTCAAGGGCACCGCCGCGGCCGTCTGCGACGGCACCTCGCGCGAGGTGCGGGTGCGGGCGTCGCGGATGGGCGGCCCGCCGGTCGTCCGGGGCCACGAGTGCGTGGTCTCGGCCTCGTTGGGCACGGCGTCGCTCGGGCTGTTCTCGCCCGCGGTGTCGGCCGGCGCGACGAAGACGGCCCGCTGATCCGACGGGGCGCCGCACGATCCCGTCGTCACCCCTTTAGTGCACACGGGAGAAATCCACGAGACGGAGTGGTGACAGATCGTCATCGCAGGTCAGCGCAGTGTGACGACGGTGATCCGATGATCCTGCCGCAGCCGCCCGGAATTTTCGACGGGCATATCTGCGCGGACGTGCTCACGGTGGTCTCGGCAGGGCTCAGCGAGCGGGCTCTGACCGTGGCCGTCAGGGCCGTTCCTGAACCTCCCGCCCCCGGGAGCACGGCCACTCCGATACTCGCGAACCAATCGAAGGGAATGCGTCTCATGCGCAAGCTTGCCAAGGCGATCGCTGTTGGAGCTGTTGTCGTACCGGTCGTCCTCGGTGGCGCCACCGTCGCGTCTGCCGACGGCGGTCCGGGCTACGGGAAGCACGACAACTCCGCGACCGTCTACGGCGGTACGTCTTCCAAGACGAAGAGCGGCTTCAGCGAGGACGGCACGGCCTACTTCCTGAAGTCCTCGAAGACCGCCAACTCCACCGGTGCGACGGGCAACGCGACCGGTTCGCATTCCTGACCCAGCGGCTCCACGAGAGCCGTCGGGCGGCAGGCCCCGAGGAGCGATTCCTCGGGGCCTGCCGTGCTTGAGGCCGTATGCCGACCCCTTCGAAGGAACGCGCGAGCAGATCGCTCAGCACATCGAATGATGTCCGGTAAGCAATACGAAATGAATGGCCCTCCCGAATCTCTGATCCGACCCGAAAAGGAGTTCTGATGCCCGCCCCCCGCACCATGCTCGGCAGCGTGGCCCTGGCCGTCGCCTGTCTCGCCACCGGGACCGCCACCACGGCCACCGCCCTGACCGTCCGCGACGCGCCGCCCGCCGCCGCGCAGGCCGACAGCACCCGCACCGCCTCCGCCATCACCGAGCTCTCGGCCGAGGAGGTGAGCACGGGGGAGTCGGCCCGCGTGAAGGTCACCGGGCGGCTCGTCGAGGGCGCCACGCTCTCCTTCCCGCTGGCCCGGATCCCGCTGACCGTGCAGGTCACCGACGCGGCCGCCGCCACCCCCGCGAGCTGCCACGCCCGCACCACGGACCGCGGCACCTTCAGCTGCTCGGTAGCCGTCTCCGCGGGTACGTCGCGCTCGGTGAAGGCCGCCTTCGCGGGCAACGAGCTGTTCGCCCCGTGCACCTCGACCACCAGCATCGGCTCCACGGACGAGGCCGCGCTGCCCGCCGACCCCCTGCTCCCCGACACCACCGC
>NZ_LIPN01000115.1 GCF_001418325.1 Streptomyces atriruber | reverse complement strand
CTCGGCCGCGGCGCCGCGGCCCGCGGCCGAGGACCACGACGCGCTCCTGCGCCGCCTGCGCGAACTGGGCGAGCTGCACCAGGCCGGGATCCTCACGGACGAGGAGTTCGCGACGGCCAAGCAGGCGGTCCTGCGTCGCATGTGAGCGCCCTTTGCGCCACTCGCCGGCCCGTTCGACACGCTCTTGCCCGATTCCGGGCAGGATTCTTGCGAAAGGGTGTCCGATACCCCAGGATCAACGAATGCACGACGACCTGGTGGATCACCTCACCCGCAGCACCCCGCTCCAGCGGGGCGAAGCGCTGCGGGTCGTCCAGGACGTGCTCGCCTACTTCGACGAGACGACCGAACAGTTCGTCCGTCGCCGCCACCGCGAGCTGCAGGGTCAGGGCCTGCTGAACGCGGCGATCTTCCAGCAGATCTCGGCGGACCTCGAATACCGCGCGGTCGCACCTCCGGAGCTCACGCTCAGGCAGCTGCGCCGCATCGTCTACGGCTAGGACACCCTTTATGTGCGGAATCGTCGGATACATCGGCAAGCGTGACGTCGCCCCGCTCCTCCTCGAAGGCCTGCAGCGCCTGGAGTACCGCGGCTACGACTCCGCGGGCATCGCCGTCACCAGCCCCAAGGCCGCCGGCCTGAAGATGGTCAAGGCCAAGGGCCGCGTCCGCGACCTGGAGGCCAAGGTCCCCGCCCGCTTCAAGGGCACGACCGGCATCGCCCACACCCGCTGGGCCACCCACGGCGCCCCCTCCGACGAGAACGCCCACCCGCACCTCTCCGAGGACAACAAGGTCGCCGTCGTCCACAACGGCATCATCGACAACGCCTCCGAGCTGCGCGCCAAGCTGACCGCCGACGGCGTCGAGTTCCTCTCCGAGACGGACACCGAGGTCCTCACCCACCTCGTCGCCCGCTCCCAGGCGGACACCCTGGAGGAGAAGGTCCGCGAGGCCCTGCGCCACATCGAGGGCACCTACGGCATCGCCGTGCTGCACGCCGACTTCAACGACCGCATCGTGGTCGCCCGCAACGGCTCCCCGGTCGTCCTCGGCATCGGCGAGAAGGAGATGTTCGTCGCCTCGGACGTCGCCGCCCTCGTCTCGCACACCCGCCAGGTCGTCACCCTCGACGACGGCGAGATGGCCACCATCAAGGCCGACGACTACCGCACGTACACCACCGAGGGCTCGCGCACGACCGCCTCGCCGACCACCGTGGAGTGGGAGGCCGAGTCGTACGACATGGGCGGCCACGACACGTACATGCACAAGGAGATCTTCGAGCAGCCCGACGCGGTCGACCGCGTACTGCGCGGCCGCATCGACGACCGCTTCTCCACCGTGCACCTCGGCGGCCTCAACCTCGACGCGCACGACGCCCGCAAGGTTCGCCGCGTCAAGATCCTCGGCTGCGGCACCTCGTACCACGCGGGCATGATCGGCGCCCAGATGATCGAGGAGCTGGCCCGCATCCCCGCGGACGCCGAGCCCGCGAGCGAGTTCCGCTACCGCAACCCGGTCGTGGACCCCGACACCCTCTACGTCGCCGTCTCCCAGTCCGGCGAGACGTACGACGTGCTGGCCGCGGTCCAGGAGCTCAAGCGCAAGGGCGCCCGCGTCCTCGGCGTCGTGAACGTGGTCGGCTCGGCGATCGCCCGTGAGGCCGACGCGGGCGTGTACGTCCACGCGGGCCCCGAGGTCTGCGTCGTCTCCACCAAGTGCTTCACCAACACCACGGTCGCCTTCGGCCTGCTCGCCCTGCACCTGGGCCGCATCCGTGACCTGTCGGTCTCCGACGGCAAGCGGATCATCGAGGGCCTGCGCAAGCTGCCCGGCCAGATCTCGGAGATCCTCAAGCAGGAGGACGAGATCAAGAAGATCGCCAAGCAGTACGCGGACGCCCGCTCGATGCTCTTCATCGGTCGGGTACGCGGCTACCCCGTCGCCCGTGAGGCCTCCCTCAAGCTCAAGGAGGTCTCGTACATCCACGCCGAGGCCTACCCCGCCTCCGAGCTGAAGCACGGCCCGCTCGCGCTCATCGAGCCCGCCCTGCCGACGGTCGCGATCGTCCCGGACGACGACCTCCTGGAGAAGAACCGCGCCGCCCTGGAGGAGATCAAGGCCCGCAGCGGCAAGATCCTCGCCGTCGCGCACCAGGAGCAGGAGAAGGCCGACCAGACCATCCTCGTCCCGAAGAACGAGAACGAGCTGGACCCGATCCTGATGGGCATCCCGCTCCAGCTCCTCGCGTACCACACGGCGCTGGCGCTCGGCCGGGACATCGACAAGCCGCGCAACCTCGCGAAGTCCGTGACGGTGGAGTAGCCACGACCGCCGGACCCAAGTGAACGGCCCCCTGTGCGTGCCACCAGCACACAGGGGGCCGTTCCCGAAGGGCCGGGGTCGCCCATTACCCCGACCCGCGCCCGCCTCGTCCGGTGGCCGTCACCCTCCGGCCCGAGACGCCGCCGTTGTGACCCTTATGTACCCTTCACCAGGGCACGAACCACCTCTACGCGCGAGTAGATTTATCTGTCCACAAAAGCGCCTCACAAGGCGAGTTGAGCCGCACGCCCCCCAACTCACCGGGGGCGTGCGGGCGTTAAGGAATGACGACGACGGGGCGCTGCGCCCGGCGCGCGAGCCGGCCCGCGACCGAGCCGAAGATGCGCCCCACGATGCCGTGCGTGGAGCCGACGACGATCGCGTCCGCGCTGTACTCGCGGCCGACCTCCTCCAGCTCGTGACAGATGTCGCCGCCCCGCTCGACGAGGATCCACGGCACCTCGGAGAGATACTCCGCGCACGCCAGCTCCAGGCCGAGCACTTCCGTGCGGTGGTCCGGCACGTCGACGAAGACCGGGGGCTCGCAGCCCGCCCACACCGTGGTGGGCAGCCGGTTGGCGACGTGGACGATGATCAGGCCCGACCCGGAGCGGTGGGCCATCCCGATCGCATAGGCGAGGGCCCGCTCACTGGAGGTCGAGCCGTCGAAGCCGACGACGACACCGTGCCGGAAGGCGGGATCGCAGGAGTGACGCGGTTCTTCCGCCGCGCGGGGGGTCGCTGTCGGATCGGCGACCTGCCGCTTGCGGTCCGCAGGTTCGGAGAATTCGTGACCGGCCATCGGTGTCTCGGCGAAGGAGTCCTCTGTGGGAGGGTCGGCTTTTTCGTGGTGCGAAAGTTCAGGACCTGGAAGGTCGTCCGGGAATCATCTTCCCAACCCCATACCCCCAAGGGTACGGCGACACTCCTCCTCTGCCCAGAGCCTGCGAAGGGCCCCGCTCGGAGCCCGCACCGGGCCCAGCACAGGGGCCCCCGGCGTTCACCGGAGCATGCATGAGCCGCGCCCGTATGGCAATGGTTGCTGCCTCCTACAGGCGGTTTGCCCACCCGTCCGGCGCCACCGGGGGCCCTCCGCAGTGACCCGTCGACGCGCCTCGCGTTGGACAGCGCCGGACCTCCGTACACCACCGCCCCAGGGAGCACGCCGTGCCTGGACCTTCGACCGCGTCCCCACCTTCCACCCGCTTCCCTTCTTCACCCGAGCAAGGAGCGCACGAGCGGCGGCCCGCCACGGTGCCCGCGCCGCGCGCCCACGAGCCGACGGACGCGCCCCCGCCGGACTCGGTGAGCGACGTGGTCCGCTGGGCCGCGTTCAGCTGCGTGCTGGTCCCTGTCGTCCTTGTCGGGTACGGCGGCTCACTGGCCGGCGCCACCGGCGCGGCGCTCGGCCTCGTGGCGGTCACGGGAGTGTGCCGGCTGCTCCTGCGGCAGTCCGAGCGGGGCGCCGCGCGACTGCTTGCAGAACAGAACAAGGGGCACCGCGGACGGCACGGCAGAACGGGTGTGGGGGCGCACAGGGGCACTCGTCAAAGTGCCGACAGTGCGCCGTTGGACTGACCAATTCACACACACGCTCCCGTATGTTTTCAGCCAACTTCCGGGGGCCGTCGATTTCTTGGCCGAACGCCCCCTCAACCCCCGTCCGACCAGGGCTGAAAGACGCGCTCAGGCCGCCCGCACCCTACGGGGACCGGCCACGGAGCGAAGGCGCACTTCCCAGCAAGCCGCCCGAGTGCAACGCTTCGTGATCGAATGCTTCACGCCAAGTTGCCATGTCGACAATCTGCCGAGTGATGAACTGGTCACCCCGGCAGCACGGGACGCAGTAGATTCGATCTTGACTGTATTACGGCGGGGGACTGGTGGAGGACCGAGGGGAAACGTGCAGGAGCGACAAGCCAGGCAAGCGCGTCAAGCACGTCAAGAACAGGGAGCCGCGAAGCCCGAGGGGGGTTTAGCACCATGAGCCACGACTCCACTGCCGCGCCGGAGGCCGCGGCTCGGAAACTCTCGGGGCGGCGCCGCCGGGAGATCGTAGCGGTGCTGCTTTTCAGCGGCGGTCCCATCTTCGAGAGTTCCATACCGCTCTCAGTGTTCGGCATCGACCGGCAGGACGCGGGGGTCCCCCGCTACCGCCTGCTGGTGTGTGCCGGCGAGGAGGGCCCGCTGCGGACCACCGGCGGACTGGAACTCACCGCACCACACGGCCTCGAGGCGATCGGCCGGGCCGGCACGGTCGTCGTGCCCGCCTGGCGGTCGATCACGTCGCCGCCACCACCGGAGGCGCTCGACGCACTGCGTCGCGCGCACGAGGAGGGCGCCCGCATCGTCGGGCTGTGCACGGGGGCGTTCGTGCTCGCCGCGGCCGGGCTGCTCGACGGCCGCCCGGCGACCACCCACTGGATGTACGCGCCGACGCTCGCGAAGCGTTATCCGTCCGTCCACGTGGATCCGCGCGAGCTCTTCGTCGACGACGGGGACGTCCTGACGAGTGCCGGCACCGCGGCCGGAATCGATCTCTGTCTGCACATCGTGCGCACGGACCACGGCAACGAAGCGGCGGGCGCACTCGCCCGCAGGCTCGTGGTGCCGCCGCGCCGGGCCGGCGGCCAGGAGCGCTATCTCGACAGGTCTTTACCGGAGGAGATCGGCGCCGACCCGCTCGCCGAGGTCGTCGCCTGGGCGCTGGAGCACCTCCACGAGCAGTTCGACGTGGAGACGCTGGCCGCGCGCGCCTACATGAGCAGGCGCACCTTCGACCGCAGGTTCCGCTCGCTCACGGGCAGCGCGCCGCTGCAGTGGCTGATCACCCAGCGGGTGCTCCAGGCACAGCGGCTGCTCGAGACCTCCGACTACTCCGTCGACGAGGTCGCGGGCCGCTGCGGCTTCCGGTCGCCCGTGGCGCTGCGGGGACACTTCCGACGCCAGCTGGGTTCGTCCCCCGCTGCCTACCGGGCCGCCTATCGCGCCCGCAGGCCGCAGGGCGAGCGGGCACTGGAGTCCGTACCGGCGACGGCGCAGGCCGTGCCCACCCTGGTGGAGGCCGGTCCGGTGCCGTCCCAGACCCGGCGTACGGCCGCGGCGAGCGCGCTCGGCCCGTCGACCTCGGTGCCGACCGAGCCCGGCAAGCCGAACTCGGACGCGTACGCGCCAGGACGTGCTCCTCTGCCCGGGCAGAGGAGTGCGCCGTAGGGTAAGACGCATGAACGATCGCATGGTGTGGATCGACTGCGAGATGACCGGGCTCTCGTTGACGGACGACGCACTTATCGAGGTGGCCGCACTGGTCACCGACTCGGAACTGAACGTGCTCGGCGAAGGTGTGGACATCGTGATCCGCCCGCCGGACGCGGCGCTGGAGACCATGCCCGAGGTGGTGCGCACGATGCACACCGCCTCGGGGCTCCTCGACGAACTGGCCGGCGGCACCACGCTGGCCGACGCCGAGGAGCAGGTCCTGGCGTACGTACGTGAGCACGTCAAGGAGCCGCGGAAGGCTCCCCTGTGCGGAAACTCCGTCGGCACCGACCGCGGCTTCCTGCTGCGGGACATGCAGACGCTGGAGGAGTACCTCCACTACCGCATCGTCGACGTCTCCTCGATCAAGGAGCTGGCCCGGCGCTGGTATCCGAGGGCGTACTTCAACAGCCCGGACAAGAACGGCAACCACCGCGCGCTCGCCGACATCCGCGAGTCCATCGCGGAGCTGCGGTACTACCGCGAGGCGATCTTCGTCCCGCAGCCCGGACCGGACTCCGAGGCCGCGCGGACGATCGCGGCCAAGCACGTCCTGCCTGCGGAATAGCCCCAGCGAGAGCCCTGTGTACGGGGTCCGGGAAACGTGTGCGCGAGCACCCCTTCGGACCCTGTACACTTTTTCTCGGCCGGTCGGAAGAACGACAAAAGACCGGGCATGGTGGGTGTAGCTCAGTTGGTAGAGCACCTGGTTGTGGTCCAGGTGGCCGCGGGTTCAAGTCCCGTCACTCACCCTGATCGATCAAGGGCTGATCTGCGAAAGCAGGTCAGCCCTTCTTCATGCTCACAACGTGGTGGGGCGCGGGCAACACGGCGGTTATGGTCGCCACATGATCCGCACCATCGCACTCGACGTAGGCGAAACCCTCGTCCGAGACGACCGCCACTGGGCTTCGTGGGCCGACTGGTTGCGCGTACCACGCCACACCGTGTCGGCGCTCGTCGGCGCCGTGGTCGCCCAGGGCAAGGACAACGCCGAGGCCCTGCGCCTGCTCCAGCCGGGGATCGACATCCCGTCCGCCTACCGGGCCCGCGAGAAGGCGGGCCTCGGGGAGCACCTCGACGAGACCGACGTGTACGACGACGTCCGACCCGCGCTCGCAGCCCTGCGGGCGGCCGGTACGTACGTCATCATCTCGGGCAACCAGACGACGAAGGCCGCCGAACTGCTGCGTGAGCTCGACCTGCCCGCGGACGTGATCGCGACGTCCGGCGAGTGGGGTGTCGCCAAGCCCGACCCTTCATTCTTCGAGCGGCTCGTCGCTGAGGCCGGCGGCGCTGCTCAGGAGATCCTCTACGTGGGTGACCACCCACAGAACGACGTGTTCCCCGCGCGAGCTGCAGGGCTGCGTACCGCTCACCTGCGCCGGGGCCCGTGGGGGCACTTGTGGGCAGAGGACCCCGAGCTGATCGCGGCTGCGGACTACCGGATCAACTCCCTCATGGATCTGGTGGCGATCGCGGCCCGCTGAGCGTCGACGAAGCGGCCCGGCCGTGCACGCACCAGCGCGTAATCACGCGAGTACGGTTCGGAGTGGACGCCTCGAACTGGAGCCAGTATGCCGCCACTCGACGCCGCAGTGCTGGGCAAGCGCATCGCGGCCACCCACAAGGCACGCCGGATGCGGCAGGCCGACCTCGCTCGCGCGGCGCATCTCTCGTTGGCCATGATCCGTGGCATCGAACAAGGAGCGCGGAACCCGAGCGACCCCCCTCGTCGTCGGGCCCGCGACTGACTTCCCGTGCTGGATCCCGGACATCCTGCACCGGTGAACGCGGCACAGCAGGGCCCCCCGCATCACGAAACAGACACTCCTCCTTCACATGATGCACACGAAGACGCATCATGCGCAGAGAGAGCACAACTGCAGGGGGGACCCATGAGCAACACCATGCCGCCACCGCCGCCCGTATTTCCGCCGCAGCCTCCTCCTCCGCCGCAGCGGAAGGGCGCGAGCAACGCGGTCATCATCGGCTCGGCCGCCGCGGTCATCGCCGCCGTCGTCGTCACGGGCATCGTCGTCGTCAACAGCCGCGACGACGACAAGAAGCCGGAGACCACCAGTTCCGCCGAGCCCGCGGCGGGCGACGACGTGGTCGCGGACAAGGAGGAGCCGGTCGAGGAGGAGTCGGCCGAGGAGTCCGAGGAGGAGGGCTCCGACGCTGATGTGGCGGGCCTCGACGACACCGTGACGTACGACAGCGACGTCGAGGTGAAGCTGTCGAAGTTCGCCCGCGGCACGTCCAGCTCGTACGGCTCGCCGGAGAACACTCCGTACGTCAAGTTCGGTGTGCGGGTGAAGAACAACGGCAAGGCGACCGTCGACACGTCGGCGTTCACCGCCAGCTGCTCGTACGGCAAGGACGGCAAGTCGAGCGAATCGATCTTCGACACCGAGCGGGGGCTGAACGGCGGGCCGGACACGAAGCTCCTCGCGGGCCGGTCCATCACGGTGACGTGGGCGTGCGAGCTGCCGAAGGCCGAGAAGACGATTCAGATCGAGGTCTCGCCGGACATGGAGTCGGAGTCCGCGATCTTCACGGGTGACGTGCGGTAGGAGGCGCGGCGGAAGGCGGCGTGGTCACCGTGCGGGCGCGCGGCACCAGGCGCCGATGCGGCTGTCCACCCAGCGGGCTCCGGGATGCGTGCAGTCCGTACCGACCGGATGCCGGTCCAGATAGGGGTGGGCGGCCCGCACGGTCTCCATGTGGCCGTCGCACACGAAGGACGTCCTGATCTCGTCCGGGCCTTCGTGCTCCCACGCGATGTGCCACGCGCCCGCCTCCGCACAGCGGACAGCGGTGCCGTCCGGGTGGTGGTCGACGACTCCGCAGCCGTCGCCGTCACCCGGGCCGCCGTACTCGGGAAAGTTCATTGCCTGGCTCCTCGGCCGTGCAGTCTACGGGCCGTTTCACGCGTTCCCGAGGGCGGCGGACGGAGCGTACTGCCGCCATAGGACCCGATCCGCCGAACAGTCCGCCCGGGAGGCGCAGGTCGACGAGCGGGAGCGCGCCACGGGCGGGGATCTCCCCAGTCGTGCGGCAGCGCCCGTACGAACAGACCGGCCGGGTCCAGGATCTGCTGGCGGTCCGCCGGGCACGGCCGGACCCAAGCGAGTCGGCGCTGCGGCGCGCGGACGCCGCCGCCGGGCGGGACCAGGACTCCACCGACAGGGAGACGGTCGCCTCCGTCTCGTGGCGGCCCCCCGACGGCTCTTCCGCACGGGCCGCCCTGGAAGCCCGGGTGCAGCGGCTGCGACAGCAGGCCGTGACAGCCCCGGTGGCCGCGGAGCACCGGCGCCACGCCGAGCAGGCCCACGAGGCGGCGGACGCCCTGCGGGCGAGTGCCGTGCGCGACGACGGGCGGGCGACGGAGTAGTAAGGCCCCTCGGCTCAAGGACTAGGCGCTCGGGCCCCAGGGCTCAGGAAGAGGCCCGCTCCACCAGCCGCGTCGGGAGCACCAGCTGGCGCCGCTCCAGACGCCGGACGGCCGCGGGGCGGCTGTCCGCGATCTCGGCGAGAAGGAGGTCGATCATCGCGCGCCCCATCTCCTCGATCGGCTGCCGCACGCTCGTCAGCGGCGGATCCATGTGCCGGGCGATCGCCGAGTCGTCGAAGCCGACGAGGGCCACGTCGTCGGGTATGCGGCGCCCCGCCTCGCGCAGCGCCTGGCGGGCGCCGGCCGCCATCACGTCGGAGCCCGCGAACACCGCGTCCACCTCGGGGCAGGCGGCGAGGAGCTCCCGCATCGCGCGGCGGCCGCCCTCCTCCGTGAAGTCGCCCTGTGCGATCAGCCGTTCGTCCACCGTGTGGCCCGCCTCCTGCAGCGCGGCGCGGTAGCCGTCCAGGCGGCGCTGGGCCCCGTACACGTCGAGGCGGCCGGTGATGGTGGCTATGGCGGTGCGGCCGCGCGCCAGGAGGTGTTCCACCGCGGAGCAGGCCCCGGCGTAGTTGTCGGAGTCGACGGACGGCAGTGCCTCCTCGGCGGAGCGGCGGCCGCTGATCACCGCGGGGATCTCCAGCTGGGCGAGCAGGTCGGGCAGCGGGTCGTCGGCGTGCACCGAGACCAGGAGGACTCCGTCGACGCGGTGGGCCGCGAGGTACTGGGCGAGGCGCTGGCGCCTGCGGTCATTGCCCGCGAAGATCAGCAGCAGCTGCATCTCGGTCTCGCTGAGCTCGGCGCCCACTCCGCGCAGGACGTCGGAGAAGTACGGCTCGGCGAAGAAGCGGGTCTCCGGCTCGGGCACGACCAGGGCGATCGCGTCCGTGCGGTTGGCGGCCAGGGCGCGCGCCGCGGTGTTGGGCACGTATCCGAGCTCGGCCACGGCGGCCTCGACGGCGGTCCTGGTCGCCTCGCTCACCCGCGGCGAACCGTTGATCACGCGGGACACCGTCCCCCGGCCGACCCCCGCCCGCGCCGCCACCTGTTCCAGAGTGGGCCGTCCGCCGCTGCGGCCGCGCGCCGCCTGAGCTGCCATAGTCCGCCTCCCGTCACACTTCCCCCGGCGAGGAATGTAACAGCCCGATCTTCGCCGGACCGGTGGGCCGATCCACAGACGTCCCGTAACGGCCCGATAACCGAAGGCGCAACTCCCTGTCCGGTCCCTTGACACCCCCGGCGCCAGCCACGAGTCTTCAACTCATCACGTGTGGGAGCGCTCCCACACTACCTGACACGTACACATCCCGCACGTTCCCCGCCCGAGCCGCAGAGTGAACCAACGGGCCCAGCAGTGCAGTTGGCCGGGGGGTCGGCACGTCAGGCAACAGGAGGACGTCATGCGCAGCAGCACTTTCCGCCGGTCCCGTCGATCCCGCAGGATCGTGGCCTGCGCGGCCACGGCCGTGCTGGCCACGAGCCTGCTGGCCGCTTGTTCGAGCGACGACGAAGGCGGCTCGGCCGGCGACGGCAAGATCACGCTCAACGTGGGCACGTTCGGCGTGCTGGGCCTGAAGCAGGCAGGTCTCTACGACGAGTACGAGCAGTCGCACCCGAACATCAAGATCAAAGAGAACGTGATCGAGCGCAACGACGCCTATTACCCGAAGCTGCTCACCCAGCTGCAGTCCGGCGCGGGCGTCAACGACGTCGCGGCCATAGAGGTCAGCAACATCACGGAGGTCGTGCAGACGCAGGGCGCCAAGTTCGAGGACCTGGGCAAGGCCGAGGGCGTGGACGAGTCGACGTACCTCGACTGGAAGTGGAAGCAGGCCACGACCGAGGACGGCAAGACGATCGGCCTCGGCGTCGACATCGGCCCGACCGCGCTCTGCTACCGCAAGGACCTCTTCGCGAAGGCCGGACTCCCCACCGACCGCGAGAAGCTCGCGAAGGAGTGGGCGGGCGACTGGGACAAGTACGTCGCGCTCGGCAAGAAGTACATGGCGAAGGCGCCCGAGGGCACCAAGTTCGTCGACTCCGCCGCCAGCGTCTACAACGCGGTCTTCGCCGGTGCCACCGAGCGGTACTACGACAAGGGCGGCAAGGAGATCTACGAGGACAGCCAGGGCCGCAAGGACGCCTGGAACGCGGCGATGAAGGTCGCGCAGGGCGACATGTCCGCGAAGCTCAAGCAGTTCGACCCGACGTGGGACCAGGGCTTCGCCAACGCCAAGTTCGCCACGGTGGCCTGCCCCGCCTGGATGGCCGGATACATCCAGGAGAAGGGCGGCGCGGAGGGCAAGGGCCAGTGGGACATGGCGAAGGCGCCGACGGACGGCAACTGGGGCGGCACGTTCCTCGGCGTGCCGAGCGCGGGAAAGCACAAGAAGGAGGCGACCGAGCTCGCCGTCTGGCTGACGCAGCCCGAGCAGCTCGCGAAGGTCTTCGCCAAGCAGGCCAGCTTCCCCTCGACCCCGTCGGCCTATGACTCGCTGAAGCCGTCCGCGGCCACCAAGGCGTACTTCAACGACGCGCCCATCACGGAGATCTTCGCCGACATCGCGAAGAACACCCCCTCGGCCGTCTACGGCATCAAGGACGCCCAGATCGGCCAGTCCATCACGGACATCGGTGTGCTCCAGGTGGAGCAGCAGGGCAAGTCTCCCGCGGAGGGCTGGGAGGCTGCCCAGAAGGAGATCAAGGACGTTCTGGGACAGTGACGCGCATGTCCGAGACCGCTGAGTACGCCGAGACCGCGCCCTCCGGACAGGGGGGCGCGGCCCCGGCCGCGACCGGGAGCAAGACGTCCCGCACGCCGTCGCCGTGGCGCAGCCGCCTGTACCGCTGGGACATCAAGGCGTCGCCGTACGTCTTCGTCGCGCCGTTCTTCCTCTTCTTCGGCGCCTTCGGCCTCTTCCCGCTCCTCTACACCGGCTGGGCCTCGCTGCACCGCCTGGAGCTGACCAACCTCGACGACAGCACCTGGCTTGGCCTGGACAACTACACCAACCTGCTGCAGAGCGAGTACTTCTGGAACGCGCTCGGCAACACCTTCACCATCGGGGTCATCTCCACCGTTCCCCAGCTGGCCGTCGCGCTCGGCATCGCGCACCTGCTCAACTACAAGCTGCGCGGCTCCACTCTGTGGCGGGTCGCGATGCTCGCTCCCTACGCGACGTCCGTGGCGAGCGCCTCACTGGTCTTCACGCTCCTGTTCGCGTGGGACGGGGGCATGGTCAACTGGGTGATCGGTTCCGTCGGCTTCGATCCCGTCAACTGGCGCGAGTCGTCGTGGGGTTCGCAGTTCGCCGTGTCGTCGATCGTCATCTGGCGGTGGACCGGGTACAACGCGCTGATCTACCTGGCCGCGATGCAGGCCGTGCCGCACGACCTGTACGAGTCGGCCGCACTGGACGGCGCCTCGCGCTGGCAGCAGTTCCGGCACGTGACCATCCCGATGCTGCGGCCGACGATCCTGTTCACGGTGGTCGTCTCCACCATCGGGGCCACCCAGCTCTTCGGCGAACCGCTGCTGTTCGGCGGCACGGCCGGGTCCAAGGGCGGCGCCGACCACCAGTTCCAGACCCTGGGGCTCTATCTGTACGACCAGGGCTGGATCAACGGCCATCTGGGGCGGGCGTCGGCCGTCGCCTGGCTGATGCTCGTGATCCTGCTGCTCATCGCCGCGGTCAACATGCTGATCGCCCGACGCCTGAGGAAGGACCGATGAAGGCCCGCACGGTGGAGCCGAAGGGGACGGTGGACCCGAAGGAGAAGGCGGCCCCGAAGGGCACGGCGCGTCCCCTCGGCCAGAAGGCCGGCCGGACGATGCACGCGGGCCCCCTCACGTACGCGGTCCTCGTGCTGTTCACGGCGATCTCGCTGGCGCCCCTGATCTGGACGGCCGTCGCGGCCTCGCGCACGAGCGGGCGGCTCGCCCAGACGCCGCCGCCCCTGTGGTTCGGCGGCAACCTCTTCAAGAACCTCGAACGGGCGTGGACGGAGGCCAGCCTGGGCGACGCGATGCTGAACACCACGATCGTGGCGGGCAGCATCACCATCGGCACGGTCCTCTTCTCCACCATCGCCGGATTCGCCTTCGCCAAGCTGAAGTTCAGGTTCAGCGGGGCGCTGCTCCTGCTGACCATCGGCACGATGATGGTGCCGCCGCAGCTCAGCGTCGTACCGCTGTACCTGTGGGTCGCGGACCTGCAGTGGACCAATCAGCTCCAGGCGGTGATCCTGCCGACGTTCGTGAGCGCCTTCGGGGTCTTCTTCATGCGGCAGTACCTGGTGCAGGCGCTGCCGAGTGAGCTGATCGAGGCGGCGCGTATGGACGGGGCCAGCAGTCTGCGGATCATCTGGCACGTGGTGTTCCCGGCGGCGCGGCCCGCGATGGCGGTCCTCGGGCTGCTGACGTTCGTGATGGCCTGGAACGACTTCCTGTGGCCGATCATCGCGCTGAACCAGTCGAACCCGACGGTTCAGGTGGCGCTCAACTCCCTCGGCACGGGCTACATCCCCGACCGGGCCGTGATCATGGCGGGCGCGCTGCTCGGCACGCTGCCGCTGCTGCTCGCCTTCGTCCTGTTCGGCAAGCAGATCGTGAGCGGCATCATGCAGGGCGCGGTCAAGGGCTGACCGACCGGGAAACCTCCGGGGGCCCACGGGCTCCCGGACTTCCCTGCCCCCACCTCTCTTACGTACGCCTCTTCCCCCCTACTCATGGGAGCGCTTCCATGCCTGAACCCATTACCTTTCCGAGCGATTTCCTCTGGGGCGCGGCCACCTCCGCCTACCAGATCGAGGGCGCCGTGCGCGAGGACGGCCGCACCCCCTCCATCTGGGACACCTTCAGCCACACCCCGGGCCGCACCGCGGGCGGCGACACCGGCGACGTCGCCGTCGAGCATTACCACCGCTACCGCGACGACGTGGCGCTCATGGCGGACCTGGGCCTGAACGCCTACCGGTTCTCCGTCTCCTGGTCGCGCGTGCAGCCCACCGGGCGCGGCCCCGCCGTCCAGCGCGGCCTCGACTTCTACCGGCGCCTCGTCGACGAGTTGCTGGCCCGCGGCATCCGGCCCGCCCTGACCCTCTACCACTGGGACCTGCCGCAGGAGCTGGAGGACGCGGGCGGCTGGCCGGTGCGGGAGACCGCCCTCCGGTTCGCCGAGTACGCGTCCATCGTCGGTGAGGCGCTCGGCGACCGCGTCGCGTCCTGGATCACGCTCAACGAGCCCTGGTGCAGCGCCTTTCTGGGCTACGGCTCGGGCGTCCACGCCCCCGGCCGCACCGACCCGGCGGCCGCCCTGCACGCCGCCCACCACCTGAACCTCGCGCACGGCCTGGGCGCCCAGGC
>NZ_LIPN01000114.1 GCF_001418325.1 Streptomyces atriruber | reverse complement strand
CGCACCACCTCACCGCACCCCCACCACGCCCCACGCACCACGCACCACGCACCACCTCACCGCACCCCGCCCACCGGCGCGACCAGCACCTCCGCCCTGGCGCCGAGCTTCTCGGCGATCCCGTCCCGCAGCGGCCCGTACACGTCCTCGTTGAGGTGCAGCACCTGCGCACCGCCGACGAACTCGTCCGCGGCACGGAAGTCCGTGTGCAGCAGCCGCCCCGCCTCCGTGGCCTCGTCCACGACGCGGAACCGAAAGCGCCCCAGCCGCACACCCACGAGACCGTCCGTTTCCTCCACCACGGCGAGCTGGAAATTCCCGGCGCGTCCGAAGTGGGCCTGGTCCTCGAAGAGTTCCGCGGCACGGTCGGCCGGATCGAGTTCCGTGAGGGCCCGTAACGCCGCGCGGGCCAGATTCACCGCGGCATCCCCGGAGACGCGCCCGAGGATTCCCAGCGCCAAGGGACCGACCCGATACGGGATTTTACTGGGATGCTGCCGGGCGAATCCCTCGTGCTCCTTGACGATCCACCCGACCCTTTCAAGGGTCTCCCCATAGGACTCGTACCAACGCACCGCGTCCGTATGCCGTGCGTACTTCTTGTTGGCCACGAGCTGGGCCAGCAGCACAGAAAACAGAACGTCTTTTCTGTGCTGCTCGGAAACTCCGCCCGCGAGGGCGACAAGGCCACCGCAATCGACGACCACCGAGGCCTCGCCCAACTCGCCGAACTCACCGAACTCGTCCATCACGACCCCGTCACCCCACCGGGCGACACACCGGACGGCACACCGGGCGCCCCCCTAGATCTCCAGGTCGTCGATGAACTGGCTCGCCTTGTCGCCGAGCTTCTTGATGACGGCGTCGCGGACCTGCGCGTACACGTCCTCGTTGAGCGTCATCGTCTGGCGGGCCTGCTGCATCGTCGTGCTGGAGCGCGGGAAGCTGAAGAACAGCACGCGAGTGACGCGTTCCGTGGTGGTGAAGTAGAACATGCCGATCTTCATGACCACGGTGTCCCCGGAGGAGACGCCGCACGCCGCGATCTGGAAGTTGCCCAGCTTGTCGCTGTGCGCGTTGCTCTCGAAGAGGACGACGCGGCGGTCCTTGTCCTGCAGGGACTTCAGCGATTCGATCGCGGCCTTGGCCACGGAGATCTCGCCGGGCGAGGCGATGGCCTGGAGGAGCGCGATGACGGCGCGGTCGACGGTGAACCGGGATCCCGCCACGGTGAGTTTGGCGAAGCTGAAGGACGGCACGACCCAGCCGACCTGCTCCAGGACGGAGCGGTAGTACTCGTACCACTTCTTCGTGTTCTCGTCGCGGTCGAACTTCTTGTTGGCCGCGAGCTGGGCCAGCAGCGTCGCGTTGAGCACGTCGGACTTCTGCTGCCCGTTCAGGCCGTCGGTGAAGGCGATGATGCTGCCCGCGACGACCGCGGCGGACTCTTCTTCCTGGAGCGCCAGTCCGGGCGGCACATAGCGCATTTCGGGCTGATCGAGTTCGAGGCTTTCGATGAACTGCAGCGCATCCGCGGCTTTCTGTTTTGCCGCTACCTCGATGTCGGAAGACGTCATGACGCCCCCTCTGTCACGTGCCGGGTAAAGGGCGAGACGAACCCCGCTCGGGGCAAACTCGCCGGTGTTCCCGGGAATCAGGAACAGTTCCCCCATCGGCCAGCTACGGCTACGGCTACTGATCCGAGCCTCTGGTGAGGGTCATATTAAGACTGCCCCTGAAACCGTCAAGGCCGTGCACAGAAACGACCGGGCCCCGCCCCGGAAGAGTTCCGGGACGGGGCTCGGGAAGCCGCGGGACACCGCGAGAGGCCAGAAGGAAAGCCCTGACTCAAGCGGCCTCAAGCAACCTCGGGCCGACTCAAGCGGCCTCAAGCGACCTCAAGCAACCTCGGGCCGACTCAAGCGGCCGCAGGCACCGCCCGCGACGACGGCGCGTCGTCGACCGAGTCGAAGTCGTCGAGCGGAGACGCCGACGCACTCTCGTACGCCTCGCGGTCCAGGATCTTCTCGCGGGCCGCGACGACCACGGGGACCAGCGCCTGTCCCGCGACGTTCGTCGCGGTGCGCATCATGTCGAGGACCGGGTCGATGGCGAGGAGCAGGCCCACGCCCTCCATCGGCAGGCCGAGCGTCGACAGGGTCAGGGTCAGCATGACCGTGGCGCCCGTCAGACCCGCCGTCGCGGCCGAGCCGACGACCGACACGAACGCGATGAGCAGGTACTCCTTGATGCCCAGGTTCACGTCGAAGATCTGCGCGACGAAGATCGCGGCGATCGACGGGTAGATCGCGGCGCAGCCGTCCATCTTGGTGGTCGCGCCGAACGGCACGGCGAAGGACGTGTACTCCTTCGGGACGCCGAGTCGCTCGGTGACCTTCTGGGTGATCGGCATGGTGCCGACCGAGGAGCGGGAGACGAAGGCCAGCTGGATCGCGGGCCAGGCGCCCTTGAAGAACTGGAGCGGGTTGACCTTGGCGACGAACGCGAGGAGCAGCGGGTAGACGCCGAACATCACCAGGGCGCAGCCGATGTAGATGTCGGCGGTGAACGTCGCGTACTTGCTGATCAGGTTCCAGCCGTAGTCCGCGATGGCGAAGCCGATGAGGCCGACGGTGCCGATCGGGGAGAGCTTGATGACCCACCACAGTGCCTTCTGGAGGAGGGCGAGGACGGACTCGCTCAGCTCCAGGATCGGCTGGGCCTTGTCGCCGATCTTCAGTACGGCGATACCGGCGACGGCGGCCATGAAGACGATCTGCAGGACGTTGAGCTCGGTGAAGGGCGTGATGACGTCCGTCGGGATGATCCCGGTCAGGAAGTCGATCCAGGAGCCCGCGTGGTCGGGGGCCTTGCCGTCCTTCGGGGTGAGGCCGGTGCCGGAGCCCGGGTTGGTGATCAGGCCGATGGCGAGGCCGATGGCCACCGCGATCAGCGACGTGATCATGAACCAGAGCAGGGTGCGGGTGGCCAGCCGTGCGGCGTTGTTGACCTTCCGCAGGTTGGTGATGGACACCAGGATCGCGAAGAAGACGAGCGGGGCGACCGCCAGCTTCAGCAGGCCGATGAAGGTGTCGCCGACCTTGGAGAGGGTGGTGACGAGCCAGGAGATGTCCTGGCTGCGGGCGAGCCAGCCGAGCAGGACGCCCAGCACGAGGCCGCCGAGGATCTGCGCCCAGAAGGGGATCTTGAGGAACTTGGGTATCCGGAAGCCGGACTGGGGCTTCTCGGGCTGCCCGGCCTGGTCGGCGGGGGTCGCGGAATTCGCGGACACGGACACACTCCGGTGAGGAAAGTCAGGGGGTTGGGGACGTACGGGAGCGACGACCGCGAAGGGTCAGCGGGGCCGCTGCATCGGGGGTCACGTTCAGATGTGACAGGCCGCGGACATGCAGCGGCAGAGGTCGACATGCAGGCGCGCCACGAGCGGGACGCTCATGGCGTTGCGGTGCGCTGCTGCTGTCTTCATGTCGAACACGTTAACACTTGTACTTTGAGTACATCAAAGGTCTTGTTTGAGGTACGGGGGAGGGCTGCCCCCGCTCGGGGCGTGCCCCACCCGCCTCAACTGGCCCCACAACGCGAGGAACCCCGGTTCCGGAGCGATGTGCTCCGGAACCGGGGTTCCCAGAAGTGTGTGACGAAGCTTACGAACCCTGCGCCTGCGCGCCGCCCTGCGCCCGCAAGCCTTCCTTCGACTGCGCGCGCGCCGCGTCGTCCGCCTCGTCCTCCTGCGTGCGGTTCGCCTCCAGGTTGGCCTTGGCGCGGTCCACGCGCGCCACGACGTCCACCGAGGCGCGGTCGCGCTCCTTGCGGAGGGCCACGAAGCTGATGGGCGCGGAGACGACCAGCGACAGCAGCAGCACCCAGAGCAGGTTCGAGTCGCCGAGGCCGCGCGGCAGGATCTCGGAGTAGACCAGGCCCCAGACGACCAAGAAGCAACCCACGAAGATCCCGAGGCGCATCAGCGTGTAGCGGAGCATGTCAATCCACTCTTCCGTTCCGAAATGGGCCCGAGTAGGACGAGCCTCTCCAGTGAAGCACGGAGAACTCCGCCCCCGGCAGGGGGGGGCCGGGCAAGAGCGGGCCCGACCGCACCCGAAGCGGGCCCTACCGCAGCTGCAGCAGGAGCATGATGTCGTCGCGGTCGTCGCCCGGGGCGACGCGTATGGCGCCGGGCACCCGCCCGACCTCCTTGTATCCACAGGACGCGTAGAAGCGTTCGAGGCCGGTGCCGCCGCGGCAGGTGAGCCGGACGGCGTCCGTGCCCTCCAGCGAGCGGGCCGCGTCCTCGACGGCCGCCATCAGATCGCGGCCGTAGCCCTTGCCCTGGTGCCGGGGATGGACCATGACCGTGTAGAGCCACACCCAGTGCTTCATGAGGCGGTGGGTGTTGTGGGTGAGGAACGCCGTCGCGGCGACGGCGCCCTCCTCGTCGTACCCCACGAGGAGCCGCGTCCGGCCCTCGGCCATCGCGGCGAGGTGCCGGACGAACTCGGGGCATATCTCCTCGGGCGTCGTGGGCGGCACGAAGCCGACGGCCCCGCCCGCGTTGGTGACGTCCGTCCACAGGGCCAGGACGCCGTCGCGCAGCGCCGGGTCGACCGGTGGGTCCAGGCGGAACGTGAGTGGCATGGACGGCGCCCTCAGACCCGCATCGCCTGCGGCGTCTCCCGCAGCAGCGGGTCGGGCCCCTCGTACTCGCGGATCGCTTCGTAGCGCGTGTTCCGCTCGACCGGGCGGAAGCCCGCCTCACGGATCAGGTCGAGGAGGTCCTCGCGGGTCAGCTTGTTCGGCGTGCCGAAGTTGTCCGCGTCATGCGTGATCTTGTACTCGACGACCGAGCCGTCCATGTCGTCCGCGCCGTGCTGCAGGGCGAGCTGCGTGGTGTGCAGGCCGTGCATGACCCAGAAGACCTTGACGTGCGGGACGTTGTCGAAGAGGAGGCGGGAGACCGCGAAGGTCTTCAGGGCCTCCGCGCCGGACGCCATGGTCGTGCGCGCCTGGAGCTTGTTGCGGACCTTGCCGTCCTGCATGTCGACGAAGTCGTGCTGGTAGCGCAGCGGGATGAAGACCTGGAAGCCGCCGGTCTCGTCCTGCAGCTCACGCAGGCGAAGGACGTGGTCGACGCGGTGGCGCCGCTCCTCGATGTGGCCGTACAGCATCGTGCTCGGGGTCTTCAGACCCTTCTCGTGCGCGAGCCGGTGGATGCGCGACCAGTCCTCCCAGTGGGTGCGGTGGTCGACGATGTGCTGACGCACCTCCCAGTCGAAGATCTCCGCGCCGCCGCCGGTCAGCGACTCCAGGCCCGCCTCGATCAGCTCGTCCAGGATCTCGGAGGCCGGCATGCCGGAGATCGTCTCGAAGTGGTGGATCTCGGTGGCGGTGAAGGCCTTCAGGGAGACGCTCGGGAGCGCCTTCTTGAGCTCGCTCAGCGAACGCGGGTAGTAGCGCCAGGGCAGGTTCGGGTGCAGGCCGTTGACGATGTGCAGCTCGGTGAGGTTCTCGCCCTCCATCGCCTTGGCGAGGCGGACGGCCTCCTCGATGCGCATCGTGTACGCGTCCTTCTCGCCCGGCTTGCGCTGGAACGAGCAGTACGCGCAGGACGCGGTGCACACGTTCGTCATGTTGAGGTGGCGGTTGACGTTGAAGTGCACGACGTCGCCGTTCTTGCGGGTGCGCACCTCGTGGGCGAGCCCGCCGAGCCAGGCCAGGTCGTCCGACTCGTAGAGCGCGATGCCGTCCTCGCGGGACAGCCGCTCCCCGTCCCGGACCTTCTGCTCAAGATCGCGCTTGAGACCTGCGTCCATGCCCTCGCCCTTACCTCTCCCTACGACCTGCCACAAACTCACGCCAACCGTACGCCCCGGGGCTCACTCCTCCTCAGGCAGCTCTCCCACCCGGTTCTCCCACTTGGTGGAGAGCACGATGGTCGTCCGCGTCCTGGACACGCCCCGCGTGCCGCTGAGCCGGCGGATCGTCTTCTCCAGGCCGTCCACGTCGCTGGCCCTGACCTTGAGCATGTACGAGTCGTCGCCCGCGATGAACCAGCAGTCCTCGATCTCGTGCAGGTCCTTCAGCCGCCGCGCCACGTCCTCGTGGTCGGCCGCGTCGGAGAGCGAGATGCCGATGAGGGCGATGACACCGAGACCGAGCGAGGCGGAGTCGACGGTCGCGCGGTAACCCGTGATGACACCGGCCGCCTCGAGGCGGTTGATCCGGTCCGTGACGCTGGGCCCGGAGAGGCCGACGAGCCGCCCGAGTTCGGCGTACGAGGCCCGGCCGTTCTCCCGCAAGGCCTGGATGAGCTGCCTGTCCACGGCGTCCATAGGTGCGATGCCTTTCATTATTCAGCGATACCGCGAGTCTATGTGTAGAATCTAAGGTGTAACAGGGTCTAGCCCCTGTGAATCTTTCTCAATCTCAGCCGATCAACGACGATCCTTCAGGAGTGAGTCACCCGTGTACTCGATCGAGATGGCCTACGCCCGCATGCGCGAGCTCCAGGACATGGCCAACCGCTCGCGTGCGAATGTCGCGGCGCCGCGCAAGGCCGCCAAGAAGGCTCGGGGCGCCAAGAAGCGGTAGTCCCGCCGCGGGGGTGGGGACCGGTGCCGACTGCGGCTTCGTCGTGGTCGCTCGCGCAGTTCCCCGCGCCCCTTCGGGGCGCTCACCCGCCACCGGAAGCGCCCCCCAGCTCTCCCTCCCACCGGCGGTACAGGCTGTGCGGCACCCGTGCCGCGTCCAGCACCCGCCCGGCGACGAAGTCCACCAGATCCTGGATGTGCGTCGCCCCCGCATAGAACGCCGGAGAGGCGGGCAGCACGATCGCGCCCGCCTCGTCCAGGCTCACCAAGTGCTTCAGCGTCTGTCCGTTCAGCGGCGTCTCGCGCACACAGACCACAAGGCGTCGGCCTTCCTTGAGCGTCACGCTCGCCGACCGCTGCAGCAGGTCCTTCGAGAGCCCTAGCGCCACCCCGGCCACGCACGCCGTGGACGCCGGAACGATCAGCATCCCCTTCGTCGCGTACGAACCCGAGGACGGCCCCGCCGCCAGGTCACCGGCGGCCCAGTACCGCACATCGGACACATCGGGGTCGAACACCCCCGGCTTGCCGTCCGCGCCGCGCCCCAGCCAGTGCCACAGGTCGTCGCGCCAGTGCGCGTCCCGGAAGGCGATCCCCGTCTCGTCGAGCAGCGTCAGGCGCGAGGCCCGCGACACGACGAGGTCGACGCTCTCCCCCGCCGCGAGCAGCGCACGCAGCACAGCGGCGGCGTACGGCGTGCCCGAGGCACCCGACACCCCCACGATCCAAGGCCTACGCTGCGTATCTCCTGGGTTCACGCTGTGAAGCCTATCCCCGGGCTGTTCAGACGGTGAGCCCGCGTACGAGCAGATCGAGCAGCGCGCACGCGAACAGGGCGATTCCGATGAACCCGTTCACCTGGAAGAAGGCACGGTTCAACCGGGACAGGTCGTGCGGCTTCACGATCGAGTGCTCGTAGACGAAGGCACCGGCCACGACCGCGAGGCCCAGCCAGAAGAACACGCCCGCGTCGGTGGACGCCGCGTACCAGACGAAGAGCGCCGTGGTCACCAGGTGACAGGCGCGGGCGCCCCGGATCGCGGCGGGGATGCCGAACCTCGCGGGCACCGACTTCACGCCGACCTCACGGTCCGTCTCCACGTCCTGACAGGCGTAGATCAGGTCGAAGCCGCCGATCCAGACGCCGACCGCGAGCCCGAGGATCACCGCCTGGCCCGACCACTCACCGGTGATCGCGATCCAGGCGCCGACCGGGCCCATCGCCTGGGCGAGGCCGAGGATCGCCTGCGGGAAGTTCGTGAACCGCTTGCCGTACGGATAGACGACCATCGGGATCACCGCGACCGGCGCGAGCGCCAGGCAGAGCGGGTTGAGCAGCGCGGCCGACGCGAGGAACACGACCAGCGCGATCAGCGCGCCCGTCCACGCCGACTTCACCGACACCGCGCCCGTGACGAGCTCGCGGTGGGCGGTGCGCGGGTTGCGGGCGTCGATCTCGCGGTCGATGATCCGGTTCGCCGCCATGGCGAACGTCCGCAGCCCCACCATGCACACGGTCACCAGGAGCAGCCGCCCCCAGTGGATGTTCCCGTCCAGCTGGAACATCGCGGTCAGCGCGGCGATGTACGCGAACGGCAGCGCGAACACCGAGTGCTCGATCATCACGAGCCGAAGAAAGGCCTTGGTGCGCCCCGGCTGCGGGATCGCGGCTGATGCTGAACTCACGAGAGTCCGTACTCCTTCCAGCGGCGGTCGACCTTCGCCGCGATGGACGGGTCGGACTCGACCATGTTCGGCCAGCCCCCGTCCCGTACGTAGCCCTCTTCGGGCAGCTTCTTCGTCGCGTCGATGCCCGCCTTGCCGCCCCAGAACTGCTGGTAGGAGGCGTGGTCGAGGTGGTCGACGGGGCCCTCGACGACCGTGAGGTCACAGGCGTAGTCCGTGTTGCCGAGCGCGCGCCAGGACACCTCGTGCAGATCGTGCACGTCACAGTCCTTGTCCACGACGACGATCAGCTTCGTCAGGGACATCATGTGCGCGCCCCAGATGGCGTGCATCACCTTCTGGGCGTGCTTCGGGTACTTCTTGTCGATCGAGACGATCGCGCAGTTGTGGAAGCCGCCCGACTCCGGCAGGTGGTAGTCCACGATGTCCGGGACGATCACCTTGAGCAGGGGGAGGAAGAAGCGCTCGGTGGCGCGGCCGAGGGGGCCGTCCTCCGTCGGCGGGCGGCCGACCACGATCGACTGGAGCAGCGGGCGCTTCCGCATCGTCACGCAGTCGATCTTCAGTGCGGGGAACGGTTCCTGCGGCGTGTAGAAGCCCGTGTGGTCGCCGAAGGGACCCTCCGGCAGCATCTCGCCCGGCTCCAGCCAGCCCTCGATGACGACCTCGGCGTGCGCGGGGACCTGCAGCGGAACCGTCTTGCAGTCGACCATCTCGACGCGCTTGCCCTGGATGAACCCGGCCAGCATGTACTCGTCCATGTCGCCGGGCAGCGGCGCCGTCGACGCGTACGTCACGGCGGGCGGGCAGCCGAAGGCGATGGCGACGGGCAGCTTCTCGCCGCGGCGGGCGGCCACCTGGTAGTGGTTGCGGCTGTCCTTGTGGATCTGCCAGTGCATGCCGATGGTGCGCTTGTCGTGGCGCTGCAGGCGGTACAGACCGAGATTGCGGACGCCGGTGTCGGGGTCCTTGGTGTGGGTCAGGCCGAGGTTGAAGAAGGAGCCGCCGTCCTCGGGCCAGGTGAAGAGCGCGGGCAGCTGCTCCAGGTCCACGTCGTCGCCGGTGAGGACCACCTCCTGCACGGGCGCGCTGTCGGACTTCACCTTCTTCGGGGGGACGTGCGTCATCGCGCCGAGCTTCCCGAAGGCCTCGCGCACACCGACGAAGCCGTGCGGCAGCTCCGGCTTGAGCAGCCCGCCGATCTTCTCGCTGATCTCGTTGTACGACTTCAGGCCGAGCGCCTTCAGGAGGCGGCGGTCCGTCCCGTACACGTTCATCGCCAGGGGCATCGCGGAGCCCTTGACGTTCTCGAAGAGGAGCGCGGGGCCACCGGCCTTCTGGACGCGGTCGGTGATCTCGCCGACCTCCAGATACGGGTCGACCTCGGCCTTGATGCGCTTGAGATCGCCCTCGCGGTCCAGTGCCCGGAGCAGGGAGCGAAGATCGTCGTAAGCCATGCGTTCCAGTATCCGGCACCGGTTACCCTGGCCCCGTCACCGGGGGCACGCACGCCTACCGCCGCAACCGCTTGGGGGATCGCGCCACCATGCTCAGGTATCTGCCGTTCCTGCTGGTCCTGGCGGTGTGGATCTATGCCTTCATCGATGTCCTGAACACTCCGGAGAAGGAGGTCAGGCATCTGCCCAAGGTGGTGTGGGTCATCATCGTGCTGCTCTTCGGAGAGGTGCTGCTCGGCCCCGTCGCCTGGTTCGTCACCGGCAAGAAGCGCCACGCCCCCGGCAGCGGCCGGCGCGGCCGGGGCGGCTGGGTGGCCCCCGACGACAACCCGGAGTTCCTGAAGTCCCTGAAGGAAAAGGAAGAGGACCCGGACGAGAACCGGCGCGACAAGGGCAACGAGGGCTGAGGGTCCGTGGAACTGCGGCTGCTCGTGACCTTCGAGAAGGTCGCCACCGTCCTCAGCTTCACCCGCGCCGCCACCGAGCTGAAGTACGCGCAGTCCAGCGTCACCAGCCAGGTCCGCGCCCTGGAGACGTCACTCGGCACGGAGCTCTTCGACCGGCTCGGCAGCCGCATCCGGCTCACCGAGGCGGGCGAGCGGCTGCTGCCCTACGCCCGGCAGATCATCGAGCTCTCCGACGAGGCACGGGCCACCGTCGTCGGCGCCGAGGAGCCCTCCGGCGCGATCGCGGTGGGCACGATGGAGTCGCTGACGTCCTACCGGCTGCCGCCGCTCCTCGAACTCTTCCACCACCGCTACCCGAAGGTGCGGCTCTCGCTGCGCCCCACGCTGGGCGACGAGACCCGGCAGGCGCTGCGGCAGGGAACGTACGACGTGGGCTTCCTGATGGAGCCGGAGACCGAGCACCAGGGCCTGGAGACCGAGGTCCTCGCGCGGGAGCCGCTGGTGCTGGTCTGCGCCCCCGGCCATCCGCTGGCGGCGCGCGGCGCGGACTCCCTCGGCACCGGCGACCTGGCGTCGGCGCAGCTCGTCGGGACCGAGCCCGGCTGCCCGTACCGGGACCTGTTCGAGGAGGAGCTGCGCGAACGGACCGGCGCGCCGCCCCCCTTCATGGAGTTCGGCACCATCGAGGCGACGAAGCAGGGGGTGGCGGGCGGTCTGGGTGTCGCGCTGCTGCCCGCCGTGGCGGTGGCGCGGGAGCTCGCGGACGGCACGCTGGTCCGGCTGGACTGGGAGCCGCCGTTCACGCTGTGGACGCAGCTCGCGTGGCGGTCGGGGAAGCGTCTCGCTCCGCAGGTGCGGCTGTTCGTGGAGCAGGCCGTGCGGCTCGTGCGGGAGCAGAGTTCGTCCCCCGGCCCAGCGTCACCTTGAGGCTGGCCAGCACGATCAGCGGGACGCCGAGCGCCTGGACGAGTCCGATGTGGTGGCCGTAGACCGCCCAGTCGGCGACCATCGCGACCGCCGGGTAGGTGAAGGCGAGCACGGCGATCTTGGCGGTGGGCAGCTTGGCGTACGCCGCGTACATCAGGACGTACATCAGGCCGGTGTGGATCACGCCGAGTCCGGCGAGCCAGGCCCAGCCCGCGCCGGTGCCGCTCATCGCGCCGAAGTCGGTGAAGGGCAGCAGCAGCGGGATGCCGACGACGACCTGGACCAGGGCGACCAGGTGCGGCCGGACGCCGGTGACGCGCTTGGTGACGAGCGTGGACAGGGCGTAGAGGACGGCGGCGAGGAGCGCGAGGCCGATGCCCGCGAGCGAGCCCGCGTCGCCCGGGCGCACCCCGGAGACCAGCACGAGTCCCGCGAACGCGGCCGTCAGCCAGCCCAGTTGGGGGCGGGTCAGGCGCTCGCGCAGGACGAGGGCGCTGAGCAGCACGAGGAAGAACGGCTGGGTGTGGTAGACGACGGTGGCCAGTGAGATCGAGCTGGCTTCGTACGCCTTGAAGAGGAACACCCAGTTGAAGACGATGAACACCCCGCCGAGCGCGGCGAGGCCGAGCTTCTTGAGGGTGAGGCCGTGGTCGCGGAAGTAGCCGCGGGCGAAGGCGTACGTGCCGAGCGCGAGGGCGCCGAACAGGACGCGGAAGAAGACGACGTTGAAGGCGGAGGCGCCGGACTCGACGACGAAGATCCCGAGGGTGCCCGACAGCATCATGGCGGCGGTGAGCTGGGCGGTGCCCGTGCGCTCCGAAGGCGTGGTGGTGGTCATGCCGATGAAGCTACGAGCGGGCGTACGTGCTGGTCCACGCGCCAGTGGGGCGTCCTCCCGATGGGGCCATCGGCGCTGTCGATGAGGCCTGACCGGGGGTCCGGGTGGGCACGATGGCAGGCATGAGCAACGCATCGCGCATCCCGACCGTCGACCTGCGGCCGTGGCTCTCCGGCGATCCCGAGGCCCGTGCGCGGACGGCGCGGACCGTCGACGAGGCCCTGCGGACGGCCGGGTTCCTCCTGGTCACCGGGCACGGCGTCGATCCGGCGCTGCGCACGGCGATCCGGTCCTCGGCGCGCGGCTTCTTCCGGCTGCCGGAGGAGGCGAAGCGGGCGTACGCGGTGCGGGTCGGCGGCCGCGGCTGGCTGGGCCCGGGCGCCGAGGCCAACAGCTGTGCGGAGGGCACGGCCGCTCCCCCGGACCTCAAGGAGTCGCTGTCCTTCGCGGCGGACGAGCCGACCGGTGACGAGGCCGTGGACGCGGAGTGGTTCGCGGCGAACACGTGGCCGGAGGAGACGCCGGAGCTGCGGGCCCTGGTGCAGACGTATCTGCGGGAGATGCGGACGCTCTCGGACCGGCTCCTGGAACTCCTCGGGGTGGCGCTGGGCGAGGACGGCGGCGCGGACTTCTTCACCCGCCACACCGGGCACCCCACGTGGGGCTTCAACATCAACTGGTATCCGGGGCGGGAGACCGTGGGCGAGCCGGAGCCGGGGCAGTTCCGCATCGGCCCGCACACCGACTTCGGGACGGTCACGGTCCTCGACCGGCAGGCGGGCCGGGGCGGGCTGCAGGTGTTCACGGACGAGGACGGCTGGCAGGACGCGCCGTTCGACCCGGCGGCCTTCACGGTCAACATCGGCGATCTGATGGCACGTTGGACCGGCGGCCGCTGGCAGTCGGGCCGCCATCGCGTCCTGCCGCCACCGGCCGAGCTGCCCGCCGAGGAGCTGATGTCGCTCGTGTACTTCTACGAGTGCGACCCGGGCACGGACGTCCGGGGCGTCGACTCGCACGTGTATCTGCGGGCCCAACTGGACGCGATCACCGTGGAGCGGCCGGAGTAGCCGTCGCGTACGCGGCGCGGAGCTCCTGCCACCGGGCCGGGGTCCATGTCGACCAGTCCTTGGGGCGGCCGTCCAGCGCGTCCGAGAGCAGCCCGAAGTGGTCGTGCCAGCCGGCGAGGCAGTCGAGCCGCAGCGCGTCGTCGCCCTTGAACTCGTTGGTGAAGCGCAGGGTGGTGCCGGTCGCCCCGACGGGTTCGAGGTGGAACCGGCAGCGGCCGTGCAGGTCGATCGTGTACTCGGCGACCACCCCGTGGTCCCACGCGGTGACGCGCCCGGAGTGCGTGGCGTCCTCCCCGCCGTTGAGCCAGCGCAGGGTGACCGCGCCGCCGAGCCGGGGCTCGAACACGTCGGCGGCGGCGAGCCACCCCGGCAGTCCGCCGGGGGTGGCCACCGCCGCCCAGACCTTGTCCACAGGGTGGGGAAGGTGCAGTTCGTACCGGAGGTGCTGGGTGGAGCCGTCGGTGCGGCTCGTGCCTTGTCCGATGGTCGCGGTCATGGGTCCAGACTGGACCTGGGCGACCCGCCCCGCACCCCTGACACCCTGAGGCGGCACGTTCTTACGGGCGCCGTCCCGCCTCGTCGACGACGACGCGCTCCAGGACGGCGCTGTGCCCGGTCACCGTGCCCTTCTTGAAGCCCGTCGGCAGGTCCTCGGCCGCCACCTGCCGCTCGCCCAGGAACTGCTTGGTCTCCTTGTCGAAGATCAGTTCCTGCCGCTCGCCGTCGTTCTCCCTGGCGATGGCCACGCCGTGCCGGCCCGCCGCGTCCACCGCGTCCTCGCGCACCTCGACGCCGGGGATCTTCGACGCGGCGAGGTAGAGCGCCGCGGCCTGCTTCGGGGGCATCAGGCCGCCGCAGAGGTCGCCGACGAGCACGAAGGCGTTCTGGTCCCTGCTCTCGCCGCCCGAGGACACCCGGTACAGCCAGTCCCGCATGTTGACCGGGTCGGTCGGCAGCTTCTGCAGGCTGCGGTAGTGCGAGTCGCCCTCCGTCAGGGGCAGGTCCGGCGGCATGCGCTCGTGATCGAAGCCGTCGACGCGGTCGTCCACCACCTCCGTGTGCCTGCCGTCGACGGACTCCCAGTACTCCCGGACGTGCAGGGGCTGGATGCGGGCCGTCTCGTCGCTGCCCGTCTCCATGTACCGCTCCTTGGTCCTGATGTACACGAACTGGTCGTCGCGCAGCCCCTTCGGTTCCGGCTGCTTCTCCGCCGCCGCGGCGATCTGCTCCAGCATCCGCACGGTCTCCTCGGACGGCGGCCCCGCCTGCGCCGCCTGGTCGCCGAACGGCGAGGCGACCAGCAGGCCCGCCACGACGGCCGCGGCCACCGCCCCCGTGGCGAGCGCGGGGCGGAACCAGATCTTGGAGTTCTTCTTCGGCGCGGCCGCGGTGGCCCCGCTCTGCCGGATCTCGGTCAACAGGTGCTCCTTGAGCAGGTGATGACGGCCCGGTGGAAGGTCGCGCTCGGGAAAGTCGTTCATCGGTTTCCCTCCTTGATGGGCCTGACCGCGGTGGTGCGGTCACCTCTTGCCTGTCCGCGCCTCTTGGGTGGTTCCAAGGCTTTTGCGAGTTTCACCCGGGCCCGCGAGAGCCGGGAGCGCACCGTGCCGACCGGGATGCCGAGCGCGGCCGCCGCGGAGGCGTAGTCGAGCCCCGACCAGACGCACAGCGCGAGCACCTCGCGCTCGGGGCGGCGCAGTTCGGCCAGGGCCGTGCGGACGAGGGCGAGCTGCTCCTCGTCGTCGATGCGCCCGGCGAGCTCGTCCGCGAAGTCGGCGACCACCTCGTCGCGCGGCAGCCGAGCGACGGCGGCGGCGTGCCTGCGCGCGGCCCTGCGCGTGTTGCGGGTGACGTTCGTGGCGACGCCGAGCAGCCAGGGCCGCAGCGAGCCGCCGTCCTCGTCGACCCTGCCGCGCAGCCGCCAGGCGTCGAGGAAGGTCAGCGACACGATGTCCTCGGCCTGTGTCCAGTCCCCGGTGAGGCGGTAGGCGTGGTTGTACACGGAGCGCGCGCAGGCGTCGAAGAGCTCGCCGAAGGCGTCGGCGTCACCGTCCCTGATGCGGACGCGCAGCGCTCTGTGCCGTGCCTGAAGTTCCCCCTGGTTCGTCTCCACGCCCACTACCTGTCCGTACGGAAGAAGCCGGTTCCCGTGACCTGGGTCACGGGAACCGGCTTCTTGCGGAGGTGAGTCGCTCAGACCCCGGCGTACGAGTGCTTGCCGGTGACGAAGATGTTCACGCCGTAGTAGTTGAACAGCCAGCAGCCGAAGGCGATCAGGGCCAGGTAGGCGGCCTTGCGGCCCTTCCAGCCCGCGGTGGCGCGGGCGTGCAGGTAACCGGCGTACGCGACCCACGTGATGAAGGACCAGACCTCCTTGGGGTCCCAGCCCCAGTAGCGGCCCCATGCGTCGCCCGCCCAGATCGCGCCCGCGATGATCGTGAACGTCCACAGCGGGAAGATCGCGGCGTTCAGGCGGTACGAGAACTTGTCGAGCGAGGCCGCCGAGGGGAGCCGCTCCAGGACGGAGGTGGCGAACTTGCCGGGCTGTCCGCCGCCGGCGAGCTTCGACTCGTAGCTGTCCCGGAAGAGGTAGAGCATCGTCGAGACGAAGCCGACGTAGAAGACCGCACCGCAGAAGATCGCGGTGGAGACGTGGATCCACAGCCAGTACGAGTGGAGCGCGGGGACCAGCTGGTCGCTGTCGGTGTACAGCACGGTGACGGCGAGACCGAGGTCCAGGAGGACCGAGGTGACCAGCGGCAGGCCGAGCCAGGCGATGGGCTTCTTCAGCGCGAGCAGCCCCAGGTACACGCCGACGGCGACGGTGGAGAAGGTGATGTTGAACTCGTACATGTTGCCCCACGGCGCGCGCTGCACCGACAGGGCGCGGGTGAGCACGCCGCCGAACTCGAGCAGGAAGGCGAGCACCGTGAGGGACACGGCGATGCGGCCGTAGAGGTCGCCCTTCTCGTCGCCCGCCGAGGCACCGGGCCCGTCCGGCACGTCACGCGCACCGGCCACGGACCGGGTGACGACCTTGGGCCGCTCCAGCGTCGCCGTGCCGCCCTTGGTCTGGGTGGTGACGGCGGGCGCGGCCGAGGCCGCGGCGGTCTTGCTCTGGGTGAGCGCGGCCGCCGTGCGGGCGACCTTGCTGCGGCTGCCGAAGAGCCACTCCGCCATGTGCGCGAAGAACGCCAGGAGGTAGACGGCCATCGCGGAGTAGATCAGCACGTTGCTGATGTGCGCGAGGTTCTCGTTGGGCTCGGCGGCCAGGGTGGTGGCGAGATTCACTTCTCAGCCCCTTCGGCAGGTACGACATCGGGGTCGGTTGCGGCGTCGGAGCCGGAGGTGGCTTCCGCGTCCGGGTCCTGTGCGGGCGCGGTCGGCGCCTGATCGTGCAGCTGTGCGGCGAGCTGGGACAGCTCCTCGGGAACCTTCGCGGACTCGCTGCGGCCGAGGCCCGCCATCTCGACGACGGTGACGCCGTCGGCCCCCTTGACCGCCCGCACCCACACGCGGCGGCGCTGGATGAACAGGGATCCCGCGAGACCCACGACGGCGCCGATCGCGCCGGTCAGCGCCCACCCGGTGCCGGGCTGCTGGGAGATCTGGAAGGTCGCCCACTCCTTGAGGTCCTTCTCGAAGGTGATCGAGCCGGCGCCGTCCGGGAGCTTCATGGTCTCGCCGGGGCGCAGCCGCTGCTTGAGCAGTTCGCCGTCGGCGTCCTTGAACTTCGTCATCTTGCGGGTGTCCAGCTGGTACACGTTCTGCGGGACACCGGAGTTGACGCCCAGGCTGCCGTGGTAGGCGGACAGGGCGAGGACCGGGTAGTTCGCGGCGGGGAACTGCGAGAACATCTGGCCCTTGCCGACGCCCGCGAAGGTCGGCACGAAGAAGGCGTTGAAGCCGAGCTGGTCCGGGTTGCCGTTCTTGTCGCGGTAGCCGTCCATGACCTTGATGGCGCCGGTCGCGGTGCCGTTCTGGTCGATGGGCAGCACCGGCACGGACGCCCGGTAGACGACCTTGCCCTTGCCGTCGCGGACGGTGACGGCGGGGGCGAAGCCGTGGCCGATTAGGTAGACCTTCGAGCCGTCGACGTCCAGCGGCTCGTTGACCTCGATGGACTTCTTCTTCTCGGCGCCGTCGGGGCCTTCGCTGTAGGTGACGTCCGCGCGATAGGTGCGGGCCGTGCCGCGGTTGGGGCCCTTCTCCTGGTACGTGCCGACGAAATTGTCGAGCTTGAAGCTGAAGGGTGCCAGGTCGTCGGTGTCGTAGAGGCTGCCCGACTTGAAGTCGTCGTACTGGCTGAGGGTGTTGGCGAAGCCGTCGCCCTCCATCACCAGCTTGCCGCCCTCGGACTTGAAGAGCTGTCCGGCGGCGAACGCGAGCAGCATCACGATCAGCGCGATGTGGAAGAGCAGGTTGCCCGCCTCGCGCAGGTAGCCCTTCTCCGCGGCGACGGAGCCGCCCGCGCCGGAGCCCGCGGTGTGGGCGCGGAAGCGGCGCTGCCTGAGCATCGCGAGCGCGGCCTCGTGCACCTGCTCGGGCTCGGCGTCGGTGCGCCACGTCGTGTACGCGGGCAGCCGGGTCAGCTTCCTGGGGGCGCCCGGCGGGCGGCCGCGGAGCTGGCCGACGAACTGCCAGGTGCGGGGCACGATGCAGCCGATGAGGGAGACGAAGAGCAGGATGTAGATCGCGGAGAACCACACCGAGCTGTAGACGTCGAAGAGCTGCAGCTTGTCGTAGATCGGAGCGAGCGTGGTGTGCCGGTCCATGAAGTCCTGGACCTTGAGCTCGTCGACGTTGTTCTGCGGGATCAGCGAGCCCGGGATCGCGCCGAGGGAGAGCAGCAGGAGCAGGATCAGCGCGACCCGCATCGAGGTGAGCTGCCGCCAGAACCAGCGGACCCAGCCGATGAGGCCGAGGCGGGGCAGGTTGGGGGGCTCGTCCCGCTCCCGTGGCGCGGTCGACAGCTTGGCGCCCGCGGCACCGAGGTCGCTGTCCTCACGCGCCTCGGTCGTGCCCTCGGGGGCTCCGGTCGTTCCTTCGGGAGCTTCGGTCTTGCTCATGGATCAGATCCCCACCGTGTAGCCGTTGGTCCAGACCTGCATCTCCTGCACGATGCTGTCCCATGCGCCGGTGACGAGGAGCAGGCCGGTCGCGATCATCATGATGCCGCCGATGCGCATCACCCAGACGTAGTGCCGCTTCACCCAGCCGAAGGCGCCGAGCGTCTTGCGGAAGGCCACGGCCGCGAGGATGAACGGGATACCGAGCCCCAGAGAGTACGCGACCCCGAGGATGGCGCCGCGCTGCGGGTTGGCGCCGTCCGCGGACAGGGCGACGACCGAGGCGAGCGTCGGGCCGATGCAGGGCGTCCAGCCGACGGCGAAGAGGGCGCCCACTATCGGTGCGCCGGCCAGGCCGACGGCGGGCCGCTTGTGGAAGCGGAACTCGCGCTGGGTGAGCCACGGCATGAGCCCCATGAAGAAGAGCCCGAGCGCGATCATGACCACGCCGAGCGTCGTGTTGATGGTGCTCTGGTGCTCCCTGAGCGTGCGCCCGAGGGCACCGAAGAAGACGGTGGCCGAGACGAAGACCACGGTGAAGCCGGCCACGAAGAGACCGGCACCCGCGGCCATCCGGCCGCGCCGTGCCTCGCCGAGGTCCTGTCCGCTGACCCCGGTGACGTACGACAGATAGCCGGGCACCAGCGGCAGGACGCAGGGCGAGAAGAAGGAGACGAGCCCGCCGAGCACGGCAACCGGGATCGCGAGGAGCAGGGCCCCGCTCAGCACGGTCTGGTTGGGTCCGCTGATGGCCGCGAGCGTCGACATCACTTCTCCGCGAGCACGGGGTCGATCATCTTCCGCAGCTTCTCTTCGTCCAGCGGCTGCTGCGAGCGGGCCGCGATCTTCCCGTCCCGGTCGACGACGAGCGTGGAGGGGATGAAGTTCGGGTTGAGCGAGCCCTTGGGGAAGCGCAGCATGAGCTTGCCCATCGGGTCGTGCAGGCTCGGGTAGGGAACCTTGTGTTCCTTCTCGAACTGGATCGCCGGGCCCCGCTCGGGGTCACGCGTGTTGATCCCGACGAACTCGACGCCCTTGGCCTTCGTGTCCGCGGCGACCTTCACGAAGTTCGGCGCCTCGGCCCGGCACGGCGCGCACCAGGATCCCCACACGTTGATGACTACGATCTTGCCCTTGTAGTCCTCGGCGATGTTCAGCTTCTTGCCGTCGAGGGTCTCCCCGTCGAGCGACGGGTTCGACTTGCGGTCCGCCTTCTTGACGGTGGCGATGCCGTCGGATCCGGCGACGAAGTTCGTGTTCCCGGAACCGCCCGACGTGCCGCCGGAACTGCAGGCGGACAGTGTCAGCGCGGCGACGGCGGCACCTGCGGCGAGCAGGGCGGCACGACTGCGACGGTGACTGCTGCTATCGATGCGGTGTGGGGCACGGCAGGCAACACTCATGTGAAAAGTTTCGCATGTCCATTTCGCGGATCTTCCGCACCCCCTCCACCGAACGAAGTCCGCTCTTCAGAGCGGCCGGGAGACCGTCTCAGAGGCTCTTCCAGCCCCCGGCCGGCTGCTGGCCGACCTCAAGGCCCTGGAGCTTGGCGAGGACCTTCGGGTCCTGCACGTCGAGCCAGTCGACGAACTGCCGGAACGAGACGAGGCGCACGTCCTTCTTGCCCGCGATGTGCTTCAGGGCCTCCTCCACGGCATCCATGTAGATGCCGCCGTTCCACTCCTCGAAGTGGTTGCCGATGAAGAACGGCGCGCGGTTGCTCTCGTAGGCCCGCTTGAAGCCGGATATGTACGCCTCCGTGGCCTGCTTGCGCCAGCCCGGGTAGTTGTACGAGGGAGCCTTCGTCGAGTTCTTCGACTGGTTGGCGAGGATGTTGTAGTCCATCGACAGGACCTCGAAGGAGTGCCCGGGGAAGGGCACGGCCTGCAGCGGCAGGTCCCAGATGCCCATCTTCTTCTGGGGCCAGCGCTGGCGGCCGCCGGGCGAGGACGCGTCGTAGCGCCAGCCGAGCTTCTTCGCCGTCGGCAGCAGGTTGTCCTGGCCGAGCAGACAGGGCGTGCGGCCGCCGACGAGTTCCTTGTCGTAGTCGAAGGGCAGCGAAGGCAGGTCGGTCCAGCCCGTGTTCGTACGCCACTTCTTCACAAAGGACTTGGCCTGGTCGATCTCGTCCTGCCACTGCGCGGACGTCCAGTTGGCGACCGAACCCGTGCCCGCGCAGAAGTGCCCGTTGAAGTGCGTGCCGATTTCATGGCCGTCGAGCCAGGCTTCGCGGACGTACTTCAGTGTGTCCTTGATGTGACCGTCGGTGAGATATCCGATGTCGGATGCGCCGACGCCGTTGTTCGGCGGACGGTACATGCGCTTCTTCGATTCCGGCAGCAGATAAAGCCCGGAGAGGAAGAACGTCATGTGTGCGTCGTGCTCCTTGGCGAGCTTCAAAAAGCGCGGGAACAGACCGTTCCCCACTTCGCCCGCACCGTCCCAGGAGAAGATCACGAACTGCGGCGGCGTCTCGCCCGGCTTCAGTGGCACGGGCTTGTCCGGCTGGTGGGGCTGCTTGCCGGTGTAGGCGGTCGAACCGTCACCGATCGGCTTGGCGGGCTGCTTGCCCGCGCGGCCCTGCTCGTCCCCGGCCTTTCCGGCGGGCCCCGACGCATCGCCGTCGCCGCCGGAGCCGCATGCCGCGAGCCCGAAAGCGGCGGCCGCACCGGCGCCGATCCCGAGCATTCCCCTGCGGCTGATGTCGCGCATTCCATCCCCATTCGTCGCGCCCTTGGGTCCGGCCCTGCTCTATCTGCCTGCAAGACGGACGACCAGTTAGAGGGCGCGACGATCACGGGGGTTCCGGTAAGTCGCAATTATTTATGTTGTTTTACCGGAACGGGACATACAGTTGCCGCGCGATTACACGACGTCGATATTCCCAAGGGGCAGCCGAAAGGGAAAAGCAGATGCCCTCAGGCGCCGAATGCCTTGCCCTTGCCCTTCACCGGCTTGGCACCCGCGAGCAGATGCGCGGGTACGAGATCCCTGGCGGGCTCGGTATATCCCACCGAAACGATCTTGTCGCCGCGATAGGTGAACGTCGTCAGCGAGGCGAGCGTGCACTGCCGCTTGCGCGGGTCGTGCCACAGCCGCCGCTTCTCCACGAAACTGCGCACGATCCAGATCGGCAGCTGGTGGCTGACGCACACCGCCTCGTGCCCGCGGGCCGCGTCCTTCGCCGCGTCCAGGGCGCCCATCATCCGCACGACCTGCTCGATGTACGGCTCGCCCCAGGAGGGCTTGAAGGGGTTGACGAGGTGCTTCCAGTTGTCCGGGTTCTTCAGCGCGCCGTCCCCCACCCCGAAGGTCTTGCCCTCGAAGACGTTGCCCGCCTCGATGAGCCGCCCGTCGGTGGCGAGGTCCAGACCGTGCGCCTTGGCGATCGGCGTGGCCGTCTCCTGGGCGCGGTCCAGCGGCGAGGCGACGACATGCGTGATGTCGCGCTGGGAGAGGTGCTCGGCGACGCGGTCGGCCATCTGCCGGCCCAGCTCGGAGAGGTGGTAGTCGGGCAGCCGCCCGTACAGGATCCCCTCCGGGTTGTGCACCTCGCCGTGGCGCATCACGTGGACGACGGTCAGCTCGTCGCCCGCCGGGGTGGCGGTCATGCGGAGACCTCCGTGGCTTCCGCGGCCGCACGCGCGGCACCCGGCAGGGCCGCGGCGATCCGCTCGACGGCCCGCTCGTCGTGAGCGGTGGACACGAACCAGGACTCGAAGGCCGACGGCGGCAGATAGACGCCCTGCGACAGCATCGAGTGGAAGAACGCGGTGAAGCGGAAGGAGTCCTGCGCCTTCGCGCCCTCGTAGTTGCGCACCTCGCGGTCGGCGAAGAAGACGGAGAACATGTTCGACGCGTTCTGCACCCGGTGGGCGACGCCCTCCTTGGCGAGCGCCTCCGTCACGAGCGAGCGGAGCTCCGCGGAGACGGCGTCCACCTTCTCGTACGCCGCGTCGTCCAGGAGGCGCAGCTGCGCGAGGCCCGCGGCCGTCGCGACCGGGTTCCCGGACAGCGTGCCCGCCTGGTAGACGGGGCCCGCCGGGGCGAGGTGCGCCATGACGTCGGCGCGACCGCCGAAGGCCGCGGCCGGGAAGCCGCCGCCCATGACCTTGCCGAAGGTCATCAGGTCGGGCGTCACGCCGTCCACGCCGAACCAGCCGGCCTTCGACGTGCGGAAGCCGGTCATCACCTCGTCCGAGATGTACAGCGCGCCGTTCTTGGCGCAGGCGGCCTTCAGGCCCTCGTTGAAGCCCGGCAGCGGCGGCACCACGCCCATGTTGCCCGGCGACGCCTCGGTGATGACGCAGGCGATCTCGCCGGGGTACTTGTGGAAGGCCTCGTGCACGGCCTCGATGTCGTTGTACGGGACGACGATGGTGTCGCCCGCCTGGGCACCGGTGACACCCGGGGTGTCGGGCAGGCCGAACGTCGCCACGCCCGAACCCGCCGAGGCGAGCAGCGCGTCGACGTGTCCGTGGTAGCAACCGGCGAACTTGATCACCTTGGCGCGGCCGGTGAAGCCGCGCGCCAGCCGGATGGCGGACATCGTCGCCTCGGTGCCGCTGGAGACGAGCCGCACCTGCTCGACGGGCTCGATGCGGGCCACGATCTCCTCGGCGAGCGCGACCTCGCCCTCACCGGGCGTGCCGAAGGAGGTGCCGCGCGAGACGGCCTCCTGCACGGCGGCGGTCACCTCGGGGTGGCTGTGCCCGAGGATCATCGGACCCCATGAGCACACGAGGTCGACGTACTCACGGCCGTCGGCATCAGTCAGGTACGGACCGGCACCGGACACCATGAAACGGGGCGTACCACCCACAGCGCGGAACGCGCGCACGGGAGAGTTCACACCGCCGGGCGTCACGGCCGCCGCACGGTCGAAAAGAGTCTGCGAAACTGGGGCGCTATACGGGAAGCTCACACGAGCCATGGTGTCAGAGGGTCCGGACATCCTGCGGACAGGTGTTTCGCTCCACGTTTTAGCGGGTGAACGTGGGGGAGGTCACTGACACGATGATCGGGTTGCGTGGCGGGGCCGCGAGGCCTAGAAAAGACAGGGCCGTGCCGCCCTGGCAAAGCAGTCGGGTGGAGATATGCATCGCGGTGGCGGACTGGGCGAGGGGACCGACGGCCTGGGCCCCCGGCGTGCCCGGCGGGGCAAGCACCGACGCGAGGCGGAAGCGGAACCGGCGCAGGCGCCCGACCAGGCGCGAGGCGGATCCGACGGGATCGGCGAGTCACGGCGGGACCGGGTGAGCAGCAGGAGTGGCGGGGTGGGGGTGACCTACAAGTACTTCGGTGCCCCGGACGGCGCGACCGCCGCCCGTGTGCCGATCTCGATGCGCCCCGAGGAACTCGGCGGCGACGAGCTCGGCATGGGCGGAATGTTCACGAAGATCAAGCCCGAGACGATGGCCGCGATGGTCCTGACCGGCATCGAGGGCATACCCCTCCACAAGGTCCCGCCACTCGAACTGGTCGTCCTCCACCCCGACTACGCCGTGGTGAAGCTCCCCATGACCGTCGTCGACCCGCTGCGCGGCATCGGCGAGGAGTCGGTGGGCGCCGCGGCCTTCATCTGGTCCACGGTCCCGGACCGCGGCGGCCCGCGCGACGCCTTCAACGTGTACCAACTCCTGAACGAGTGGCAGGACTTCAGCCACCGCCTGCACGACGCGGGCCACCAGGCGTACTGCCTGGTGTGGCCCTGAGCGTCGCCCTCCCCTCCCCTAGGACCTGCCGAGCGCGGCGAGTTGCTCCGCGAAGGGGACGACCGGCCCGAGCGAGTCGGGGGCGGTCCGTTCGGCCGGTGCCGGCCGCATGAGCCGCGCGAGCTCCGCGCCCGCCCGGTCCACCCGCTCCGCGAGCCCTTCCGCGCCCCAGTCCTCGGACGCCGCGTACACCCCGGTGGGCACGACGACGGCCCGCAGATAGGCGAACAGGGGCCGCAGCGCGTGGTCCAGGACGAGGGAGTGCCGCGCCGTGCCGCCCGTCGCCGCGACGAGGACCGGCGTCCCCGCCAGCGCGTCCTTGTCGAACCCGCTCACCGCGTCGAAGAAGGACTTGAACAGCCCGCTGTACGAGGCGGAGAAGACCGGGGTGACGGCGATCAGACCGTCGGCGCCGCGCACCGCGTCGATCGCGGCGCCGAGGGCGGGCCCGGGGAACCCGGTGGTGAGGCTCTGGGCGATCTCGACGGCGAGGTCGCGCAGCTCGACGACTTCGGTGTCCGCCTCCGCATGGTGCGCGGCGGCGGCCGCGAGCCGGTCGGCGAGCAGCCTGGTGGACGAGGGCACGCTCAGGCCTGCCGATACGACGACGAGCTTCATGCCGTCACCTCTGCTTCCTGTTCTGCCTGTTCTTCCTGTGCGGTGGTGCGGGCGGCGGTCCGTGCCGCGTGCGTGGGCGCGTCCGGGACGTCGGCCGGGCGGTTCTTCGCGAACTCCTCGCGCAGCACGGGGACGACCTCCTCGCCGAGGATGTCGAGCTGCTCCAGGACGGTCTTCAGGGGCAGCCCGGCGTGGTCCATCAGGAACAGCTGCCGCTGGTAGTCACCCACGCTGTCGCGGAAGGACAGCGTCCGCTCGATGACCTGCTGCGGGGAGCCCACGGTGAGCGGGGTCTGCGAGGTGAACTCCTCCAGCGAGGGCCCGTGTCCGTAGACGGGCGCGTTGTCGAAGTAGGGGCGGAACTCGCGCACCGCGTCCTGGGAGTTCTTCCGCATGAACACCTGCCCGCCGAGCCCGACGATCGCCTGCTCCGGCGTGCCGTGCCCGTAGTGCGCGTACCGCGAGCGGTACAGCTCGACCATCTTCCTGGTGTGGTCGGCGGGCCAGAAGATGTTGTTGTGGAAGAAGCCGTCTCCGTAGTACGCGGCCTGCTCGGCGATCTCCGGGGACCGGATCGAGCCGTGCCAGACGAAGGGCGCGACGCCGTCGAGCGGCCGGGGCGTCGAGGTGAAGGACTGCAGCGGCGTGCGGAACTTGCCCTCCCAGGTGACGACTTCCTCGTCCCAGAGGCGGCGCAGGAGCGCGTAGTTCTCGACGGCGAGGTTGATGCCCTGGCGGATGTCCTTGCCGAACCACGGATAGACGGGACCCGTGTTGCCGCGGCCCATCATCAGGTCGACACGGCCGTCCGCGAGGTGCTGCAGCATCGCGAAGTCCTCGGCGATCTTCACCGGGTCGTTGGTGGTGATGAGCGTGGTGGAGGTGGAGAGGACGAGCCGTTCGGTGCGGGCGGCGATGTAGCCGAGCATCGTGGTCGGGGACGAGGGCACGAAGGGCGGGTTGTGGTGCTCGCCGGTCGCGAAGACGTCGAGGCCGACCTCTTCGGCCTTGAGGGCGATGGCGACCATCGCCTTGATGCGCTCGCGCTCCGTGGGGGTGCGGCCGGTGGTCGGGTCGGCGGTCACGTCGCCGACGCTGAAGATCCCGAACTGCATGGCTGGCTCACTCTCCGCGGTTCCGCAGGTTGTTTACGGTTCAACTATACCTGCGGAACGGAGGCACCGCGCGAGCTATTCCCGCCGGGCCTGGCGCCGCCCGTGCGGTGCGGCTCGGTGGCGCCCGTGCGGTGCGGCTCCGCGGTGCCCGTGCGGGGCGCCTCCGTGGCGGCGCGCCTACCGCGCCGTCCAGTACGGGTCGCGCCCCGTCTCCGCCAGCAGCCGCTCGAAGGCGGTGGCACGTGCCTCGTCCACCGGCACGGCCTCTCCGAAGACGCCCATCTTCCGGGCCATGGGCGCCATGCCCGCGACCGCCGCGGTCAGCCGCTCCACGACGGCGTCCCCCTCCCCCTCCCCTTGCCGGTACTCCTGGCCCGTGGCCCGCGCCAGGTCCCACGCGTGCACGGTCAGGTCGAGCAGCACCATGCAGCCGACCGTCTCGGCCGGCATGTCCATCGCACCGGTGGTGCCCTCGTCGGCGCCGGGCTCGCCCCAGGCGAGGACGAGCTCGTCCACCTCCCCGAGGAGTCGCTCGCGCCAGTCGTCGCCGCTGTTCGCCAGATGATCCGGTGTCTCGGAGAAGTCCGAGTTCCGCTTGGCGGCCAGCTCCTGGAACTGGACGACCACGTGGAAGAGGTGGTTGACCAGCGCCCGCACGTCGTAGTCGGCGCACGGGGTGGGATCGCCCAGGCGGTCGTCGGGGAGGGCGCGCACGACGGGGGCGGCGCGCTCGGCGGCCAGGGCGAGCAGCTCGCTGATCCTGAGGTCGGAGGGGGTGCATGAAGTGTCCATGGGACGACGGTACGAAGGCGGACGCGCCCGCGGCTTGAAGAAACACGACACTCCGCGCCGACACGACCGCCGCGCCCTACGATCCGTCCATGCCGGACGTACCCGCGCCTTCCGACCCCGAAGGACCCCGTCGCGACACCCGGGGCATCGTGGACGCGCCCGGGCTCTTCTCCAAGGTGCGGTTCCGCCGCCACACCCCCGCGGAGGCGCTCCGCCCGTATCTGGAGCACTACTGGCTGATCGACTGGGACCTGCCGGAGCCCTACGCCACCCACGTGGTCCCGCACCCGTCGGTGAACGTGGTCTTCCAGTCGTACGCACCGCACGTACCGCCCACGCCAGGGCCCGAACCGCGCCCCTTCGGAGAGGGCACCTTCGAAGAGGGCACCTTCGAAGAGGTCGCGGGCATCGGACTCGGTCTCTTCAGCAGGAAGCTGGCGGGGCGCGGACGGGTGTGCGGGGTGCAGTTCCGGCCGGGCGCCTTCCGTCCGTTCGCGCCGGACCGCCCGGTGTCCGACCTGACCGGCCACAGGCTCCCCCTGCACCAGGTCTTCCCGCGCACCCCCGACGAGGCGGCGAACGCCGCGGCCGCGGCACTCACCCCCGACGACGACCACGCGCGCGTGGCGGCACTCGACGCCTTCCTGCTGGGACTCGGCCCCGCGCCGGACCCGCAGTCGGACCTCGCGACGGGCCTCGTCGACCGCATCCGCAACGACCGCTCGATCCGGCGCGTGGACGCGTTCGCGCGCGCGGAGGGCATGTCGGTGCGGGCGCTGCAGCGGCTGTTCTCCGCGTACGTCGGGGTGGGACCGAAGTGGATCATCCTGCGGTACCGCATCCACGAGGCCCTGGAGCGGGCCGAGTCGGAGCGGGACGTGGACTGGGCGGAGCTGGCGGCCGCCCTGGGATACGCCGACCAGGCCCACCTCGTACGGGACTTCACGGCGACCGTGGGCGTCCCGCCGACGGCGTACGGGCCGCACTGAGGGTTCGCCGCGGGGCCGTTGTCGGACCCGCCGCCTACGGTGGGTCCATGGAGCGATCACAGGCACCGGAAATGCGCCTTGAACCCTGGTCCGAGGACGACGGCCTCGCGCTGCTCCGGCGGCTCAACACCCCGGAGATGACGGAGCACTTGGGCGGCCCCGAGAGCGAGGAGAAGGTCGCGGACCGCCACCGCCGCTATCTCGCGCTCGGCGACGGCAAGGGCCAGATGTTCCGCATCACGCTGGACAGCCGCACCGCGGGCTCGATCGGGTACTGGGAGACGGCCTGGCAGGGCGAGCCGGTCTGGGAGACCGGCTGGGGCGTGCTGCCCGAGTTCCAGGGCATGGGCGTCGCGGCGGGCGCGGCGCGGCTCGTGATCGAGCAGGCGCGGGCGGCCGGCCGCCACGCCCACCTGCACGCCTTCCCCGCGACGGACCACGGCGCGTCGAACGCGGTGTGCCGCAAGGCGGGCTTCACGCTGCGCGGCGAGTCGACGGTCGAGTACCCCAAGGGCAACTGGCACGCCTGCAACGACTGGCGCGTCACCTTGAACCCGAGCTGACCTCCCGGCCCGGTCGAGCAGGGGCGCGCCGCCGCCCCCGGCCGGGCACATAAATCGCCTTGACAGCCGCGGGGCCCCTCCTTCACATTTACCTGCGTCACGCAATCTCTGCGTTACGCAGAGATTGCCTCCACCCCGGCAACTCCGGAACGAAGGACCCCGTGCTCACCGAAAGCGACACCACACAGCCCCCGCCCACCGCCCTCTCCGCCCGAAAACGCTGGGCCGTCCTCGGCGTCGTCCTCGCCGCCGACGTCCTCGACCTCGTCGACGCCACCATCACCAACGTCGCCGCCCCCTCCATCGCGAAGGACCTCGGCGGCGGCCCCGCCCTGATCCAGTGGCTCGGCGCCTCCTACGCGCTGGCGCTCGGCGTCCTCCTCGTCCTCGGCGGCCGCCTCGGCGACAAGTACGGGCGCCGCCGCCTCTTCCTCGTCGGCCTCACCGGCTTCACGCTCGCCTCCCTCGCCTGCGGCCTCGCCCCCACCCCCGGGACCCTCGTCACCGCCCGCCTCGCGCAGGGCGCGTTCGGCGCCCTCGTCATCCCGCAGGGCTTCGGCATCCTCGGCGCCACCTGGCCCCGCGAACAGATCGGCAAGGCCTTCAGCCTCTTCGGCCCCGTCATGGGACTCTCCGCCGTCGGCGGCCCCGTCCTCGCCGGATTCCTCATCGACGCCGACCTCGGCGGCCTCGGCTGGCGCCCCATGTTCCTGATCAACCTCGTGCTCGGCGGCGCGGCCCTCGTCGCCGCCGCCCGCCTGCTCCCCAAGGACGGCGCCGACCCCGCCACCTCCATCGACGGCCTCGGCTCCGCGCTCCTCGGCGCCACCATGCTCGGGCTGCTCTCCGGCCTCATCGAGGGCTCCGCCAACGGCTGGACCGCCCTGCCCGTCCTCCTCCTCGCGGTCGGCCTCGCCGCCTTCGCGCTCTTCTGCCGACGCCAGACCACCGCCCGGAACCCGCTGATCCAGCCCTCGCTGCTGCGCAACCGCGGCTTCACATCGGGCCTGGTGCTCGGCGTCGTCTTCTTCGCCGCCGTCTCCGGACTGCTCTACGTCATCTCGCTGTTCCTCCAGCAGGGCCTCGCGCTCTCCCCCTCCGACACCGCGCTCGGCCTGCTCCCGCTCTCCGCCGGGATCGTCGTCGCGTCGATCGCCTGCTACGGACTCATCGGCAGGTTCGGCCGCACCCTCGTCCTCGCGGGCCTGCTCATCACGCTCACCGGCACCGGCTGGCTCCTCGCCCAGACCGCCGCCACCGGCACGGGGACCAGCACCTGGGCCCTCGTGCCGCCGCTGCTCGTCATCGGCCTCGGCATGGGCACCTGCTTCGGCACCGTCTACGACGTCACGATCGGCGACATCGCCCCGGCGGAGGCGGGCAGCGCGAGCGGCTCGCTCAGCGCGGTGCAGCAGCTCGCCACCGCCATCGGCGCGGCCACGGTCACCACCGTCTTCTTCAAGACCGCTGACGGCGGCCACGGCCACGCCATGACGGTCAGCCTCGTCGTGGTCGCGGGCGTCACGCTGCTCTGCTGCCCCCTCGTACGGCTGCTGCCGCGCAAGGCACCGGAGGAGCGCGGGCACTGACCGGCCGGGACGCCGCGGGCCCCGCCCCTCCCCGCGACCCGCGACCGGTCAGCCGTCCAGCTCCCCGCCCCGGATCCGCTCCACCTGCGACCCGCTGAACTCCACCGTGCGCCTCATATGGCCGATGACCAGGGCGAGTTCATCGTCGTCGAGCCCTTCGAAGAGCTCGAACCAGCCGCCGCTCAGCTTCCCCCACATCCGCCCGAACTCGGCGACCTTCTCCGGCACCGTCGCGACGAGCACCCGCCGCCGGTCGGTGGTGTCCCGTTCCCGTACGACGTAGCCCGCCTTCTCCAGGCGGTCGACGAGCCGCGTCGCCGAGCCCGTCGTCAGGCCGGTCAGCTCCGCGATGCGGCCGGTGGTGACCGGGCCGTCCTCCAGACCGAGCAGGTTCAGGCACTGCACGTCGGTGGGGTGCAGCGCGAGATGGTCGGCGACGGCCTGGTTGAAGAGGGCGTACGAGGCCATGTAGCGCCGCGACTCGACGGACAGCTCGCTCATCAGCAGCCCGCGCCGCCCCCCGGAAGGCTGCCCACTCGCCGCCTTCCCGCTCTTCGCCGCGCTCTTCGCCGCACTCTTCGCCATGACGGAAACGCTCCTCCAGGAGGCTGATATCTGCGTCGGACAGCAAGCGTACGACGCACACATTCACGGCGATCAGAAGTAATAGGTGTCCCCCGTATCGAGGGCCAGCACCGCCTGCTCGTTGTTCCGCGGATTGCGGTCCACGGCCCCGCCGCTCCACTCCGTGCCGATCCGCACCCGCACCTCGGCCGGCCTCCCCGCCACCCGCGCCGCGATCTCGACGGGCTCCCCCACGCTCCCCGCGTCCAGCGCACCGGTGCGGCACAGCACCCCGCC
>NZ_LIPN01000113.1 GCF_001418325.1 Streptomyces atriruber | reverse complement strand
CTGCTGGGGTGTGGGTGCGCCCGCGCCCCGTACCGCCGCACGCGCCGCCGCCGGGCCCCCACCGGGAGGTACCGGCGGCCCTTGCGGGGCGTGTGGGGCCTGCGCGGGTCCGCCCTGCGGCATGGGCGCCCCGGGCTGCTGCACGCCCGCGTGGGCCTCGGGCCCGGGGACGTAACCCATCGCAGGACCGGGGCCCTGGCCGCCGGGCACGAAGTTCCCGCCGCGCTCCAGGCGGTCGAGGCGGGCCATGACCGAGCGCTCGTCGTCGTACGCCGCGGGGAGCAGCACGCGCGCGCAGATCAGCTCCAGCTGGAGCCGCGGGGACGTGGCGCCGCGCATCTCCGTCAGGCCCTCGTTCACGAGGTCGGCCGCGCGGCTGAGCTCGGCGCCGCCGAAGACACCGGCCTGCGCCTGCATCCGCTCGACGACGTCGGCCGGGGCGTCGATGAGCCCCTTCTCGGCGGCGTCCGGCACCGCGGCGAGGATCACGAGGTCCCGCAGCCGCTCCAGGAGGTCGGCGACGAAGCGGCGCGGGTCGTTGCCGCCCTCGATGACGCGGTCCACGACCTCGAAGGCCGCGGCCCCGTCCCCGGAGGCGAAGGCCTCGATGACGGAGTCGAGCAGCGAGCCGTCCGTGTACCCGAGGAGGGACGTCGCCATGGCATACGTCACACCGTCCTCGCGCGCACCGGCGAGGAGCTGGTCCATGACGGACATGGAGTCACGCACGGAACCGGCACCGGCCCGCACGACCAGCGGGAACACCCCGTCCTCGACGGCCATGTCCTCGCGGCCGCAGACCTCGGCGAGATAGTCCCGGAGGGTGCCGGGGGGCACCAGCCGGAAGGGGTAGTGGTGGGTGCGCGACCGGATCGTGCCGATGACCTTCTCGGGCTCGGTCGTCGCGAAGATGAACTTGAGGTGCTCCGGGGGCTCCTCGACCACCTTCAGGAGGGCGTTGAAGCCCGCCGAGGTGACCATGTGGGCCTCATCGATGATGTAGATCTTGTAGCGACTGCTCGCCGGGCCGAAGAAGGCCTTTTCGCGCAGGTCACGGGCGTCGTCCACACCACCGTGCGACGCCGCGTCGATCTCGATGACGTCGATCGAACCCGGCCCGTTCCGCGCCAGGTCGCGGCAGGACTGGCACTCGCCGCAGGGCGTGGGAGTGGGACCTTGCTCACAGTTGAGACAGCGGGCCAGAATGCGCGCGCTGGTCGTCTTGCCGCAGCCGCGCGGGCCACTGAACAGGTAGGCATGGTTGACCCGGTTGTTCCGCAGCGCCTGCTGCAGCGGGTCGGTCACATGCTCCTGCCCGATGACCTCGGCGAACGACTCCGGGCGATAGCGGCGATACAAGGCGAGAGACGACACGCATACGAGGTTATAGGCGACCACCGACAACCAGGACCGCCCCAACGCAAAGCGCCCCCCACGCACCCGCCAGAGCCGACCTACCCTTGCTGCCTTCCGGCCCTGGGGGAGTTCAGTCAGATAGCGCCACGTGAGGGGCTGGCCCCCACAGTAGCGGATCCCGGGGCGCGGAAGCGACGCCGGGAGGAACCGTTCCGACCTCGGGAGCCCGCCGAGCCGATCGTGTTCGCGAGCACTCCCCAACGTCTTGTATTGTTTGCGGCGGAGGATTCGCCTAGTGGCCTAGGGCGCACGCTTGGAAAGCGTGTTGGGGGCAACCCCTCACGAGTTCGAATCTCGTATCCTCCGCACCCGCCCGCAAGGGCAGACGAAGGCCCCCACCGGTTCGCCGGTGGGGGCCTTCGTCGTTCTCCGTCGCGGATGGCTCGGCTCAGCTCAGTTCACGGGCCGGTCGGCCGTCGCGCAGGGCGTCGGTCAGGGTCGGGGCCGGGCGGAACCGGGCGGTGAGGCCCAGGATGCGCAGCATCCGCAGGATGAGGGGCTGGGGGCAGACCAGGAGCAGTTCGCCGCGCCGTGCCTCCAGGCGGCTGCGGGCCCTGCAGAGCAGGGCCAGGCCGGAGCAGTCGAAGAAGGTGACCGGCGTGAGGTCGATGACGATCAGCGTCTCGTGCGGCGCGGTCGCAGCGTCCAGGACCGGCAGGATCGTCAGCGCCGCCGCGATGTCGATCTCGCCGTGGAACTCGATGACGGTGCGGCCGTGGGCCCGGTAGCTGCACAGATGCCCGGCAGGGGGCGGAACGCCGTGGTTCATGGCGGCATCCTCACTGCGAACGGCCCGCCTCCTGGGGGCAGGACGGACGGGTAGGACGGAGGGCCACCGGGGTCCCGGGCGACGATGTGGAGAGAACGAAGAGCACGCAGGGAGCAGAGGGGTGGAGCCGGAGGGGGAACCAAATCCGCGGGTGACGGGGCGAAGAAGCGGTTCCTACCGAGTGAGATGCCCCGATCGGGGTGATGTCCAACATAGCGCCTTGACAGAGCCTGGGAGCCAAGTCGGCACGCATGACGCCGAGTTGAGGCGCCGGAGTCTGCTGGGAGGACGCAATGGGACAGACGGTCCGGATCGAGGCACTGCCCCACGCCCGGAACTACGACGCCGAGCGGGCGGTGCCGGTCGAGGCGCTCTTCTCCCTGACGATGGAGACCCGGCGTCTTGAGGGCAGTTACCAGGCCGTGGGTGATACGGCCTGCGCGGTCCTGGCGATGGTCGGCGTCCCGGCCTGGCTGGTCAAACGCATGGGGGACGCGACCCGCGTGGCCGCGCACTACGTCATCGGGCACAGCAGCGCACCGAGCTACCGGCTGCACGTGACGGTCGACAGCACCAGCATCGACATCGTGGTCACCGACTTCGACGACCGGCCCGTGGCCGGGGCGCCCGCCTGGCTGCAGGTGGGGCGGGACAACACCCTGCAGGCCCCCGGGGCGCCACCCGGCACCGATTCGCTCACCGGCGAGCCGGGCGTCTCGGACGGGCTGCGCCTGCACCGCACTCCGGACGGCCACGTCCGGCTCGGCTGCCGGACGTCCTGGTACGGCCCGGCCGACGGGTGAGCCGCGGCTTCGCGTGCCGCCCCTCGGACCGGGCGGCGGCAACCACCCCTGCGGGGTGATCCCGTCCCCGCCGCCCTGGCCGACCCTGGGCGGAATTCGGCGGGAGGACACCCATGAGGGCAACCGGGCGCGGCGGTGGCGGGCGGCTCGTGTCGTTGGTCCAGCGCGTTCCCGGGGGCCGCGCGGTCATGACGTACCGACGCGAGTGGCTGACGAAGGACATCGTGGCGGGGGTCGTGCTCACGACGCTCCTCGTGCCGCAGGGCATGGCGTACGCCGAACTCGCCGGGCTGCCCGCCATCACCGGCCTCTACACGTCGATCCTGTGTCTGCTCGGCTATGCGGTGTGCGGGCCCTCGCGGGTCCTGGTGCTCGGTCCCGACTCCTCGCTCGGCCCGATGATCGCGGCGACGGTCCTCCCGCTCGTCGCCGCCGACGGCGATCCCGACCGGGCCGTCGCCCTGGCCTCGATGCTGGCGCTGATGGTCGCGGCCATCATGATCCTCGCGTCGATGGCGCGCCTCGGTTACGTCGCCGAGCTGATCTCCAAGCCCACGATGATCGGCTATATGAACGGCCTGGCCGTGACGATCCTGATCAGCCAGTTGCCGAAGCTCCTCGGGTTCAAGGTGGATGCCGACGGGCTGATCGACGAGTGCGTGGCCGTGGCCGAGGGGCTCGCGGACGGGAAGGCGGTCGGCGCGGCCGTCGCGATCGGGTGCGGCGGGCTCGTGCTGATCCTGGCGCTGCAGCGGTGGCTGCCGCGGGTGCCCGCCGTCCTCGTCATGGTGGTCCTGGCGATCGGCACGGTGGTCGCGTTCGACCTGGGGGACCACGGGGTGGCGCTCGTCGGTGTGCTGCCGGAGGGATTTCCGCCGCTGACGGTTCCGGACGTGGCGTTCGACGACTTCGGCCCGCTGCTCGCCGGTGCCCTCGGCATCGCCGTCGTCTCCCTCGCCGACACGATCTCCAACGCGTCGGCGTTCGCGTCCCGCACGGGGCAGGAGATCCGCGGCAACCAGGAGATGGCGGGCGTCGGCGCGGCGAACCTGGCCGCCGGGCTCTTCCAGGGCTTTCCGGTGAGTACGAGCGGGTCGCGTACGGCGGTGGCGGAGCGGGCGGGGGCGCGCACCCAGCTGACCGGTGTGGTCGGGGCGGCGCTGATCGTGCTCATGCTCGTCCTGGTGCCGGGGCTGTTCCGGCACCTGCCGCAGCCCGCGCTGGCGGCCGTGGTCATCACCGCGTCGCTCTCCCTGGCCGACGTCCCGGGCACGGTGCGGCTGTGGCGGCAGCGCAGGATCGAGTTCCTGCTGTGCGTCGCGGCGTTCCTCGGGGTCGCGCTGGTCGGGGTGTTGCAGGGGATCGCGGTGGCCGTGGCGCTCTCCGTGCTGAACGTGTTCCGCCGGGTCTGGCGGCCGTACGGGACGGTGCTCGGCCGGGTGGCGGGCCTGCCGGGCTATCACGACCTGCGCTCCTACCCCGGCGCCGAGCAGATCCCCGGAATGGTCGTCTACCGCTTCGACGCCCCCTTGATCTTCGCCAACGCCAAGACCTTCCGCGACGAGGTGACGCGGCTGTCGCGGTCGGACCGGGCGCCGGTCTGGATCGTGATCGCGGCCGAGCCCATGACCGACGTGGACACCACCGCGGCCGACGTGCTCGAAACGCTCGACGAGTCCCTCAACTCCCGCGGCGTGCATCTCGTCTTCGCGGAGCTGAAGGACCCGGTGCGGCGCAAGATCGAGCGGTACGAGCTCACGCGCACCATCGACGAGCGCCATCTGTTCCCCACGCTGGAGGCCGCCGTCGCCGCGTTCCGGGACCGGGTCGACGGTGAGGACGGCACCGCGGACCCGTCCGGTCCGGCCGGTCGGCCCGGCCCGCGGTGACGGCGGCAGGGGCCCGGCCCGGCCTACATGGGCAGGGCGTGGTGCTTGGCGCGGGCGTACTCCGCCTCGGTGAGCGCGCCGGACCGGTGCAGCTCCGCGAGCCGCTCCAGTTCCCCGGCGCTGGCGGCCGTCGACGACCCCATGGGGTGGTTGCCGAAGGCCGACATCCGGGTGGCGGTGTTGCGCCGGCCCATCCCGGAGCCCTGCGAGATGACGTAGACGAGCACACCGAACAGGGGCAGGACGAGCACGAGGAACAGCCACAGGGCCTTGCGCACGCCGCTGAGGTCGTCGTTGCGGAAGATGTCCACAACGATGTGGATCACGATGGCGAACCACATCACCCACAAGAAGAAGGCGAGCATGGTGAGGAAGACGTCAAACATCGGGTAGTCGTCCACGGCAACCCTCCCGTCGGTCCGATGGGAACCACCTTCGGGGGCGACGCCCGGGGCCGTATCACCCTTGCAGGGCGAACCGGTCGGGTGTCGCCCGTGTCGCCCGTAGTGGGCGACGTGCGGGGGCCCGCGCGGTGCCAGAGTGTCCCGCAGAGGGCCTGGCGTCACAGCTGCGAGGGGGCACCGTCATGCTGACCGCCGTGCGCGCCCGGCCGCTGCCGACCCGTGTCGTCCGGCAGCTCGCGGCCGTGAACATCCTGGACCTCGCCACCCGTCTCGCGGCGCAGGCCTTCCTCGCCGCGCTGCCGATGCTCATCGCGATCGCGTCCTTCTGCCCGCCCGGCTGGCGGCACGAACTGCGCAGGTCGCTGCGGTCCTTGTTCGGTTCGGACGGGGACCGGTCGGCGATGCTCGACCAGATCTACGCGGGCGAGCAGCAGGCGATGCACAGCTGGGGAGCGGTGAGCTTCCTGGTCGCGCTGCTCTCCGCCACCGCCTTCTCCAGGGCCCTGCAGCGGCTGTGCGAACGCTCCTGGCACCTGCCGCCGTCCGGCGTGCGGATCCTGCTCTGGCGCTGGGCCCTCTGGCTCTTCGTGTGGCTGACCGCCCTGTTCTTCCAGGGCCTGCTGCACGACGGGTTCGGCGCGGGTCCGATCCTCGGGATACCGCTGCAGGCCATCGGTGCGGTGCTGATGTGGTGGTGGACGCAGCACCTGCTGCTCGCCGGGCGCGTGCCGTGGCGTCCGTTGCTGCCCGGGGCCCTGCTCGCGGGCACGGGCGCGGTCGGGTTCTCACGGGTCGCGGCGTTGTGGCTGCCGGTGGCGCTGCAGCGCAGTGTGGAGCGGTACGGGCCGCTCGGCTCGGTCTTCACGCTCCTGTCCTGGCTGATCCTCTTCTTCACGATCGTCGCGCTCGGCATCGCCCTCGGCCAGGTGTTCGCCCAGGAGCCGCTGGTGCGGCGCGTGCTGCGGATCACCGCGGTGCCGTCGGACGGTGTCACGCCGTCGACGACGCGGTGACCCGGCCGTGGACCACCGCGTCGGCCAGGGCCCGGTGATCGCGTTCGTTCTGGTCCGCGTACCGCTCGGCGAACTCCGCGAGGGCGCGGTCGAACCGGTCGGAGCCGCCCAGGTACGCCGCGATGGCGATGCGGTCCCCGGAGCGGGCGTGGGCGCGGGCCAGGGTCGCCCCGGCCAGCCGTCCGAACATCCGCATGACCTTCGGCGTCATGCCCTCGGCCTTGGGGATGGCCTTCCAGTCGCGCAACTGCCGGATGTAGAAGTCCCGTTCCCGCCCGTCGAGGCCGGACACCCGCTCCCACCCGAGGAACATGTCGCTGGTGGCCTGCATCATGCGCTGCCCGGACACGACGCGCTCCCCCTGGTTCGGATAGGCGCTGGCCCCGCAGTACGGCGCGAGCGCGGACTCCTCGGCCTCCTTGGCCTGCAGGAACAGGGGGTCGTCGGCGTCCCGGCCGAGGAGCAGGAGCACCCAGCAGCGCGTTCCGACGCTGCCGACGCCGACCACCTTGCGTGCCATGTCGACCACCCGGTACTGCGTGAGGAGCGCGCGCCGGTCGGACGACAGCGTCAGGCTGTAGCGGTCGACGAGTTCCCTCAACTGCTGCTCCAGCTCGGAGCGTTCGACCTCCGGGAGGAGATCGGAGAGCGGCGTCACGAGCGGCGCGTCGGGAGCGATCCGCAGGTCGTCGCCGACCCGGTGGACGAGCTTGTCCAGGGACTGGAGGTGGTCGCGGCCCTTGGCCTTGGACAGGGTGCGCGACAGGCGGCGCTGGGCCCGGGGGCGCAGCTCCGCGGCGAGCCCGGCGTAGAGGTCGTCGGCGTCGATCCGGGCGTACCAGACGTCCAGGTTGCGCATGCGGGCGAAGCCGCGCATCGCCTCGCGGTAGGAGCGCACCGTCTCGCGGATCACCCGGGCCCGCTCCGGCGCGCTGAACCCGTTGGCGCGGCCCGCGATGGCGAGGCTGGCCGACAGCCGCTTGACGTCCCACTCCCAAGGGCCGGGGAGGGTCTCGTCGAAGTCGTTGACGTCGAACATGAGGTGGCGCTCCGGAGAGGCGAGCAGCCGGAAGTTCAGCATGTGCGCGTCCCCGCACAGCTGGGTGGTGATGCCGCTCGTCGCCGTCGTCGACAGGTCCATCGCCATCAGGGCGGCGGCCCCGCGGAAGAAGCGGAACGGCGATTCGAGCATCCGCCCGTACCTGATCGGCACCAACTCCTGGAGCCTGCGCGCGGACTGGCGCTCGATCACCTCGACCGGGTCGGTCCGGTCCGGTGCCGGGGCGAAGTCGGCGTGACCGGAGCGCGGCACCGTGGTGCGTGCGGCCCGGCCGCGGGCGGCGCGCTCGTGCGGCGTGGGTGGTTCGTGCCGACCCTCGGTCATGGCCCACCCCTCTCTTCCGCGGCCGGTACTGGGCACGGAACCGATCCTCGGGCCGACGCCCTGCCCCGGCGTCACCCCGCAGGTGTGAGACGGGCGCGGCGGCGGGCCGTACCGCGGGATCACGCGCGAAGGACCGGGCCGAACCACCTTCCGGGGGTGAGGTGGTCCCCGTCCGCGCCCTGCACCGTGGCGCCATGAATCCGACGCTGGCGCAGCGCCGATGGCTGGCGCGTGCGTCCTTGGCATCGATCCTCGTCGCGGGGCTGACCCTCGGCGTGTTCGCCGGCGCGCGGGCCATCGGGCTGCTGGCCGTCGGCCTCGTCGGCCTGGTGCTCGTGGCCGCCGGACTGTGGTGGAGCCTGGCCCGGCAGGGCACCCTGCGGGTGCTGGCCGTGCTGCTGACCCTGGGCGCGCCCGTGTGGGTTCTCGTCGCGTACACCCGCGCCCATCTGACCTGGGTCGCGGTCCTCGCGGTCGCCCTGTGGCTGGTGGCGGTCGGCACGGGCCGGGCGGCGCTCGCACGGGACGAGGGGCCCGCCACGATGCCCGAGCATCCGGCTCCCCGCGTGCGCCACCCCGTACTGATCATGAATCCGCGCTCCGGGGGCGGGAAGGTCCGCCGTTTCGAACTGCGGGAGCGCGCCGAGGGGCTCGGCGCCGAGGTGCTGCTCCTGGAGTGGCGCGACGGGAGCGATGTGGCCGACATGGCCCGCAAGGCCGCCGCCGAGGGCGCCGACCTGCTCGGGGTCGCGGGCGGCGACGGGACGCAGGCCCAGGTCGCCGAGGTCGCCGCCGCGCTCGGTCTGCCCTTCCTCGTGATCCCGGCGGGCACCCGCAATCACTTCGCCCTGGACCTGGGGCTCGACCGCGACGATCCGGCGAAGGCGCTCGACGCCCTGCGCGACGGTGTGGAACTGCACGTCGACCTCGGCAGCGCGGGCGGCCTCCCCTTCGTCAACAACGTCTCGTTCGGCGCCTATGCCGAGGTGGTGGCGAGTCCCGCGTACCGGGACGACAAGACGCGTACGGCGCTGCGGCTGCTGCCCGACATGCTGGCGGGCCACGAAGGGCCCCGGCTCTCCGCGCGCGCGGGTCGCACCGTGTTCGCCGAGCCGCAGGCCCTGCTGGTCAGCAACAACCCTTATGGCACCGGGGACATCGCCGGTCTCGGCCGCAGGTCCCGGATGGACGGCGGGGAGCTGGGCTGCGTCGGGGTCAAGGTGACGAGCGCCGCGCAGGCCGCCGGGCTGCTGCGCGGACGGCGCGCCACCGGTCTCGTACGGGCGACGGCGAGGCGATATCCCTGCGGGTGCCCGTGCACTGCGAGGTGCGGCCGCTGGCCCTGCGGGTGCTGGTGCCGCGCCACCGGCCGGGCGTGCGCCGGGCCCGTCCGCTGCTGGACTGGCGGCACATCGGCAGGCTGGCGCTGGGGCGCTCCCGCCGCCACGGTTCCGGGGCCGACCAGGACGATTGAGCGCCGAGGACCGTGGAGCGCCACGGGCCGTAGAGCGCCGACTCGTCTCAGCGGGACGGCCCGTCCACGCCCAGGAGCTTGTGGGACACGGGACGCGCGTACCGGACCAGGGACCAGATCACGAGCACGTCGAGCGCGATCATGATGACGCACCACACCGGGTAGTACGGGGCGAAGAAGTAGCACTCCAGTGCGCTCAGCAGCGCGACCACGACACCGACGGCACGCGCCCACAGGTACCCGCTGAGCAGGGTGAGCGCGGCGGCGAGGACGATCATGCCGACGATCAGGTGGAGCCAGCCCCAGGCCGTGACGTCGAGTGCGTAGGGGTAGTGGTCCGGCTCCACGAAGAACGCGTCGTCGATGATCGCCGCGAAGCCCGCGACGGCGTGGTAGCTGCCGACGATCGTCAGCACGCACACGGAGAACACCACGGTGGCGACCGCGAGCCGTCCGGGCTCCTCGGGCCTGGCCTGTTCAGCCATGACTGCTCCCTCCCCTTCTTCCCCTTCCGGTGGGGTTGGAGCGTGGCCCCGCCCGTCCCCGAGGCGGTTCACCCACGGCAGGCGAGATGCGGGAGCGGGCCGGGACACAGTCACCTGGCCGGGGTGAGGCCGCTCCCGGCAGGCCCGGAAGAATGGCCGCACGGGCAGGAACCGCAGGAGGTGATGCCATGGGCACCGCTCAGCCGGGCGCGGGCTCCGGGCGATCCGAACCGCTCCCCGAGGGCGGCAGGTTCGAGATCCGGGTGCGCGGCACGCTCGGTGAGGGCCTCCGGTCGGCCTTCACCGAACTCACGGTCACGCTGCGACCCGCAGAGACCGTCATGTACGGGGGCGGTATCGACCAGAGTGCGCTGTACGGCATTCTCGACCGCATCCAGGCGTTGGGGCTCGAACTCCTCGAGGTACGCGGTCTGCCCCCGCCCACTAGGGCCGAAAAGCCCTCCGGATAGGCGGTCCGGGCCCTTCCCGAAGCCGCGGAGAACGGTCACGTTGGGTATGTGCTGCCTGTCGGCAGGAAGGTGAGGACATGCCCGCGGTGACGGCGTTCCCCATGTCCGCGGCCCACGACGGCCGGTCGCCGACGGTACGGCTGTCGGCCCTGCGCCGCAGGGCCCGGTTGCGCAGGGCCCTGCGCGCGTCGGGGCGCGCCGCGAGCGGCTCGGACGCCGTGGAGACGGCCTGCCTCGTGTGGCTGGCCGGGGTGCTCGTGGAGATCGCCGCGGCGACGGGCGACGCACGTACCGCGAGGGTGCTGGTGGACGAGGCGTCGGCGACCCTGGCGGCGCTGCCCGGCGGAGCGCCGCGCCCCACCGGGGCGCCGCGGTCCGCCGGACCCGCCGGGGCGGCCCTCCTGATCGCGCCGCTCACCGTGCCGCTGACGCAGCGTGAACTCGTCGTGCTGCGGGAGCTGAGGGCGAACCTGCCGCTGCGCGGGATCGCGGAGAGCCTGCACGTCTCCCTCAACACCGTCCGGAGCCAGACCCGCTCCGTGTACCGCAAACTCGGCGTGGGCTCGCGCGCGCAGGCACTGCACCGGGCGCGCGAGCTGGGGCTCCTCTGATACGTGTCGCATCTGATACGTGTCACAGCAGCTGGAGTTCTCGCGCGCGCCGGACCGCGGCCGAGCGGCGGGACACGGAGAGCTTGCGGTAGACGCTCTTCAGATGGGTCTTCACCGTGTTGACCGAGAGGTACAGATCCTCCGCGATCTCTTCGGTGGTCATCATCTGCGACAGCCTTCCCAGTACGTCCTCCTCGCGGGCGGTGAGCCGTTCGACCGGTACGTCGGCCGTGCCGACGCCGTCGGCCACGACGGAGTGGTGCGCCCTGGCGCAGGGCGTTTCGAGCGAGGCCGCGCAGGCCCTCGTCAGGGGCTGCCGCAGCGTCGGCGGCAGCCAGGGTCCGACGGTGCCGAGGAGTGTCTCGGGCGCCGCGGGCAGGCCCTGTTCGGCGATGTTGGCCAGCCGTCCGACCAGGGTCGCGACCCCGGTGGTGAAGGGGTCGGGCAGCGCGTGGAGCGCGGCCCTGACGTGCCCCAACTCGCTGCGGGCCAACGTCGGTTCGCCGCGCGCGAGGCCGACCCACGCCCGTACGACCAGCAGCGTGGCGTTGGAGCTGTCCCGCGCGGTCCAGGTGGGCAGGGGCGGCCGGGTCGCGAGCGTGGCGAACTCACCGGCCGCCCGGAAGCGTCCGCGGAGCGCTTCGAGCAGGGCGAGCTCCACCAGGCAGCCCCGGCGCAGGGCGCCGTTCTCGGTGGCCCCCGCGGCCTTGAGGCCGCTCGTGAGCAGGGGCTCGGCCAGCTTCAGGTCACCGGCGCGCAGCTCCGCGCGCCCCAGTACGAACATCGTCAGCGCCTTGATCTCCGGCCGCTCGGCCAGCGGATGCGCGGGCAGGCGTGCGCACAGGGTCCTGGCCTCGGCGGCCGCGTCCCGCGCGGCGCCGAGGTCCCTGGAGTGCTCCGCCGCCATCCGGATCACCGCGTGGGTGAGCCGGCACCTGAGCACCCGGTCGGACCCGTCGTCCGGCAGCCGGTCGATGAGCCGGGCCGCCTCCTCCAGCGTCCCCGGGACCGCGTCGGGGTCCGCGTGCTGCGCGGCCGCGGCGACGAGCACCGGCTCGGGGTCTTGCGTCCGCACCTCCGCGGGCGCCCACGGACCCAGCATGTCCGGCAGCCGCGTCGCCGTGAGGCCCAGGAGCTGCCCGATCCCTAGCTGTTCGACCACCAGACGGCTGGCGTAGTGCCAGTCGTCGGCCGCGAGGGCGTGGCCCACCCCCGCCGCGAGGAAACCGTGTTCGGCCAGCCAGGCCGCGGCCCGCCGGTGCACACCGGCGACGCTGCCCGGCAGCTCGTGCTGGAGCCTCAGCTGGAGCACGTCGGCGAACATCCGGTGGCAGCGGAACCACCCCTGCCCCAGGGGCTGCAGGAAGGAGTTCTGGCGTACGAGCGTGGCGAAGTACCGCCCCGCCTCGGCGCCCGCGACCTCGGTGGCCAGCTCCGCGTTCACGTGCTCCAGGACGCTGGTCGTCAGCAGCAGATGGCGCATCTCCGGGGACTGCGCGTCGAGCACCTCCTCCACCAGATACGTCACGATCGCCTCGTCGTCACCGGCGAACCGGGCGATGAACTGGTCGGGATGGAGCTGCCCCTGCATCGACATCGCGGCCAGCCGGATGCCCGCCGCCCAGCCCGCGGTACGCCGCCGCAGCGCCCGGACCACGTGGCGGGCGACGTCCAGGCCGTGCTGGGAGAGCAGCGACGCGGTCTCCGCGTCGGTGAACGCCAGGTCGGCGGTGCGCAGTTCGGTGAGTTCGCGGGAGAGCCGGTAGCGGTGCAGGTGCAGCGGCGGGTCCCGGCGCGAGAGCACGACCACGCGCAGCATGGACGCGGTGTGTCTCAACAGGCTGACGACGCCCTCGGCCACCGGTGAGCCCGGCTCCGGCTGGAAGTCGTCGAGCACCAGCACGACCGGTGTGCCGCGCAGCGCGAGTTGCGCGGACAGGCGTGCGACGAGCAGTTCGTTGACGGGCACGTCGTGGAACTCGGGAAGGTCCACTCCGGCGTCGTACAGCGCGGCGAGGATCCGCGGCCAGAACACGTCCGGCCGCTCCTCGCGCCCCTCGCACCGCACACAGGCCACGGGACCGGGTGCGCGGCCGGTGTGCAGCCACTCCGTGGCGAGTGCGGACTTTCCCGCACCCACCGGCCCCACGACAACGGTGAGCGGCCCGAGAACACCGCGCGAGAGCCTCTCGGCGAGCCGGGGGCGGGGTACCAGCCACCCGGGCAGGTCGGGCACGGCCGTGCGGGGCTCGGGCACGGCCGTGCGGGGCTCGGGCACGGTTGCTTCGGGTGCGAAGACGCTCTCGTCAAGCAGTTCCCCCAGGCGTTCGTCCATCGACGGCACCTTCCCCTCGGGTCGGGTGGTGCTGGGAAGACGAGTCTGGGACCGGCCGGTGGGACGGCACCCTCGGGGGGCGCCATCTCACCCGGGTGAAGTTTCCGTGCGTCCGGCGCGTGCACGCTCTCCTGCAGGGGAACGGGCACGGCGCCGGACACCGGGCTCACTTGGCCTGGAGCGCCTCGATGAGCTCCTCCTCACGGTCCTTGGTGAGCGAGGTACGCAGGACGGTGGGGTTGAAGGGGCGTAGGACCTCTCGTACCCGGTCCGGTGTGGAGCGGCGGACGAGCGCGAAGACCGCGGCCTTGCCGGGCTCCAGCGTGTTCGCGACCTCCTTGATGAAGGCGTCGCTGACCCCGATGTCGGAGAGCTTTCCCGCGACCGCGCCCGTGGCGGCGCCGACCGCGGCGCCGAACACCGGCATCAGGAAGAGCAGGCCGAACAGCGTCCCCCACAGGGCGCCGCCCGCCGCTCCGGCCCCGGTGAGGCTGTAGCTCTGGCGCACATGGACCTTGCCGTCCATGGTCCGCCAGGCGAGTGCGGCGTCCTCCAGGTCGAGCAGTTCCTGGCGCGACAGCTCCTTGCTGAGCCTCAGGACCGCTTCGGCCTTGTCCTTGTCCGTGAAGCCGAGCACGACTAGATCGGCCATCATTTCCTCCTGATCCTGGTCTTGTTCTTGTTCTCCGGTTTGTTCTCCGGTTCTTTCGCGGTCGTCTCCGGTGCGTGCGCCGTGCGGTCCCGGGAGGAGACGGGGTCGCCCCGCTGGTCCGCCGCGGCGACGAGCTCCGCCGCGATGGGCAGGAGCGCCTCCTCGGTGAGGAACCCCTCGGCCACGGGGACGCCACCGGCATTGCGGATGGCGGCCCTGAGGTACTTCGCCCACACGTGCTCGAAGAGGATGAACGCCGCGGCGGTGCCCGGCTCCAGTTCCTGGGCCGTCTCCCTGATCTCGGCGCGTGTGAGACCGAAGGCGTTGCCTTCGGACACGGACGGATAGAGCTCTTCCGCCCCCCGCATGCTGTCGCGGGAGATGCCGAGCAGCGCGGCGACGGTGTCGCCCATGTCCTCGGCCTGGTAGTCGAGGGCGATCAGCCGTCCGTCGATCTCCTTCTGCACGAAGAGCATGTCGAGCACGCGGATCTGCCCGTTCGACTCCAGGATGATCAACTCTTCGATGACCCGGCCCTCGAACTTGGCGGAGGGGCCGAACGCGACCGTCAGCAGTTGTATGGGCCCGATGGTGCCCATCGAGACTCCCTTCCTCGAAAATCGACGGTTCGCTCTCATCAGGCCGCGCCCGGCCCCGCCCCACGTCACCCACCAGAGGTGAAGGTCGCGCCACGCCCCTGCCCGACAGTGGGCGCCGGAGGTGCGACGCCATGGCCCACGAAGAAGCTGCGGACGACCGCACGACCACCACCGCGCCCGGCGCCGGGGAGGAACTGGAGCGGCTGCGCGCGGAGGTCGCGGACCTACGGGCCCGCGCCGGGGCCCGACGGAGCAAGAAGGCCCGGCTCCTGGTCGTCCGGCGCGTGACGGCCGCCGTACTGATCGCGCTGGCGGCCGTCCTCACGGTGACCTCGGTCATCGGCGTGTGGGCCTCGCGCACGACGCTCAGCACCGGGCGGTGGGTCGACACGGTGGAGGACCTGCCGAGCCACCCGGCGGTCAACAAGGCCGTGTCCGCCTATCTCACGGAGCAGATCTTCGACCGGCTCGACGTGGAGCAGCGGCTGTCGGAGTCCCTGCCCGACCGGGCCTCGTTCCTCGCCGCGCCGGTGACCGGGGCCGTGCACGACTACGTGCGCACCTCGATCTCGAAACTGCTCGCCACCGACGAGTTCCAGAACCTGTGGAGCGCCACCAACCGCTCCGCCCACGAGCGGATCGTCGCCATCCTGGAGGACCGCAACAAGAACGTGCGGGCCGAGGGCGACACGGTCACGCTCAATCTGCTCCCCATGGTCAACAACGTCCTCAACACCCTGGAGGACCGGCTTCCCACGCTGTTCGGCAAGGAGCTCGACCTGCCGCGCATCACCTCCGGCGAGATACCGCCCGGGCTGCACGACCGGATCGAGAAGGCGCTGGGCGTGACGCTGCCGGAGGACTTCGGCCAGGTGCGGCTCTACGACCGCCACGAGCTGGGCCAGGTGCAGGATGCCGTGCTGCTGTTCAAGCGGGCGGTGTGGGGGCTGGTCATCGCCGTACCCGTCCTGCTCGCCCTCGCCCTGTGGGTCTCCCCGAACCGCCGGCGCACCGTGCTCCAGTTCGGTCTCTGGCTGGTGGCGGCGGTCACCGTGCTGACCAGCGTGTTGCGGGCGGTGCGGGACCAGCTCCTGAACCAGGTGCAGCCCGGCGCCTACCGGGAGGGGGTGCGCGACGTGCTGTGGACCGTGTTCGAGCAGCTGCGCGAGCGCGGCACCCAGCTGCTGTGGATCGGTGTCGCCATCGCGCTGATCGCCTATCTCGTCGGGCCGGGACGGCTGCCCGTGTGGCTGCGCCGCACCGTCGCCCGGGGCGGCCGGGCCTTCGGCGGGCTCGTCGCGCGGGCCGCGCACCGCGGCGCGGGTGCGCGGACCCGGCAGTGGATCCGCGGGCACGCCGACGTGCTGCGGGTCGGCGGGCTCGTCGTGGCGGCCCTCGTCGCGCTGCTCCTCGCCTCGTGGACGGCGCTGCTCGTGGTGGCCCTGCTGCTGCTCGCGTACGAGGCGGGGGTCACGCTCCTCGCCCGTGGCGGGGCCGGACCGGACGGGTCCGAAACCCACCAGGACGCCTCACCCACCGCAGGTGAGGCCGGGCCGGAGCCCGCCACGGAGACTGACGCTGCCCAGGTCACCCCGCCGCAGGGAGGGAACCCATGAGCACACGCAAGAGCGCCGGGCAGATCGGCCCGCAGGGCGATGAGGAAGGCCGGTGGCGGCTCTGGGGCCCCTACCTGAGCGAGCGCCAGTGGGGCACGGTCCGCGAGGACTACAGCGACAACGGCGACGCGTGGTCGTACTTCCCGCACGACCACGCACGGTCCCGGGCCTACCGCTGGGGCGAGGACGGCCTCGGCGGCATCTGCGACGAGAAGCAGCGGCTCTGCTTCGCCCTCGCGCTGTGGAACGGCCGCGACCCCATCCTCAAGGAGCGCGCCTTCGGCCTCACCAACGGCGAGGGCAACCACGGCGAGGACGTCAAGGAGTACTACTTCTACCTCGACAGCACCCCGAGCCACTCCTACATGCGCTACCTGTACAAGTACCCACAGGCCGAGTACCCCTACAACGACCTCGTGGCCACCAACCGGCAGCGCGGGCGCGGCGACTTCGAGTACGAACTCCTGGACACCGGGCTGTTCGACGACGACCGCTACTTCGACGTGAGCGTCGAATACGCCAAGGCCGCGCACGACGACGTCCTCGTCCGCGTCACCGTCGACAACCGCGGACCCGACGAGGCCACCGTGCACGTGCTGCCGACCCTGTGGTTCCGCAACACCTGGTCGTGGTCCGAAGGCGCCGGGGGAGCCGAGCTCGCCGGGGGCACCGACAAGCCCCGGATCGGCGTCGGCGGCAGCCCCCGCGGCACGGTGGCCCTCACCGCCGCGCACCACGAACTCGGCAGCTACGACCTGCGTTTCGGCGAGGCGGTGCCGCTCCTCTTCACGGAGAACGAGACCAACAGCGAGCGGCTCTTCGGCTCGCCCAACGCGTCGCCGTACGTGAAGGACGGCATCGGCCGCCATGTCGTGAACGGGGAGACCGAAGCCGTCAACCCGGCGCAGGAGGGCACCAAGGCGGCCGCCCACTGGACCCTCACCCTGCCTCCGGGCGGCTCGACGACCCTGCGGATGCGGCTCGCCCCCACCGGCGCGCAGCTCTCGCTCACCCGCGACTTCGACTCCGTCTTCGACACCCGGATCGCCGAGGCCGACGCCTTCTACGACGCCCTGGCGCCGGAGCGCGCGAGCGACGACGAACGGCGCGTGATGCGGCAGGCGTTCGCCGGGATGCTGTGGAGCAAGCAGTACTACTACTTCGACCTGGAGACCTGGCTGGCCGAGCACGGCCTGGCCCCGTGGAGCCTGCCGCGGGGCGGCACCCGCAACCGCGAGTGGTTCCACATGGTCAGCGACGACATCATCTCCATGCCCGACAAGTGGGAGTACCCCTGGTTCGCCGCCTGGGACCTGGCCTTCCACGCCGTCGCCCTGTCGATGGTGGACGTCCGGTTCGCCAAGGAGCAGCTGGAGCTGCTCACCCGGGACGCCTATCTGCACCCCAACGGGCAGCTGCCCGCGTACGAATGGAACTTCAGCGACGTCAATCCGCCGGTGCACGCCTGGGCCGCGTACTTCGTCTACACGATGGAGGAGAACGCCACAGGTCACGGCGACCGTGCGTTCCTGGAGCGCACCTTCCAGAAGCTCCTGACGAACTTCACCTGGTGGGTCAACCGCAAGGACCCCACCGAGCGCAACGTCTTCCAGGGCGGCTTCCTCGGCCTCGACAACATCGGCGTCTTCGACCGCAGCGCGCCCCTGCCGACCGGCGGCCAGCTCGAACAGGCCGACGGGACCGCCTGGATGGCCCTGTACTGCCAGGCCATGCTGCAGATCGCCCTGGAGCTCGTCGAGCACAACCCCGTCTACGAGGACCTGGTGCTCAAGTTCGTCGAGCACTTTCTGTGGATCTCCGCGGCCATGGACCGCGTCGGCGACCTCGACGACGGCATGTGGGACGAGGAGGACGGCTTCTACTACGACGTGCTGCGGCTGCCGGACGGCCAGGCGGTCCGGCTCAAGGTGCGCTCGATGGTCGGGCTGCTGCCGCTGTGCGCGTCGACCGTCTTCCGGCCCTCCCAGCTGGCGAAGGTGCCCGGACTGCGCGAACGGCTGCACCGCTTCGCGACCCGCCACCCCTCGCTCTCCGCGCCGCTCGCCGCCGCCGCGGCAGGCTCGACGGGCGGTCCGCGGCTGCTGTCGGTGATGGACGAGAAGAAGCTCCTCAGGGTGCTCGAACGCCTGCTGTCCGAGGACGAGTTCCTCGGCCCGTACGGCATCCGCGCGCTCTCCCGCCACCACGCCGAGCACCCGTACACCTTCTGGGTCAACGGCGAGCAGCACCAGGTCGGTTACGTGCCGGCCGAGTCGGACTCCGGGATGTTCGGCGGCAACTCCAACTGGCGCGGGCCCGTGTGGTTCCCGGTGAACGCCCTCGTCATACGGGCCCTGCTCAACCTGTACGGCTTCTACGGCGAGGACCTCACCGTGGAGTGCCCCTCCGGCTCCGGCGTGCGGATGACCCTCTACGAAGTGTCCGAGGAGATCTCCCGCAGGCTCGGCTCGACGTTCCTGCGCGGCCCCGACGGGCGCAGGCCCGTCTACGGCGGCCAGGAGAAGTTCCAGAGCGACCCGCACTGGCGCGACCTGATCTCGTTCCACGAGTACTTCCACGGGGACAACGGCGCCGGGATCGGCGCCGCCCACCAGACCGGCTGGACCGGCCTCGTGGCCCCGCTGATGATGATCTTCGGGAGTCTTGCGCCCCGGGACTTCCTGGCCGACCCCGGGGAGGAGACCTCATGACCGGGCTGCCCGCACAACCCGTCGTGCACGAAGTGAACACCCGCGTGTGGCTGCGCGAGATCCAGCGGCGCACCGGCTCGCGCACCGGCCTCGCCGACGTGCCCAAGGACGCCTGGGACCGGCTCACCCCGCACGGCGTCGACGCCGTCTGGCTGATGGGGGTCTGGGAGCGGAGTCCGCAGGGCCGCTCCATCGCCCTGCGCGACGCGTCGCTGCGGGACGCCTTCACCCGGGCGGTGCCGGACATCGCCGACGACGAGATCGCGGGCTCGCCCTACTGCATCCGCCGCTACGAGGCCGACGCGGCGCTCGGCGGCGCCGAGGGGATCGCGGTGGCGCGCACCGAGCTCGACCGCCGCGGCGTCGGGCTGCTGCTCGACTACGTGCCGAACCACGTCGCCCCCGACAGCCCCTGGGTGGCGGAGCACCCCGAGTACTTCGTACGGGGCACCGAGGAGGACCTGCGGCGCGACCCCGCCGCGTTCCTCGGCACCGGGTCCGAGGTGTACGCGCGCGGCCGGGACCCGTTCTTCCCGCCGTGGCCGGACGTCGTCCAGCTCGACGCCTTCGCGCCCGCGCTGCGCGCCGCCACCGCACAGGTCCTCACCGACATCGGCGGTGTCTGCGACGGCGTGCGCTGCGACATGGCGATGCTGCTCATGAACGACGTCTTCGCCCGCACCTGGGGGCAGTACGCCGGGCCGCCGCCCCAGCAGGAGTTCTGGCCCACCGTGCTCGCCGAGGTCCGGCGCCACCACCCGACGATGCTCTTCTTCGCCGAGGCGTACTGGGACCTCGAATGGGCGCTGCAGCAGCAGGGGTTCGACTTCTGCTACGACAAGCGGCTCTACGACCGCATCGTGCACGAGGACGCGGAGTCCGTCCGGCAGCACCTGCGGGCACCCGTGGACTACCAGCGCCGCCTCGTACGGTTCCTGGAGAACCACGACGAGCCGCGGGCCGCGCACACGCTGCTCGCGGACAAGGAGCGCGCGGCGGCCGTCGCCATCGCGACGCTGCCCGGCGCGACGCTGTGGCACGAGGGCCAGTTCACCGGGCGCCGCACCCAGCTGCCCGTCTTCCTGGACCGCCGCCCCGACGAGGAGCCCGACGCCGCGCTGCGCGCCTTCCACGAGCGGCTGCTCGCCGCCGTCCACAAGAGCGGGATGCGCGGCGGCAGTTGGCGGCTGCTCGACAGCGAGGGCTGGCCCGACAACCCGAGCCACCGCTCCGTGCTCGCCTGGTGCTGGACCGGCGCCCACGGCCGGTTCGCCGTGGCCGTGAACCTGTCCGGGCAGCCCGCGCAGGCCAGGATCCGGCTGCCCTGGCCCGAACTGGGCGGCCGCGCGACCCGGCTGACCGACCTCCTGGACGGCTCGCGCCACGAACGGTCCGGCGACGAGCTGCACGACCCCGGTCTGTACGTCGCCCTCGGGCCCTGGGGCACCCATGTGTTCGCCGTGACCGCCGACAGCGGCACCTGACCGGCCGGCGGGCACCCATGGCCGACCACACCGTCCCACCGGGACCCGACGCCGGCGGACCGCGCCACGTCCTGCTCCCGCTGGCCCTCGCCCAGTTCATCTGCAGCTTCGCCGGCTCCAACATGAACGTGATGATCAACGACATCAGCGAGGACCTGGACACCACCGTGCAGGGCGTCCAGACCGCCATCACGATCTTCCTTCTCGTGATGGCGGCGCTGATGATCCCCGGCGGCAAGCTCACCGACCGCTACGGCCGCAAGCGCTGCTTCCGGATCGGCCTCGCCGTGTACGGGGTCGGCGCGCTGCTCAGCGCGTTCGCCCCCGGCCTCGGCGTGCTCATCGTCGGCAACTCCGTCCTGGAGGGCATCGGCACGGCCCTGCTGATCCCGCCCGTGTACATCCTCGCCACGCTGCTGTTCACCGAGATGACCTCGCGGGCCAAGGCCTTCGGCGCCATCATGGCGATGGGCGGCATCGGCGCGGCCGCGGGGCCGCTGATCGGCGGGCTCATCACCACCGCGATCAGCTGGCGTGCCGCCTTCGTGTTCCAGGCCCTGATCGTCGCGTACATCCTCGTGCTGAGCCGTCGCGTGCCCGACCCGCTGCCCGCGGATCCGGCCGCGTCCTTCGACATCCGCGGCGCGGTGCTGAGCGCCGTCGGGCTGATCGTCCTGGTCACCGGCATCCTGGCCGTCGACGACAACGGCTGGCTGGCCGCCGGGCTCCTCGCCGCCGGGGCGCTGGTCCTCCTCTGGTTCTTCCGCTCGGCGCGCGCCATGGAGGCGGCGGGCAAGGAACCGCTCCTGTCGGCGGACCTCTTCCGCAACCGCACCTCCAACCTGGGCCTGATCACCCAGCACGTGCAGTGGCTGGTCCTGATGGGGACGTCGTTCGTGGCCGCCGCCTACCTCCAGGTCGTCCGCGGCTACAACGCCATCGAGACCGGCCTGATCTTCACGGCGGCCACCGTGGGCCTGCTCGCCTCGTCCCTGGCCGCCGAGCGCTTCGCCAGGCGCCGGGCCCAACGGACGCTCATCATGGCCGGGTTCGTCCTCACCGTGGGCGGCATCGTCGTCCTGCTCGTCATGGCGGGCGGCACCGCGGACGCCTGGACCTCCACCCCCGGGCTCTTCCTCATCGGAGTGGGCCTCGGGGTGATGCTGACCCCGTCGGTCAACATCGTCCAGTCGAGCTTCGCCGAGGACGAGCAGGGCGAGATATCCGGGCTGTCCCGCAGCGTCTCCAACCTCGGCTCCTCCGTGGGCACCGCCGTCGCGGGCACCATCCTCGTCGCCGATCCGGCGCACGCCTACGCCGCCGCGATGATCACCCTCGCCGCGCTCGGCACGGTCGGGCTCGGCGCCGCGACGCTGCTCCCCGGCGGCACCGCCCCGAACGTGGCCACGACGCGGACGGCCGGGGCGGGTTAGGGCCTGTCCGGCGGATCAGGGCGCGGAAGGGGGGCGGCAACGCGATGGGGCCCCTGCTCGGGCGAAGTCTCGGGCTCGGGGGAGTCGACAGCCGACGACAACGCGGCAGATGGGCGTGGCGTGCCAGACCCCGCGGCCCGCGCCATGATCCGCCGGACGGACCCTAGGGTCCGTCCGGCGGCGTGGGCGTGCTCCTGCGGTACGTCCTGCGGTACGCGGAGGCACTCGGGCGGCCGTTGCGGTACGCGGAGACGCCCGGGTCGCGGGGCGTCCAGTCGTAGACCACCCTGCTCCGCACCAGGAGGTCCTGGACGGACGCGGAACGGCGGCTCAGGGGGATCCACAGCAGCCCCGCCGGGAGGACGAGGCAGAGCGCGGCCCGCAGCACCGCGGGCGCCACCCCGAGCAGCCGCCCCGAACGGGCGCTCACCCGCAGCCCCATCACCGTGTCCCCGGCCGTGCGCCCGGTCGTGACCCAGCTGCCCGCCGCGTAGCCGAGGGCGATCGCGGCGCCGCACGCGGCCGTCACCCAGGAGGGCGGGTCGAGGGGCCTGAACGGGGGCCCGGTCACCACCAGGACGGCGGCGGACGCCCCCAGGTGCAGGAGGACGCCGAACAGCGCCACCACCAGTGCGTCGATTCCGGCGGCGAGGAGGCGCGAGACGAGTCCGGCCGCCCTTCCCTGGGCCTGCCACGGCTGCCCCGCCGCCTTCCCGGCCGCCGGGCCCGAACCCGGCAGCCCCGCGCCGCCGTTCACACCGGCCGTACGTACGGTGGCGGCGCTCCGGCCCGCTCGTCACCCGCCCGGCGCAGCAGCCGGTCGGCGAACCGGCCCACCAGCTGGTCGGCCCGGATGCCGCGCTCCCGCACCGCCTCGACGGTCTCGCGCGTCATGCCGCTGCCCGCCTCCCTGGCGATGTACTGCACGTCGATCTCCGCCAGGACGTCGACGACGAGGGTGACCAGGTCGATCCGGGCGATCACGGCGTCGATGTCGAGCCGCCGGGCGATGGCGTCGACGTCGACCCGTTCCACGACCCGGTCCACGTCGACCCGCCGCACGACGTGGTTCACGTCGACGCGGGACACGATCCGGTCCACGTCGACGCGCTCCACCACCCGGTCCACGTCCACCCGCTCCACGACCCGGTCCACATCGACCCGGGACACCACGTCGTCGAGTTCGACGCGCCGCACGACGGCGGCGAGCACTTCTCGTACGACCGTGTCGAGACCGGCGCCGGCGGCCCTGAGCACCAGGCGCGGCACGATCAGCAGCGTGCCCACGATGTCGGTGCCTCTGCATGCCTTCACCCCGACATCGCACCGGACTCCGGGGCCGCCGCCCTCCTCCCTGACGGGTGAGTTCACGCCGCCGCCGGCCCCGCGCGGCTCACATCGGCGCGCCGTAGGCCTTGTGCGCCTCGCGGTGGCCGTAGGTGGCGAGGGACCAGATCACCAGGACGTCGAGCAGGATGATGAGGGCCGACCACACCGGGTGGTACGGCGTGAAGAAGAAGTGCTCCATCGCGCTCAGCCCCGCGATCACGATGCCGACGACACGGGCCCACGTGCGGCCGGAGAAGAGGCTCAGCGCCGCGGCGAGCACCACGACCCCGGTGAGCATCTCGACCCAGCCCCTGGTGTTGACGTCGAAGTCGTAGGAGTAGTTGTTCTGCGTCTCGTAGTAGTTGTCGCCCAGGATCGCGGAGAGCCCCGCGATGACGTGGTACGCGCCGACGAGGCCCAGCACGCACGCGGCGAACACGACGCCGCCGAGGGTGACCACGCTGACGCGGTGCTCCGGCTCGGGCGGTGGTGCGGCGGGACCGGCCTGGCCCCGGGGGTACTGCTCAGCCATGTCGAACCTCCTCCTCGGCACATCACGATGCGACCCGAACATCCGCCCGCCTCCGCCCCGCCGGTTCACCCGCAGCGGATGAGCTACCGCGCGTGCCGCCGTCGGCGGGCGACGAGTTTGCCCAGCTCCCACAGGCCCAGCAGCGCGAGTGCGGGCAGCAGCGCCCAGCCGAACTGACCGACGGTCAGCGGTGTGGTGTCAAGGAGCCGGTTGAAGACGTCCGTCTGGGTCACGACGACGGCGAGCGCGAACTCCCCGAGGAGCGTCCAGTTCAGCTGCTTGCTGTCGAAGGAGTCGGCGGTGAAGACCGTGCCCGTCTGGCTGCGGCATTCGAGGGCGGCGACGAGCAGACAGAGCGCGAACGTCGTGAAGGCGATGGAGTTGCCCACGGCCGGGCTGTCGTACCGCGACTCGCCGAGCTTGATCATGCTGAGCAGTCCGGCGGTGAGGACCGTGCCGACGAGACCGACCGTGAGCATCAGGCCCGGGGTCATCACGGGTTCGCCGCGGGGGCGCGGGCGGCGGTTCATCAGGCCCGCGCTGACCCGGTCGAAGCCGAGGGCGAAGCCGAACGCCGCGTTGACGAAGAAGTGGATCCACAGCACCTGCGCGGGCGTGAAGGGCTCGCCGTCGGCGATGTCGAACAGCGTCGCGCCGAGGAACGTCAGCACGAAGGCGACGAGCAGCACGAGCACGAACCGGATGTACTTGGTGAGGTTGTCGTAGATCTTGCGGCCCTGCTCGACCGCGTGGACGATCGTGGCGAAGTTGTCGTCGGCCAGGATCATGCGTCCGGCGTTCCTCGTGACCTCCGTGCCGGACCCCATGGCGATGCCGATGTCGGCGGCCTTGATGGCCGGGGCGTCGTTGACCCCGTCACCGGTCATGGCGACGACGTCGCCCTTCTTCTTGAGGGTCTCGGCCAGCAGCACCTTGTGCTCGGGGGCCACGCGCCCGACGACGCCGATGTCGTCGATGCGGGCGAGCCGCTCCTCCTCCGGCAGGGCCGCGAACTCGGCGCCGAGGATCGCCTCGCCCGGGATGCCGATCTGCTCGGCGACCGCGGCACCCGTGACGACGTCGTCGCCGGTGACCATGCGGACCCGGATGTGTGCCGCCTGCGCCGCCGCCACGGCGTCCCGGGACTCGGTGCGCGGCGGGTCGACCATGCCGACGAGGCTGGTCACGGTCAACTCCGTCATCAGGGACAGGAGATCGCCGTCGGGAGTGAGGGCCGCGGGATCGAGGTCGCGGGTCGCGGCGGCCATCACCCGGCGTCCCGCCCGCTCCATCCGCTCCATTTCGCCCTGCGCCCGCTCGCTCAGGACCTTGTCGAAGGGGACGGCGGCGCCGCCCGACAGGGCGGTGGTCGCGCGGGCCAGCACGGCCGGTGCCGCTCCCTTGACGAAGCAGCGCACCACCGTCCGCCCCTGCGCGTCCCGCGCCTCGTGGAAGGTGGCCATGAGCTTGTACGCGGGGTCGAACGGCAGCGTGGCGAGCCGGGGGAACCGGGCGCGCGTGCCGTCGACGTCGAGCCCCGCCTTGTGGCCCAGCACCAGCAGGGCGCCCTCGGTGGGGTCGCCCACCACCTTGCCCTCCACCAGCGAGGCGTCGCTCGCGACGAGATACGGCAGGATCGCGCTCTCGATGCTCGCGGTCGTCCCCGCGGCATGGTGGATCCGGCCGTCCAGGCCGTAGCCGGTGCCCGAGACCGTGTAGCGGTCGTAGGGATCGACGACTTCCACCACGGTCATCTGGTTGAGCGTCAGTGTGCCGGTCTTGTCGGAGTTGATCGCCGAGGTGAAGCCGAGGGTCTCGACGGAGGGCAGGTCCTTGACGATCGCGTGCCTGCGGGCGAGTTCGAGGCCGCCGAGGGAGAGGATCGTCTGCGTCACCGTGGGCAGCGCCTCGGGGACGGCGGCGATCGCCAGGGAGACCGCGCTGATGAACAGGGTGTCCCACGGCTCGCCCCGCTCCCGGCCCAGGACGAACATCATGAACATCGTCAGGCCCGCGGCCCCCACGATCCACAGCGTCAGCCGGTTCAGCTCGCGGGTGAGGGGCGACTCCTCGCGGGGCGTGGTCGACAGCATCCCCGCGATCCGGCCCAGTTCGGTGCCCGCCCCGACGGCGGTGACCACGAGGACGGCGCTGCCGTGCGTCACCGGGGTGTTCATGAACGCCATGTCCGTCAGGTCGGCCGGCGTCGGCTCGATGTCCGGCGACAGCCGCACCGGCGCGGCGTCCTTGGCGGCGGGCACGCTCTCCCCGGTCAGCGCGGACTCGTCGATCTGCAGGGCGTTCGCCTCGATGAGCCGCCCGTCGGCGGGGACCTCGTCCCCCGCGGTGAGGAGGACGACGTCCCCGACGACGAGTTCCTCCGCGGGGACTCTGGCCTCGGCGCCGTCGCGCCGCACCCGGGCCGTCGCCTTCGTCATCGCCTTGAGGGCGTTCATGGCGCTCTCCGCCTTGCCCTCCTGGCGTATCCCGATGACCGCGTTCAGCACGGTCAGGGCCGCCAGCACCACCGCGGTCCCCCACTCCTGGACGGCGAGGGACACCACCGCGGAGCAGACGAGGATGATCTGCATGTACGAGGTGTACTGACCGAGGAAGCGCTGCCAGCCGGACGGCGGCTGCTCCTCCGGCAGCGCGTTGGGGCCGTCCTCGGCGAGCCGCTCGGCCACCTGCGGGGCGGCCAGGCCGACCGCCGGGTCGACGCCGAGCCGCGCGGCCACCGCGTCCGCGGGGTCCGCGTGCCAGGCGGCGGCCCTGGCGACGGGCGGCCGGTGTCCGGGGGCGGGTGCGGGTGCCGTCATCGGTGCCGCCTCCCGTCGCTCCTGCCGTGCCGCGCGCGCCGCTCGTTCTTGCGGCCCTTCGGCTCGCCCTTGCGGCCCTTCGGCCCCGTGGTGACCGACGCCTCGTACGGGTCGGGAGCCGCCCCGTCCGGGGCCTCGCTCTCCAACAGGACCTTTTCCCGGGCCAGTTCGCGTCGGCTCTTGTCGCCGATCTCCGGATAGCGCGGGTCGATTCCGATCAGGGTGTCGGCGAGGACCGCCGCCGCACAGATGCGTGCGAACCACTTGCGGTCGGCCGGCACGACGTACCACGGCGCCCACGGGGTGCTCGTGGCGGCGAGCATCTCGGAGAACGCGGCCTGGTAGGAGTCCCAGAAGGTGCGCTCACGGGCGTCGGCCGCGGAGAACTTCCAGTTCCGCTCCGGGACGTCGATGCGCCGCAGGAAGCGGGCGCGCTGTTCTTCCTTGGACAGGTTGAGGAACAGCTTGACGACCTTGAAGCCGTTGTCGGCCAGATACCGCTCCCAGTCGTTGATCTCCCGGAAGCGCCGCCGCCAGACCGCCTTCTCCCCCTCGTCCGCGCCCGGTATCCGCTGCCGGCTGAGGAGTTCGGGGTGCACCCGCACCACCAGGACCTCCTCGTAGTGCGACCGGTTGAAGATGCCGATCTCCCCGCGCCGCGGCAGCCTGCACGCGTAGCGCCAGAGGTAGTCGTGGCCGAGCTCCTCGGCCGAGGGCACCCGGAAGTTGTTCACGTGCACGCCCTGCGGGTTCACCCCGCTCATGACGTGCCGGATGGTGCCGTCCTTGCCGCCGGCGTCCAGCGCCTGCAGACACACCAGCACCCCGTGCGTGCCGTCGGCGGCCAGCCGCCGCTGGTAGTCGGCCAGCAACTCGACGCCGACGCGCAGCAGTTCCCGGCCGGCCGCCTTGTTCTTGATCCCCGCCTTGTGGGCGGGGTCGAAGTCCTTCGACAGGTTCACCTTCGCTCCGGGCTTGACCCGGAGCGGGGCGATGAACTCCGCGATCCGTCGGGCCTGCTCGTCCGACGTACGTTCCCGTCCGGCCTGCATGGCCCCTCCTGACGGATGGCAGATCAGCTGCTGCTTCCCGCGGCTCCCGGCCGTCGCCTAGACGTCTTCGCGGCGCACCACGCAAAGCCCCCAGATGATGAAGCCGTTCACGGCGATCAGGGTCAGGGACCAGAAGGGGTAGTACGGGATCGACAGGAAGTTGGCGATCATCAGCAGCCCGGCGATGATGATGCCGAGCACCCGGGCCCACGCCATCGCCTGGAACAGACCGGCGCTGACCCCGATCGCGACGACACCGAGGACCAGGTGGATCCAGCCCCAGGACGTCAGGTCGAACTGGAATACGTAGTCGCGCGTCGTGAGGAACACATCGTCCTCAAGGATGGCCATCAGGCCGCGGATGAATCCCAGGATGCCGGCGATCATCAGCATCACGGCCGCGAAGACGGTCAGCCCGGCGGCGGCCGCCTGCGCAGTGCTGCCCGAACGGTGGTGCACAGGGGTCGAGGTGGCCATGACAGGACCTCCAAGCTCAGGGAGAGTGCCGGTTGCACCGTTGTGCTTCGAGTTTTCCCCCTGGCCGGAGCGCTGGTGGTCACCCTCCGGGGGTGATAGCGGAGCCGCGTGTCCCGGTCCGCCACAGCGGAAGAGGGCCCCGGCCGCCGAGGCGGCCGAGGCCCTCTTGGTTCAACGCCTCACCTGCCCCCCGCCTGCCACAGGGTGACGGCCAGGGCGGTGCAGGAGGTGATCGCCGCCAGGGAGGGCAGGGGCCAGCGGCTGCGTTCCAGGGCGTCGAGGCGGTCCTCGTGCTCGGAGAGGGTCTTGTCGGTCTGGTCGGCGCGCTGGAGCAGGAGGGCGAGATCGCCCCGTGTGGTGGCGAAACCGACGTCCACGGAGCGGCGCAGCCGCTCCAACTCCAGGGGGATGCTCCCCGTGTCAGCTCCCGCCATCGTCCGCCCCCTTCCGCCGCAGCCACGGGGGCAGCAGCGCCTCCACGGCCGGTACGGCCATCAGGCGGCTCAGTGCCGTCGCGAACCCCACGAGGCCCGCGAGCACCGGGATGTCGGCGATCCCCGGGGCGGCCGCGAGCAGCGGCACGGCGGCGATCAGGGTGAACAGCGCCTGTACGGCGGTGCGCAGGCCTCTGCGCGTGGCATCGGTCATGGTCGTCCTCCCAGGACTCGGGACCGGGACTCGGGACTCGCCGTCAGGACCGCGGCACGCGCAGCCGGTCCCAGCTGGCCCGCCCCGGTATCCCGTCCGCGTCGGCGCCCCGGTAGCCGAGCTTGTGCTGCCAGGCGGCGTACGAGGCACGGTCGGCCTCGCTCCACACCGGCCCGGGGCCGACGGCGTACCGTCCGCAGCCCTCCTCGACCAGGCGGCGTCCGACCGCCGTGAACATCCCGGCCCGCCGCCCGATCGCGAAGTACGCGGCACCGGGGAACGCTTCGTACGCGGTGTGGTCGTCGCCCGGCGCGTCGGAGCCGAGGCGTGCCGCGACCCGGCCGCGCATCACCGGCATCGAGAAGGTCGGGTCGATCTTGCGCCGGGTCCACTCCTTGTGGCCGATGACGCTCGCCCCCGACCAGCCGTGCGCCCGGCACAGGGCCGCCGACAGGCGCTCCACCGTGGCGAGCTGGGCGGCGGGGAAGGGGTCGCTGCCGTTGCCGAGGTTCTCGATCTCGAAGCCGTAGAAACGGGCGTTGCCGTCCACGGCGTCGGGACCCGGCCGGGACGGCAGCACCTTGGACGCGCGGACCGCGTCGAGCACCGCCGTCGAGCCGTTGCCCGCGTGGTTGGTGCGGCCGTATCCGACGAGGTGGAGCGTGCCGTCCTTGGTGATCAGGCCGATGCAGAGCGGGCCCGGCAGGTCGGGGGTGCCGCGGCGGCACAGCGCGAGACTGTCGCGGCCGGCGGTGTGGTGCAGCATGACGCCGTGCACCGGTCCCCAGGATCCCTTGTGATTGCGGTTGTGCGTCCTCCAGTTGCCGTGCTCTCTCATGCGGACGCCCTCGCCGCGCAGGGCGCGGACGAGGGCGTCGGGGGACAGAGGTGTGGCCATGGGGGCCTCCTCGGTGCGTCGGATCTCAGATCATGTGGGTGATGGTGAGGAAGCGGTTGGCGAAGGCCGTCGAGGTGGCGGTCGTCCGGAAGGCGCCGGTCACCGTGTGGGCGGCGCCCGGGGTGAGCCCGGTGAGCGGGAACACGCTGCTCGCCGAGGTCGAGGTCGTGCCGCCCACGACGGCCGCACGGGTGTCGGCGGCGGCGCTGACCACCCTGGTGCCCTGCTTCACGGAGGCCGAGAAGTACGCCGTGCCCGCCGCGCTGTTGTTCACCCGGGCGCCGACCATCAGGAGCGAGGTGCCGGACGGCGGGGCGATGAACGTGACGGCGAAGGGCTCGGTGGCGCCGGTCAGCGTCTCCACGTACGAGGACGATCCCGTCGTACCGCTCAGGGAGCTGAACCAGGCGATCGGGCCGGGGGCCATCGGGGTCCACTGCTTGGCGGCGGTGAAGTAGTAGTGGTGTCCCGGGTTGTTGAGCCAGGCGATCATGCCCGGTATCGGGTCGGTCACCTTCGCGTCGCGGGCCGCCGCGTCGGCGAACCGCAGCACGGTGCGGCCGTCGACGGCCTCGGCGAGGGACTGCAGGTGGACGGGGATGTCGGCGTTGTCGGCGGGCTGCGGGTAGGGCAGGCTGCCGAGCGGGGTGAGTGCGACCATGGGAGCGAGTCCTCCTGGGAATGGGACGGAAGTGGTGGGGCGGCCGCGGATCAGCCGTCCAGGGGCAGCGGAAGCATCTGGCTCGGGTCGGGCCCTTCGTCGTCCGCCGCCACGAGGGGATCGTCGATCTGGATGGGTCCCGGCGGCGGCTCGTAGCCCTGGACGGCAGCCTCGTAGCCGTCGGCGGGCGGCTCCTCTTCCTTCATGCCGGCCTCCCGGTTCATGCCGTGGCTCCCGGTGTCTCCAGGATCGTTCGGTAGGTGATCGCCTGCGTCGTGAGGGCGCCGAGCGTCGCGTACTGCGCGGCGAGCCGCTGGTACGTGCGCTGCTGTCCGTAGGCGGGGTCGACCGGGGCGTCGGGGGCGAGCCCGGCGTCGGCGGGCACGCCGTTGAAGGCGGTCCCGCGCAGCGTGAGCGTCTGCTCCGGCGCGCTGCCGGCCGCGTGCGTGGTGCGGATGCCCACCACCCAGGCGAACGTGTCGAGTTCGGCTCCCGCGGTGTCGACCACCCTGACCACGTCGCCGAGCTGGATGCGCGGATCGTGCAGGACCTCGACGTCGCCGAGGAGCGGCACGGGATAGCGGCCCGCGTTGATCATGGCCTTCGTGAGGGCGACAGCGGCCTCGGCCGTCTGCACCCAGTCGGCGGAGGGCGCCGTGTACTGCTGCTTGCCGTAGTACCTCTGGCTGGTCGAGTTCATCAACGCGTACGTGCGCAGCTTCGGGTCGGCCGAGCGCTTGAGCGGCTGGAGCCGCACGGAGGGCTTGCCATCCTTCGTCACCGTCCACACGCTGGCCGCACTGTGGTTGGCGAACCGCACGTAGTACGTCGGCCCGTCCCGCCAACAGCCCACCGTGACATCGCCCTTGACCGACACTCCACCGGTCTTGGCGCTGCCGAAGCGCACCTGGTGCCCCTTGCCGACGACGGTGTCGTCCAGGACCACGGGCGGACCGACTTCGGTGTCGTCCTCGGCCATGGCGTACTGCACGACGATCGCCGAGTTCGGCTTGATCTCCCGTACCACCGTGTCCTCGATCGGCTCGCCGGGCACCGCCTTGATGCCGTTCCAGTCCTGGTAGGGCTGCTCGCAGTAGTTGCGGCAGGCGTCGATCTCCTCGGTGACGGTGAGCGAGGAGATGTCCCGGCGGGTGGTGACGGTCAGGTCGGGGACCGCGGGCACCTTGGCGAACCGCGAGGGACCCCGCCAGCGGAAGACGCCCTGCTCGTCGAATTCGGCGGTGGACATGCTGGCCCGCGCGATCTCGGTGATCGCGTCCCACTGGGAGCCGGACACCTTCGGGATGTCGAAGAGCGGCAGTTCGGGGGTGTCGAGGACGGCACCCTTGGTCCACTGACCCCGCTGCTCCCACTCCTCCCACGGATAGGAACCGGTGTCCGTCCACACCCGGTCGGTGACCTGGAGGCACTCGACGGCCATGTCGGTCTTCAGGTCGATCTGCTGCAGCTCCGAGACCGGCTGCCAGGCGATCTCCTTGTCGAAGGTGACCTTCACACCCACCCGGTTCCTGCCGTCGGGCTGGGTGAGGCGGGGCTGCACGCTCGGCGCGACGACCGAGCCGGTCGAGGACGTGTCCACCGTGAAGCCGAGGTGCCAGACCCCCCGCAGGGAGGCCAGCGTGTCGATGGTCCAGGGGTTCAGCGTCTGCTCGCCGACACCGTTGGTTCCGGCCGTGGTGTACACCTTGCCGGCGGCGATGTCGAAGGAGATCTTGATGTACCCGGTCCGCGTGCCGTTCTGGTCGAACACCGCCGACATCTCGATCGTGTTGCCGCGCGCCATCGCCGTATTGACCCAGCACTCCACCTGGAAGACCTTGCCCGGCAGGGCGAACCGCGAGCGCGGCATCCAGGAGGCGGTCAGCCCGGCCGCCTTCGGCATGAGGGCCATCTCGAAGGGCGCGCCCTCACGGATCCAGTCGTACGTCGACGGGCTCGGCACGTCCTCGGGCTGGCCGTGCGTCGCGTTGAAGCCGCCGTGCAACGAGGCGTAGAGCGCGGTGAACGGCTTCGTGTCGGTCGGATCGACCGCCGGGGCGCGCGGCGGCGGACAGCTGTGGATGCCGCCCTGGCGCAGGAGTTCGTCGACGCACCAGGTCGCGGTGGCGACCGGGCGCCCCCAGTAGTAGCCGTGGTACGGCCTGGGCAGCGAGGCAGGTCCCCGCAGCCGCTCCGCGCCGTCCAGGGCCTGCACGGTGACGGTGTCGCTGCCGGAGGCCGCGGTCCGGGAGCGGACGGTGCCGCGGAAGGCGGGCACGGTGCGGCCGGCGGCGCCCGCCGTGTGGACGACGGACTGGCCGGGGCGTACGAGGTCGCCCGTGAGGCGGTCCGCCCACGCCGAGTAGAGCCGCGGGGCGGGGACGCCCTCCGCGCCGCCGAGCAGCAGCTCCAGCTGGGCCGACGCGCTGCCGGAGACGGCCCTCATCGCCTCGGGGAGGTCCGTCGCGTACGCCCGCTCGACCTTCCACGACTGGACCTGCGGGCCGACCTCCTTGCCGCCGAGGCGGGTGGAGTGGGACGGCACGCGCTCGGGTGCGCTCAGGGCCCGGTCGAGTGCCTCGTCAGAGCGCTGCATCGCGGACCTCCACGAGGTCGATGCTGACGTTGCGGTACGGGAGGCGGGCCGACGGGACGTCGGTGTACGCGGTGACGACCATGGCCGGGCAGCCGTCGCCGAGGACGTGCGCGACCGGCTCCTCTTCGAGGGTGAGGCAGCCGCCCGCGAGCCCGAACAGGCCGACGGCGCCGGGCCGTCCGACGGGCGTGACGAAGGCCGCCCCCGCGGGGGCGGTGGCGGTGACGGAGCTCCCGGCGGCGGGGCTGGTGCTGAGGTAGCTGCCGTCCCCGGCCTTCCAGTCCAGCTGGGCGGTGGCGGTGGCCGGGTCCCAGCCCGCCGGGAGCAGCCACGACACCCGCATGCCCGGCTGCACCGGCCACCCGGACCAGACCCCGTGGATCCACCCGACGGCGGCGGCCGCGTCCCGGCAGTCGACGGTGGTGATGCCGTCGGCGCCGCGGGCGAGCGCGATGTCGCCGTTCATGGTGAACCAGTGGTCCCAGCCGCCGGGAATGTCCGACTGCCCGGCCGCCTGATAGGGGTCGAGCAGGTTGACGGAGGCGGGGTCGAGGACGACGAGGGGGCCGCGTCCGGCGCCCACGCGGCGGGCGAGCTGCGCGAGGTGCTGGGCGTCCGCGGGCTCCAGCCACTCGAAGGAGAGCTTGAGGCGGCGGGCGGTGCGGGTGGGCGCGAAGGTCGTGACGCGCCCTTCGAGCGCCTTGAACTCGGTGACGTTGAGCTCGGCGGTGCGGTCCCAGCTCTTCGCCGCCTGACGGATTTCGCGGAGCCGGCCGGGGGCTCCGATCCACAGGTTCCTGGCCATGAACTCCTCCTGTTCTGTTGTGGCTCGAAAGAGCGGGGGCTAGCGCCGCGCCAGGGCGCGCCGGCCCGCGAAGACGGCGCGGGCGATGGTCTGCGAGTCGACGTCGACGTGCACGGGCCGGGCGGCGAGGCGCTCCACGGCCTCGGCGAGACGGCGCAGGGCGACGGCGTTGCCGCCGCCGTTGCTGATCATCCGCTCCAGCCTGGAGAGCGGGATGACGGCCTCGCTCTCGCCCGCCTCGCCGACGAGCGCGAGCGTGCCGCCGTTGCGGGCCTGGACGATGCCGCCCTGGGCGAGGTGCGGGACGGGCACGTGGAGCCGCGGGAACCCGAAGGACTTGCCGCCCCACTTGGGCACCCAGCCGGGGATGGAGATCTTGATCCCGGCGAGGACGCCGAACACGCCGTTCAGGGCGGTCGCGAGCCCCTTGATCGGCGTCAGGATCAGATTGCCCAACCCCTTGACCAGCGGCTTGATGAAGTCGACGGCCGCGCGGGTGCCGGTCTTGATGCCCTTCCAGGCGGCGTTCATGCCGCGCTTCAGGGCGGCGGTGACCTTGTCCATCTTCACGAACTGGGCGATCAGCGGGGCGGCGAGCGTCATGATCAGCCCGAACGGGCTGCCCGCCATGGCGAGGTTGAGCCCCTTCTGCGCGGCGCTCGCCCCCTTGAGCCCCTTCCCCAGCTTGCCCATGGACTTGCCGCCCTTGTCGGCGTTCTTGCCCGCCTTGCCGACGGACTTGTCCACGGCGTCGGCCTGCCGCTTCACATCACGCAGGGCGGTCTTGGCCTTGTTCGCGGCGCCACGGAGCTTGTCCAGCGAACTCTTGAACTTGTCGGACCCCTTGCGGGCCTTGCCGAGGGATCCGTCGGCGGAACGGAGCCCGGAGTGCAGCTGCTTGACCGCGCTGCTGCCGCTGTTGGCGGACGTACGCAGCTTGCCCACGGCGGTGGCGGCGGAGCCGGTGGACTTGCCGAGCTTGCCCACGGCGGTGGCGGCGGACCCGGTGGGCCGCCCCAGCTTGTTCACGGACCCCGCGGCGGAGCCGGTGGACTTCCCCAACTTGCCTACCTGGGTGGCGGCCTGGCCCGCTGCGCTGCGCATGCGGCCGAGTTGGGTGGCCGCGGTTCCTATGGATTTGTTCAGTGCCATGAGTTCCTACTCCTCAGGAATTCCACTCCTCGCTCACCGCGTCAGAAGCGGGAATTGAGCCGGGCGATCTCGCGCTCGAGCTGCTGCACGTTGGCGCCGGCCCGGGTCGCCTCCCGGCCCAGCGCCCTGACTTGACTGTCCCGGAGCCCTTCGAGCTGACGGTTCTGCTGGCTGCTGGTCTGCCGGAGCGCGGAGAGGTCGGCCTTGCGGTTGATCTTGCGGTTGAGTTCGCGGGAGAGTTCGGTGATGCGCTGGTCCGCACGGTCAGCTTTGGTCGATGCCTCGTCGGCTTTCTGCTTTGCCTCGGCACCAGCGCGCTTGAGTGCGACGGGATCCTGCCCCTCACGCTCAAGTCGCTTCTTCTCGAGATGGGAGAGCAGGTCCCATTCGAAATTCAGCAGCTTCGCGCCGCCAGAAATAAGAGTTGCCTCACCCGACACACCTGTGAGGGAGCCGGAGGCGCCCGTCGCCGTGCCCGCCGCACCGACCGTCTCCCCCTTGGCCCAGCCGTGCTCGAACTTTGTCGTGAACTCCTGGATCTGCCCCTCCAGGTCTGCGACTCTCTCCTTGAGTGGCTTTACAGAACCATCACTCATGATGCTTACCTCCCGAAAGGCTGTTAAATGTCCGGATCGACTTCAGGGCTCTTTTCCGGCCGCGGCAAGTCGGAATTCGACGTCCCGCCCGCACTGACCGGGCGTCCCCTGCTCGCGGAGGCATGGGGCAGGCGCCTCGGCAGGTCGTTCGACGTCGAAGGTGAACGCACGGTGGGGAACGTGGTCCGCTGGGAATACATCGGCGGTTCCGGGTGGGGTGCGGGAAGATCCCACATCGTGATTCCTCCGCATTACTCCCGGCTCGCCATTACCAAGGGCGTTCACAAACCGAAGCGTTGGAACGTATTTATCGGCGAACTGTCGACGGCCCCCGCGATAGAGGCCGAGAACGCGGGAACGAACTCCCGCGTCTACGCCCACCACGGGGACGAGACCGAAGCGAAGGTCGACTTTGAAGGGCACGGAGCCGTTTGGTTCTACAGCTTTCAGTGGGAAAACGGGCGTGAACTCATTTCACATACCGATGCGTTCCGCGGAGCCATCACCATCCCGGGCCCCGGGCTCGTCGCCGTGGGCGCCGCTCACCTGGGTGAGCCGGGGTGGGGCACACTGCCGCCCTGGAAGATGACTCTGCGCACGGCGTGACCGCCCGTTTCCCGTCAGGAGAAGAAGGCGGCCAGCTGGACGGCCGTCGGGTTCAGGTCGACAGGGGCAGGGGGTTGTTCGTCCCCGGCGTCCAGGAGAGAGTCCGCACCCGGCCGCGCCAACGGCGTCGGCGGGTCCAGCGGATCCGCGTCCTCGTCCTGGTTGACCGTGGCGAACATCCAGTTCGCCTGGGCCAGTTGGTCCACCGCGTGGGCGAGCAGGTAATCCCCGACCGACCAGTCCGCCGCCTCACCCTCGGTCTCCCGCGCCACCGCCCCGTCCCGCGGCAAGTGACGGATCAGGACCGCGAGGCGGCGGGAGGAGAGGCGGCCGCGGTGCCAGTCCAGGAGGTCGAGGCCGTAGAAGCGGAGCAGGTCGGCCTCCAGAGCCTCGGCGTGTTCGTCGACGAACACGCCGAGGCTCAGCCTTCCCCCAGGCCGAGCCCGGTCTCCTTGCCGTACGCCTCCAGGATCGCCGCGATGTCCTGCATCGTGACCTCGTGCCGCTCGAAGCGGGCGAACTGCGCTTCCCCGAGGAGGAGTTCGAGCAGCCCGTCCACATCGTTGTCGTCGAGGTCGCGCAGTTTGCGCGCGGTGGCGCGGGTCAGCTCGGTCGGCAGCTCGAAGCTGTCGGAGTCGAGCTCGAAGGTCCACGCGCGGCCGAGCGCTTCGAGGCGCTGGGCGCGGGCGGCATTGACGTTGAAGCCGGACACGGGTCTCTCCTTCGGCAAGGCGACGCCCGGCCGTGCTGGGGGCACGGGCCGGGCGTCGCTGGGATCCTATGAGGTCACGCGCAAGCGCAACCGGTGATTTCGCGCAATCAATCAGTAGGGCTTACGAGTAGGACGTGGCCAGTTCCTTGATGCGGAAGCTGGCCAGCGGCGCGCTGTCGCTCTTGGCGAGCGCCGTGAACGTCACGCCCAGCTTCACCGCACCGGTCCGGGTCAGACCGATCTCCTCGGTCTCGGTGACCTGTCCGCGCGGCACGACGAACCGGTAGATCGACGCGCCGTCGGTGAACTCGATGCCCAGCGCCCGCTCGTCCGCCACCGGGGAGTTGGCGAGGTCGTACGTGAACTCCTTCAGCTCGGGGTCCACCTGGGCGTCGAGCCCCGCCGGCGGGGTGGCCGCCGCCTTCACCGCGCCGCCGCCCATGAAGAAGGCCAGGGTCGCCTTGTTCAGCTGCAGCAGCTGGAACTTCACCGTGAGGTCACGGTCGGAGTAGATGAACCGCGCCGGGCTCACCGACTGCCAGGTGTCGACCGGGTCGATCTTGTCCTTCTTGTTGAACTTGATGCCGTCGGTCGTGGTGTAACCGAGGTCGGTCCACTTCGCCTTGTCCCACTCGGTGCCGATGGTGGCCGGGGCCTCGGTGTCGACGGGCGCGATCAGAACGCGTCCGGTACCGGCGACGCGGATTTCCTTGCCGTTGTTGCCTGCCATGCGTACTCCTCAGATCTCGGTCGGTACGGCTGATACGACGAAGGCCCCGCCGGGTCGGCAGGGCCTGTGGTTCTGGTGCGGCGTGCGGGGAGGCACGAGGTGCTCACTCGGGGCGGATCGAGATCCGCACCGTCGACAGGTACCGGTTGCCCGCCGGCCGGTTGTAGTCGGGCAGCCAGCGCGGCCCGTCCGCCTCGGCGACGTCGGTGACGACGGCCCCGCCGTACGAGGTGCCGGCCAGTTCGAGCACACAGGCACGGGCGGCGAGGGAGATGCCGTGCGCGGTGGACTTGTCCGGGCCGTAGACCTCGAGGTCGAGCAGCGGCTGGTCGAGATGCCGGTCGTCGACCCACGCGCCGCCGACGCGGGAGACGAGGACGGCCTTCTGGGTGCCGTCGAACCCGGCGGGCGGCCTGTTGTCGACGACCGAACCGGCGAGCTCCGCACGGTTCTTGAGGAAGTCGACGACGAGCCGTTCCGCGTCGGGAAAGGTCAGGATGGACACATGGACACTCCCTGTCAGTCAGAAGGGACATGAGTGAGGGCAACACGAAGCGGCAGGTCCGCCGCCCCGGTGCGGGGCGCAGCTCTGCCGCTGCTTCAAGTGTGATCCAGGGCCCCGGATCCCGCAACTGAGTGCGGAACAGCCTCTGTTGAGGCGTACGGGAACACGCGAAGGGCCCCGCACCACCCGGTGCGGGGCCCTTCTCCGTACGAGCGACGTACGGGCGCCGTACGACCGCCGTACGACTACGTGCGCGCCCCTCGTACCAGCCGCTCGGCCGCGAACACGTCCTCCAGCCGGTACATCGAGCGCCGCCCCTGCCGCCCCGCGGCCTTCAGATGGCCGAGCTGCACCCACTTGCGGATGGTCGCGGGCGAGACGTCGGCCTCGGTGGCGGCGAGGTCTCCCGAGATCAGCGGTGTGTTCATGAGTGTCTTCATGGCTGTGTTCACGCCGCCTCCTCGTCGAGTACGTGCCGACAGGGCGGGTTCACGCACATCGCGACCCCTCGTTCGGGAAACGCCCGCAGCGAGACCGAGTCGCAGGCCGGGCAGCGCCCCGGAAGCCGCACCAGCTGCTCGGGGTCCCCGAGGGCGCGGGCGCAGCGGTGCGCCATCCGGCGGGTCTCCTCCTCGACGTGGGCCGCGAGATCGGGCATCTCCCGCAGTGCGTCGAGGAGTTCGGCGAGGCGGCCGAGGCGGACGGGCACGGGGGCGGCGGAGATGCGGCGCAGGCCGAGCCGGTCCCGTACGGCCTCCTCCAGCTCGACCACGCCGTCGCCGATGTCGCGCAGGGCGTCGGAGACGTAGAGGCGTACGGGCGCGCGGGCGGCGGCGGCCGGGCCGCCGCCCCGCACCTCGCGGAACGTCCGTCCCGTGCCGGGCGCCAGCTCCTCCAGGAGCAAGGGGTACCGGCGCCGCAGCGAATCGATCCACAGGGCCGCACGCTCGACCGCACCGCTCATCACGACCTCCCCTTGGCCGACTTGCGCGGCTTGACCTCACGGCCGTTGCGCCAGAGGCGTCCTCCGCTGACCCCGTCGAACCAGGTGTGCGAGGGATCGACGATGGCTTCGCACTCGCGCCGGATCGGACACTGATTGCAGGCGCGCAATACCGGCGCCGCCTCGGCGGGGGTCCGAGTGAAGACGTACTGCTGGGGGAGATCCGCGCAGGCGGCGTTCCTACGCCAGTCGAGAGCTTCGTCCGGACGGGGCCCGGAGACTTGTGTGCCAGTGAACGCACTGTTCAGAGCAGGTGCGAGCAGAACTGTCCGATTGAGCATGCGCAACCCCTCCGCAGGTATGCGAACATAAGTTCGAACACGTCGATGCGTGATCAGAGTTCCACGCTGCGTGCGCATGCGCAACTAAAAACAGAGAGGCGTGAGGTCGGAAGGGACGTAAGGGGTGGCTGGAAACAACCGCCGCGACAGGCCTGTCGGGCGCTCGGGCGCCCGCCTGCGCGGGATCTTCACAACAACGTGCGAGCGCGCACATATTTCGGTGCGCGCACGATCGGTACCCTCGCTCTGCGACGAGGGGAGAACGACGACATGGTGTCCAGCCCGCGGGCCAGCGCCCGCAGCGAACAGGGGTACCGACCCGGGAGCGACCACGAGCAGGTCCGGGAGGGTGGCCGAAACCGAGCGGACGAACTGGAGGAGTTCGCCGAGTGGATCGAGGGCGTGATGCGCGAGCGCGGCTACGACATCGACAGCCCGCGCGGCGGCGGCAAGTCGAAGCTCGCCGATGACGCGGGCGTGCACCGGGCCGCCGTCAGCCGCCTCATCCAGCGGCAGAGCATGCCCGATCTGGAGACGATGCGGCGTCTCGCCGCGGTGCTCGGCGTCCCGCTGCGGGACATGCTGATCCGCTCCGGCCGACTGTCCGAGAACGACCTGCCGATCGCGGCGGGGCGAGGCGGGGAGACCGATGCCCCCCGACTGCTGAGCCCCGAGGAAGCGGCCCGGAGAATGGGGGTGCCCCCAGAACTGCAGGCGGTCTTCGTGAGGGTCACGAAGGCGTTCCTGCCGCAGGTCGAGTAGTCGAACAGCTGGGGGCCGACTTACGCAGCCCGGGGGCACAGAGGGAGTGCGAACATGCCGACTGACGAAGCGGAGGGACCGTCCGGAGGCGCACGGCGTCGCGGCGCGGGACGCCATGACGTCGAGAGCGGGACGAGGGCGTCGGAAGAGCTGGCCCACCTCGTCGGCGGGCTGCTGATCGAACTCGGCTCGAAGATCCAGGAAGCGGGCATCGACGGCGTCCGGATCCTCACCGAGGAGGAGGCGCAGCAGACCCAACTGCGCTGGTTCCGCGAGGGCTGGGCGGAACACGCCCGCGCCACGGAGCACGCCCGCACGTCCGACGCCGATCCCGACCCGGGTCCCGGGCCCGGCACACCGGCGGGCCACGTGGACGTGGAGCCGCCGTCCGCGAGGCTGCTCCGGTTCCCCTCGGACGCGCCACGAGGCACGCACCCGCTCCCGATCGTGGGCACGGACGAGGCCCGCGGAACAAGGGACTTGATGGCGCACCGGCCGCGCCGACGGCGGGACGACGGCCCGAAGCGCCCCGGACCCGACGAATAGACCGGATCCCCATGGACGGGATCCCATGGACCGGATCCCATGGACCGGATCTCCTCCGCCGCACCGCCCCCACCTGTCACGTATCCTCCGCATTCGCCCGTCCGGGCGAAGAAGCAGAAGAAGGATGGACAGCTGGTGTCACTGGGGTCACTGGTGTCGCGCCCGGCCAGGTGGTGCCGGAATGCCGTGCTCCATGAGTGGCGGAACGTGGTCGCGGGCCCGTGCCGCAAGCTCTGGGAGCGCGGTCCCCTGGGGGTCTCGCTGGCCGTCCTCGCCACCGTCGCCGTGATCGGCCTGCACGAGTTCCAGCAGACGGCCGCCGGTGCGGGCGTGGTGCGGGTGATCAGTGAGGTGCGGGCCGACCAGCCCCTCTGGCTGTCCCTGCTGCGCACGCCCGTCTCGGTGTTCGTGCCCGCCGTGGACCTCCCGGCCTGGGGCGGCCTGCCCCGCCTGTTCCTGGCGTTCGCACTCGCCGAGCTCGCCTTCGGACGCGTACGCACGTTGGTGGTGGCGTACGCCGTCACGCTCGCCGGAACCCTCGGGGCACGCGTCATGATCGCGCTCGGCCCCGACCGCCTCGGTCTCCCCGCGGAGGCCGCGCACACGGTGGACACGGGGGCCTCGGCGGCGATCGTCGGCCTCTTCGCCTACACGGCCGTGGCCCTGCGGGCGCCGCTGCTCTTCCTCGCCGCGGTCGTCCCGACGGTGGCCGGGTCGATCGCCGAGCCGAACCTCGCGGGCCGCGAGCACCTGGTCGCCGTGGCCGTGGCGATGATCCTCGCCGTCGTCCTGCACGGACGGGCGGGCGCGGCACACCACGGCCCGCCGTGTCAGTGGCCGCTGACAGAATCGGACGGAGTCGATCAGGAGGTCGGGCATGACGGTTCTCGACGCGGGCGACCCACTGGCCGTCGCGGTGACCGGAGCGATCCGGACCGGTGACGTCCCGGCGCTGCGCAAGCTGCTCGACGCGCACCCCGGGCTCGCCGCCGCGGGCATCGAGCGACGGGGCGAGGCGGCGGGGACGCGCAGCCTGCTCCACATCGCCACGGACTGGCCCGGCCACTTCCCCGCCGGGCCCGAGGTCATCGCGGTCCTGGTCGCGGCCGGCGCCGACCCCGACGCCCGCTTCGTCGGCGCGCACCACGAGACTCCGCTGCACTGGGCCGCGAGCAACGACGACGTCGCGGCGCTGGACGCGCTGATCGCGGCCGGTGCGGACATCGAGGCGACCGGGGCGGTCATCGGGGGCGGCACACCCCTGGCGGACGCGCGCGGCTTCGGGCAGTGGCGGGCGGCCCGGCGGCTCCTCGCACACGGTGCGCGGACGACCTTGCAGGACGCGGCGACGCTGGGGCTCCTGGACCGGGTCGCGTCGCTGGTCGAGGGCGGCGCGGCGGGGACGGACGCGCCGGACGCCGCCGACATCACCAGCGCCTTCTGGGGCGCGTGCCACGGCGGACAGCGGGCGACCGCCCGCCTCCTCCTGGAGCGCGGCGCCGACCTCGACTGGATCGGGTACGACGACATGACGCCGCTGGACATCGCCGTCGAGGCCGGAGCCGATGACGTCGCGGCCTGGCTGCGCACCCAGGGCGCAAGAACCCGCCGGGAGTTGACGTGACCACCGACGTGCCGTCGATCTGCTACTCGGCAGGGGCGGCGTAACAGTGCAGGGCGACCCGCTGCCCCGGCTCCCACTCCTGCTCGACGACGGCCAGCAACTGCCACCCCATGCGTTCGTAGAGCGCGGCCGCCGAGCTGTCGGTGGACACCACGTCCAGCACCGGATGCAGTCCGCGCGCCCGCGCCTCCCGCACGGCCCGCCCCATCAGCAGGGCACCGATCCCATGGCCGCGGGCGTCCGGCGCGACGAAGAGGCGGCTCACCACCGCCGTCGCGTCGGCTCCATCGGCCCCCGCCCGCTCGCCCCAGAGCGCGGGCGCCTCGTCCCCGGCCCCGGGCCGGGACAGCCCCACGTGCCCGACGACCCGCCCGTCGAGCTCGGCCACCCAGGCCCCGAAGGCGTCGTCGCCTTCCAGCCAGCCGCCGGGCTCCGACGGCCAGTTGACCGGATAGCCGTCGGATTTGTGGACGGCGGCGAGCACACCGACGCAGGCCTCGAGGTCACGCTGGCCGGAACGTTCCCGCAAGCGCAGGACGGGGTGGCCGTCTGCCGCGTCGGCGGCCCGGTCTCGTCTCATCGCAGCATCGAATCACAGCGGCCGACCGCGTACGTCCCGCACGCCCAAGTAGACACTCCGACAACAGCGTTACCGGCTCGACCGCCCCGCCCGTCAGGCGAGCGCGACGAGCTCCCGATAGCCGGAGCTCCACAGATCCTCCTCCCCGTCCGGGAGCAGCAGCACCCGGTCCGGCCGCAGGGCATCGATGGCGCCCTCGTCGTGCGTGACCATCACGATGGCTCCGGGATACGTCCCCACAGCGCCCAGGACCTCACCCCTGGACGCCGGATCGAGGTTGTTGGTGGGCTCGTCGAGGAGCAGGACGTTCGCACCGGAGTGGACGAGCCCGGCCAGGGCGAGCCGCGTCTTCTCGCCGCCCGAGAGGACCGAGGCGGGCTTGTCCGCGTCGTCGCCGCCGAACAGGAACGACCCGAGCACGCGCCGCACCTCGCCGTCGGTCAGGTGCGGGGCGGCAGCCGCGAGGTTCTCCCGGACGGTCCGCGCACCGTCCAGGGTGTCGTGCTCCTGCGCGAAGTACCCGAGCCGCAACCCGCTCCCGGCGACCACCCGTCCCCCATCGGGGAGTTCACGCCCGGCGAGCAGCCGCAGCAGCGTCGTCTTCCCGGCCCCGTTGAGTCCGAGGACGACGAGCCGGCTCCCCCGGTCGACGGCCAGATCGACACCGTCGAGCACGCGATGGGATCCGTACGCCTTGGTCAGCCGGACCGCGCCGAGCGGCATGCGGCCGCACGGCACGGGCTCGGGCAGCCGGATCCGCGCCACCTTCTCGCCCCGCCGCACCGGCTCCGTCCCGGCGAGCATGCGCTCGGCACGCCGGTCCATGTTCTTCGCGGCGGTGGCGGTGGCGACGTGGGAGCGCATCTTGTCGGCCTGGGCGCGCAGCGAGGCGGCCTTGCGCTCGGCGTTGGCGCGCTCACGGGTACGCCGCCGCTCGTCGGCGGCGCGCTGGGCGCGGTAGGCCTGCCAGCCGGTGTTGTGGACGTCGATGGCGGCACGCGGCGCATCGACGTGCAGGACACGGTTGACCGTGTCGGCAAGCAGCCCGACATCATGGCTGATCAGCACGACGCCACCCGGATACCCGGCCAGGTAGGCGCGCAGCCAGGCCACGGAGTCGGCGTCCAGGTGGTTGGTCGGCTCGTCGAGGAGCACGGTGTCGTGCCGCGCGAACAGGATCCGCGCGAGCTCGACGCGACGTCGCTGGCCGCCCGACAGCTCACCGACGGGCCGGTCCATCACCCGCTCGGGCAGCCCGAGCCCGGCGGCGACACGGGCGGCCTCCGCCTCCGCGGCATACCCGCCGCTCGCCTGGAACCGGTCCTCCGCGCGGGCATAGGCGGCCATGGCCCGCTCCTGCGCGGCCGTTCCCACGGCGTCCGCCATGGCGCCCTCGGCGGTACGCAACGCGGCGACGGCCTCGTCCAGCCCGCGCGCGGACAGGATGCGATCGGTGACGGTGACGGCGGGATCGGCGGCGCCGGGATCCTGGGCGAGATACCCGACGGAGCCCGTCCGGCTGACGTCGCCGTCGGCCGGGACGTCCCGGCCCGCGAGGATCTTCATGAGACTGGTCTTGCCCGCGCCGTTGCGCCCGACCAGGCCGACGCGGTCGCCGGGGGCGATGTGGAAGGAGACTCCGGACAGCAGAAGGCGGGCACCGACGCGCACGTCGACACCTCGAAGGGTGATCATGGGGTAACGCTCCGCACTGGCGAGTGGACACACGGGTGACGTGAAGGCGTGTGTCCTGGCTAGGAAATGCGAGGCGTAGACATCCCCCGAGGCTAACGCCGCGGACCGCCCCCGCGCACCCGATTTCCCGGCCGCGCCCTGCCCCTACTTCC
>NZ_LIPN01000112.1 GCF_001418325.1 Streptomyces atriruber | reverse complement strand
CGGTGCTGTGCGTGGCGGCGCTGCGGGGCGTCAGGGCCCGGGACGCGGCGAACCCGAAGGAGGCGGGACCGGGCGCCGGTCCGGCCGCCGACGACGACTGGCCGTCCTTCCTCAAGCTGTCCGGTGCCGTCATCTGCCGCTCGATCGTCTTCACCGGGCTGAGCACGTTCATCGCGCTGTACGTGCGCGAGCGCACCGGAGGAAGTGAAGTCTCCGGCACGGCCGCCCTGTTCGTGCTCTACCTCGGGGGCGCGGTCGGGACCGTCGCGGGCGGACGGCTCGCCGCCCGGTACGGCCGTCTCCCGGTCGTCCGGTGGTCGTACGCCCTGGCCGTCCTCGCGGTCGCCGGAGTCGTCCTCGTCCCCGGGCCGCCGCTCTACGTCTTCGTCGCGCTCACCTCGGCCGGCCTGTACGTGCCGTTCTCCCTGCACATCACCCTCGGACAGGACTACCTGCCGCGGCGCATGGGCACCGCGAGCGGCGTCACTCTGGGGCTGACCGTGAGCATCGGCGGCCTCGCGAGCCCACTGATCGGGACGGTCGCGGACGCGGCCTCCCTGAGGACGGCCCTCGCCCCGCTGATCGCGCTGCCCGCGCTCGGCTGGCTCCTCCTGCGCACGCTGCGCGAGCCGGGGGTGTCCTGAGATGTCCGTGCGTGTCCGAGGGAGTCCCCGGTTCCAGGGGCGGTTGATGGTTCCTGAGGGGTTGTCAGTGCAATATCACATTACTACGTTACGCATCACATGACGCAGCGGCGGCCATGAGGCAACCCCTCAACGGCCGTCACGTAAAGGTCAGTTGACGATGACCGCGTTGCATGGACAGCACTCACAGCGCCTCACGCCCCCACCTCCCACACAGGAGCAATCGGTGTCCCAGATACGTCTACGCACCCTGCGCAGATCCGTGCTCGCCGGCGCGATAGCGGCGACTCTCTGCGCCTCGGCCGCCCAGTTCGGATACGCGGCCGAGCCTTCCCCCGCGACGGCGAAGCCCCGCACCGCCGCGGCGCCGTCCGCCCCCGCCGCTCCGAACCCGCTGGACGTGGTCGACCGCAGGGCGAAGGCCCCGAAGCCGAACACCTACGAGGTCCCGGCGCCCGGCGGGCTCAAGGACGGCCGCATCCCGGGCGCCCGCACGCCCGAACCGAAGGCGACGTCGCGGGCCGCGGCGCCGCGGCCCGCGGCCGCGCCCTGCACACTGGACGGCGTCACCGGGCTCTCGCCCGAGCGGTTCGCCGACTTCCTCGCCGACCCGGCCGTCACCGCGGACGGCTGTCTGCGCACCCTCATCTGGACCTGGGACGCGCGACTCGCCCCCGTCATGTCGGACGCGCACGTCCAGGCCGTCTCCGGCCGCATCGCCGGGCTCGCGGCCGCCCACGACGGCAAGAACGGCAGCAACCTCCTGGAGATGCTGACGTATCTGCACGCCGTCGCCTACCAGGACTTCTCGCACGACGAGATCGACGTCACCGACGGCCCGACCGTGGAGGCCATGCGGCGCGCCGTCGGCGCCTTTGGCTCGGCGGGCCGCACCTTCGACGTGACCCGGAGCAACGCCGAATCGTTGCGCGAGGCGCTCTACGCGGCGAGCGCGCCGGGCCTGCGGCAGCACCAACTCCCGCTGATCAAGCGGGTGCTGACCACCATGGACGCCAAGCACCCCGACACGGCGAAGGACGCCTCGTGGGCCGGTTCCACGCTCGCCGCGCTCTCCCTGAGCTACCTCGGCGTCTACCCCGGCAACAGGGACGCCGCCTTCCACGCGGCAGTGAAGTCCGACGCCTCCTACCGTGCCGCCTTCAAGGCCTTCGGCGGATACACCCACCTCAAGGGCACAGCCAACGCCTGGGTGGTGCGCGACGCGCTGAGCGAGTACGGCAGGTTCGGTCAGATCGACGGGCTCACCACCGAGATCGTCTCCGGTCTCGGCGGGCTCCTGGACGTCGTCGTCCGCAACTTCGGTGAGGGCAGCGCCCCTTGGGCGAAGGTCGCCACCTGGCTGAACGAGTTCGACGCCTGCGCGCCCTACAAGGTGTGCAAGGCCGACATCGAGCGCCGCCTGTTCCCGCAGACCTATACGTACGACAAGGGCGGCATGAAGGTCCGCACGGCGCTCGACCGGGGCACCGTCGACCAGCTCTACTACGCGAGCAAGCAGGTCAAGGCGCAGTTCCACCGGGTCGTCGGCACCGAGGAGCCGCTGGCGGGAGACCCCAACACCACGCTGACGACGGTCCTCTACGCCTCGCGCGCCGACTACGAGAACTACCACCCGCTGCTCACCGGGATGGACACCAACAACGGCGGCGTCTACATCGAGCGCGGCGCGACCTTCTACACCTACCAGCGGCGCGTCCCGCAGGACTCCACGCTGACGCTGGAGGAGCTCTTCCGCCACGAGTACACGCACTACCTCAACGGCCGCTGGGCCGTGCCCGGATTCTTCGGCGAAGGCCCGTGGTACCAGGGCGACCGGACCACCGCGATGGACGAGGGCACCGCCGAGTTCTTCGACGGCGCCACCCGTGACGATGGCATCAAGGTCCGCAAGTCACTGGTCCGGGGCATCATCGCCGACACGGCGAACGGCGGACCGCGGATGACCGTGGACCAGCTCCTGCACGCCACGTACGACGGCGACGGCTTCCGGTTCTACGACTACGCGGGCACGTTCTTCGAGTTCCTCTGGACCGAACGTCCCGCCCTGCTCAAGGAGATGTACGGACATCTGCGGGCCGACGACCCGGCGGGCTTCGACGCCTGGCGCGACCGGCTCGGCAAGGACGGCGGACTGCAGAGCCAGTACGACGCCTTCCTCGACAAGCAGATCGCGCACGTCGACGACCTCTTCGTGCCCGACACGAAGTACGTGCCGGTCGCCGAGCTCCGCGACACCACCGCCGACCAGGTCCGCGCCTCCGTCACGGCGACGACGGGCATCACGCCCGACTGCCGCTCGAACGGGGCGTCGGAGCGGCCGCGGTACACCTGCACGGGCCGGATCACCGCGAACCTCGGCGCGTCCGGCGACCCCGACGCCGTGTTCAAGGACATGTCGGAGACCGTCGACTACTTCCTCCTCGAACGGTCCTCGGCGGGTGACAACAACCTGGCCGACATGAACTGCTCGTTCGGCAAGGTCGACATCTGGTCCGACGGTCGCGCGGGCAGCGCGGACTTCAGCTGCGAGGGGCCGCTGAAGGGGTGAGCCCGCCCCCTGCGAGCAGTTCCGCCGCCGCGATGCCCGAGACACGGGTCGCACCATGGGTGATCAGGTGGGTGGCGCCGAGTGCGTCGCCCGCCGGCACGCCCATCTCCACGACCAGGGCGTCGGGGCGGCACCGCAGGATGCGGTTGAGGGTGTCGGTCATCCAGCGGTGCCGGGCCGCGTCACGGACCACGACCACCAGGGCGCGGCCCGTCGCCGGGGTGAGGGCCTCGCGGTCCAGGAGGTCACCGGCGTGGGCGAGTTCGGGCTCCGTCAGCCGCACGGACGTGGTGCCGGGGCGCAGGTCGCGCAGCGGCACGGCGACTCCCCAGGGGGTGTGGCCGTCGACGGCCAGGTTCATCGTGGGGGACAGCTCCACGACGTGCGGCACCCCCGCCACGGGCAGCGCGGCGTTCGCCGTGCCGGAGCGGTGATGGACCCGCACGGCACGGCGGGCGGCGACCAGGCCGATGTCGGTGGGGCCCGCCGCGCGGGCGACGGCGCGAGACTGCTCGCCGGACCAGGCGGCGAACTCCCGTACGCGCCGACTCGCCTCGACGAGCCGGGCCTCGGGCAGCGTGCCGTCGATGACCGCCTTCACCAGAGCGGTGGAGAGCAGGTCGAACGTGGCCTCGTCGGCGCTCTCGCCGCCCACGCACACCGCGTCCACACCGCCGGCCACGGCCTTGACCGTCGCGCCGTCGATGCCGTAGCGGTCGGTGACCGCGCCCATCTCGATGCCGTCCGTGACGAGCAGCCCGTCGAAGTTCAGCTCGCCGCGCAGCAGTTCCACCAGGATGCGGGGGCTGAGGGTCGCGGGCAGGTCCGGGTCGTAGGCGGGGGCGAGCAAGTGTGCGGTCATCACGGCACGTACCCCCGCCTCCATGGCCGCGATGAACGGCGGCAGGGCGGTGAGCGCGATCTCCTCGGCGGAGCCCTGCACCTGGGGCAGGCCGTAGTGCGAGTCGACGACCGTGTCGCCGTGGCCGGGGAAGTGCTTGGCGCAGGCGGCGACGCCGGCCTGCTGCAGACCGCGGATCCAGGCGGCCGTGTGGCGGGAGACGACGTCGGTGCGGGAGCCGAAGGAGCGTACGCCGATCACCGGGTTGAGCGGATTGCTGTTCACGTCGGCGCTGGGCGCGAAGTTGAGCGAGACGCCCGCGGCGTGCAGGTCGCGGCCGATGTCGTGGGCCACGCGCTCGGTCAGGTCGATGTCGTCGACGGCGCCGAGGGCGAGATTGCCGGGACGGGAGGAACCGGTCCACGCCTCCAGGCGCGTCACGTCGCCCGCCTCCTCGTCGATGGCGACGATCAGGTCGGGGTTCTCCGCACGCAGGTCCGAGGTGAGCCGGGCGACCTGCTCGGGCGTCTCGATGTTCCGTGCGAACAGTACGACGGAGCCCAGGCCCTCGGCGATCCTGCGGCGCAGCCAGGCGGGGGCCGTGGTGCCCTCGAACCCGGGCTGCAGCACGGAGTTGGCGAGGTGCTCCAGAGTCGGGTCACTGCTCGGTGCCATGGCGCGACCTCCGAAGTTGTGGGTACGTGGGACGTGTGGTGCACAGAATGTGCGGAGGGACTCCTGCCAATTGGTCCAGGCCAATCGGATAGTGGATATTGGCTCGTACCAAACCGGGCTGTCAAGGAGTCGGAACCGGTCGAGCCGGGCGAATCCACCATGATGGGGCCAGAGTTGGGGAATCCTTGGAACTTCCGCAGATCGCATCCGCTGTAGAGGAGAGGGTCATGCGCAGGTACGAACTCGTCGGCAGGCGCGACATCAGGCTGGTCACGGACGTGGCGGTGCCGGAGCCGGGGCCGTCGGAGGTGCTGGTCCGGGTGCGGGCCTGCACGGTCTGCAACCGCAGCGACCTTGCCTACTTCCACTACCACGGGCTGCGCGAGCACTGCTCCCAGGGCTGTTTCGGCCATGAGATCGCCGGGGTCGTCGAGGCGACCGGGGCGGGCGTGCGGCGCGTGGTGCCCGGCCAGCGGGTCTTCGTGCGCACCCCGCTCACCACCGGGTACGCCGAGTTCGCCCTGGCCCGCGAGATATCCGTGGGCGCCCTGCCGGACGACGTGCCCTTCGAGCAGGGCGCGCTCCTGCAACTCCTTCCGCTGGCGGTGCACGCCACCCGTGGCATCCGGCTCGGCGACCGCGTCGTGATCGTCGGGCAGGGGCCCGTGGGGCAGATGGCGCTGCGCGTCGCGGTGGCGCGCGGCGCGGCCGAGATCGTCGCCGTCGACCTCGACGACTGGCGGCTCGAACGGTCGTCCGCGGCGGGTGCGGACGCCATCCGGCGCGTGGACGGCGGCGCCGAGCAACTGGCCGGTGTCGGCGCGGACTTCGACGTCGCCATCGACGCCGTCGGCACCCCCACGACGCTCAACGCCTGCGTGCGGCTCGTACGCCAGAACGGCCTCGTCGTCCTCCTCGGCACGCACCACGTCGACACGCACGTCACCGTCGACCTGGTCACCTGGGAGCGCAAGGGCCTGCGCGTGCACAGCTCCGCGGAGCCCCTCGACACCGCGCGCGCGGAAGCCCTCGCCGTCGCCGAACGCCTCGCCCACCGCCGCACCGACGCCCTGCGCCTGCCCGACCTCCACACGCACACGTACGCGCTCGACGAACTGCCCAAGGCCATGGAGCAGCTCTCCGCGAGCAGCGCCCTCTACCCCGATGCCGAGCACGCCCCCTACGACGGTCCGCCGCCCGAGACGCTCAAGGTGGCGATCGTCCCCTGAGCGGGCGGGGGAGAGCCGCGTGAGGTGGGGCATCGCCGGATACGGCGACATCGTGACGCGCCGCGTGCTGCCGGGCCTGCACGCGCTCGGCGAGGAGCCCGTGGCCCTCTGGGGCCGAGATCCGCAGCGCGCCGCGCGCGTCGCCGAGCGGTACGCCATCGCCGGCTCCGGCACCGACCTCGACGTGCTGCTGTCCGGCGTCGACGCCGTGTACATCGCCACTCCCGTCGTACGACACGTGCCGCTCGCCCGCGCCGTGGTCGAGGCGGGCCTGCCCGTCCTGATCGAGAAGCCGCTCGCCGGTGGCCTCGGCACGGGCGGCACGCTCGACACGGCGGGGCGGTGCGCGGGCGTCGCCTACTACCGCAGGCTCGCGCCCACCGTGCGACGGCTGCGCGAGGAGCTCGACGGCTGGACGCCCGACCGGGTGGAGGTGCGCTTCCGGTGCGCCTTCGCACCCGGACCCGACGACCCGATGAGCTGGCGCACCGATCCCGCCCTGTCCGGCGGCGGGGTCCTCGCGGACGCGGGAAGCCACCGGATCGACCTGCTGCTCCATCTGTTCGGGCGGCCGTACGAGATGACGGCCCGGCTCGGCGGACGTTTCCCGCACGGAGCGGAACGGCGCGCCGAGCTCACCCTTGACTGGCGCTCCGGACTGCGGGCGCACTGCATCGTGGAGTGGGGTGAGGGCTCGCCCGTGGACGTGCTGCGGCTGACGGGCGGCGGTCGCACGGTGACGATCGCCCCACTGGACTCGGGCCGCATGACCGCACCCCCCGGGCCCCCGCTCCTGCCT
>NZ_LIPN01000111.1 GCF_001418325.1 Streptomyces atriruber | reverse complement strand
CGCCGACGGCCTCAGCAAGCTCACCGACGCCGACCTCGGCACGGTCGCCGGGCTCGGCCTGAAGAAGGTCATCGACTTCCGGGTGCCCGCCGAGGTGCAGTACGACGGGGCGGACCGGCTGCCCGCCGGGCTCTCCCCCACCTCCCGGCCCATCACCGACAACGGCCTGTTCACCCAGCTCCTCACCGCCATCGGCTCCAAGGACCCGGTCAAGCAGGAGGAGATGCTCGGCAACGGCAAGGCGGCCGCGTTCATGCGCGACGTCTACCGCACGTTCGTCACCGACTCCGGCAACCGCGCGCAGTTCGCGGCCACCCTGCGCGACGTCGCCGACAGCCGCTCGCCGCTGCTCTACCACTGCACCTCGGGCAAGGACCGCACCGGCTGGACCACGTATCTGCTGCTGCGCCTCGTGGGCGTGCCCGAGCGGACCGCGGCCGGGGACTACCTGGCCTCCAACACCTACCGGGCCGCGTACGACGCGAAGCTCCGCGAGGCGCTCAAGCAGGGCGGGCTGATGCAGAACCCGGACCTGATCATCCCGCTCCAGGAGGTCCGCGCGGACTACCTCGACACGGCGCTGGCGGAGGCCGCCCAGCGGTACGGCGGCTTCCAGGGCTATCTGACCAGGGGGCTCGGCCTGGACGCGGGCACGATCCTGAAGCTGCGCGGGCGCATGGTCGGCTAGCCGGCCGCGGGGGAAGCGATCCCGCGGGCCCGCGCCGCCGCGAGCCACGCGGGGAACTCCCCCACCATCCTGTCGTAGAGCTGGTCGTCCGCCACCGCCCGCGGGTCCTCCCCCGCGTGGAAGAAGCCCGCGTTGTCGACGGGGCGCTGGGCGGGGACGGCCAGTTCGTCGAGCTTGCGCAGATAGTCGAACTGCTTGCTCTTCGGGTCGCCGAAGCCGATGAACTGCCAGAACAGGGGCAGCTTCGCCGCCTTGCACAGATAGCGCTCGGCGGCGAGCTTGTTGATGGGACCCCCGTCGGTCTGGAAGAAGACGAGGGCGGGCGCGGTGGTGCCCCGGTCACGGCTGTCGACGTAGTGGTCGATGACGGCGTCCATCGCCAGGTGGTAGCTGGTCCTGCCCATGTGCCCGAGCCCGGCCACGATGTCGTCGATCCGGCCGCGGTGGTTGTCCAGCGCGATGTCCGTCACCGCGTCGACGTCCGTCGAGAAGAAGACGGTGGGCACGACCCCGTCGTCGTCCAGGTGCGCGGAGAGGCCGAGGACACGGTCGGCGAGGGCCTGGACGCTGCCGTCCTTGTAGTAGGGGCGCATGGAGCCGGAGTAGTCGACGACCAGGTAGACGGCCGCCCGCGCGCCCTCCAGGCCGTGTTTGCGCAGGGACACCCCGGCGCTCTTGTAGAGGCTGACCAGGGCCGGTGCCGAGTCCTCCACCTTGCGCAGACTGATCGCGGATCCCATGTGCCGCCCCGCCCTTCCACCTTGCACATATGACTGCTAGACACATGCCGACTCGGCACGTACCGACGTACGGAGGGTGGCATGAACTTCCGTGGGACGCGAGAAGTCTCGTACGGCCTGGACGGCAGGACCGTCCTGATCACGGGGGCGGGCCGCGGGCAGGGCGCGGCGGAGGCACGGCTCTTCGCGGCGGCCGGGGCGCGGGTCGTGGTGACGGACGTGCGGGAGGAGGAGGGCCGCGAGGTCGCCGGTTCCCTCGGCGGGCAGGGGGTGTTCGTACGGCATGACGTCACGGACGCGGAGAGCTGGGCGTCGGCCGTGGCGGGGGCTCTCGGTGCCTTCGGGCGGCTCGACGTCCTGGTGAACAATGCCGCGCTGTGGCGGACGGCGTCCGTGGAGGACGAGACGTACGAGAATTTCGAGGCCCTGGTCCGGGTCAATCTCCTGGGACCCTTCCTGGGCATCCAGGCGGTGCTGCCCGCGCTGAAGGAGGCGGGCGGCGGCTCGGTCGTGAACGTCTCGTCGACGGCGGGGCTGGTCGGCATCCCGGGGCACGCGGCCTACGGGTCGACGAAGTTCGGCCTGCGGGGGCTGACCCGCTCCTCCGCGCTGGACCTGGCGAAGTACCGGGTGCGGGTCAACTCCGTTCATCCGGGGGCGGTCGACACCCCGATGATCTCCGCCGCCTCCGCCGGGCGGGACTGGTCCCATCTGCCGCTGGGCAGGATGGGCCGCCCGGAGGAGGTCGGGGAGCTGGTGCTGTTCCTGGCGTCGGACGCGTCGTCGTACGTCACGGGGGCGGAGTTCACCGTGGACGGCGGGTCGACGACGGGATGACCGGCCGGTCGGCTCAGTGGCGGTCGGTCAGGTACACCGAGCGCAGCTTGAGGCGGTCCGTGGCGGGGTGCCCGTGCGGGCGCAGCGTCCAGGAGTCACCGGTGCAGTCCGGCTCGGTGAACACCATCACCCAGACGTCGGTGTCGTTGTGCGGGGCGAACGCGGGCTCGGAGGCGTCCGGGTCGGCGACCTCGGCGAGCGTGACGCAGCCGGGGCTCACCGGGTCGTGGAGGGTGACCGACTGCGGCGTGCCGTCGAGGCCGACGTACTTGTAGGAGAAGTCGCCGGTGGCGGCGCTCGCGGAGGTCGGCAGGGTGACGACGAGGGCGAGCGCGCCGAGAGCGGCTGCGACGGTGTGGCGAAGGCGCATTGATTCCGTTTCCGTACGTGCGCCGGGGTGGAACGTCCGGCGCCTGGGGTGGCCCAGCCCGTCGGGGGTCGACGGGCCCGGCTGCGCCCTCCCCCGTCGGCGGCCCGCGCATGCGCGCCGTCACCCGCGCGGGGCCGCCGAATCGATCCTGCCTCCGCCGTGTGGGCTACCGCCCGACCACCCGCCGCCCGCCTCCCGCCAGGCCCGGAGCTACGCCCCGGCCTGGTCCTGGAACGCGGGCAGCGCGAAGATCCGTGTCTTCGCGTCGTCGTCCATCAGCTCGACGAGCGGCATGACCAGTTCCCAGAGGTCCTGCTTGTCGACCTCCCGGGCCAGCGCGTCCAGATCAGGCTCGGGCAGCGCGCCCGCCGTGTCGGCGACGACCTTGCGGGACTCGGCGGGCAGGGCGTCCACGAGCGGCAGGAACTCCGCCCACAGGGCGGTGGCGACGACCGCGCGCACGACCCCGGCGAGCACGTCCGCGCCCCGCAGCGACGGCAGTTCGGCCACCGTGCGCCGCTCCTCCTCGCCCAGCAGCGCGACCAGCGGCAGCAGGGACTCCCACAGGTCCTGCGCCGCCACCGTCGTGACGAGGGAGTCGAGCCGGTCCTGCGGCTGCCCCGCGGTGAGCGAGGCGATGCGGCCGCGCTGCTCGCCGGTGACCATGCCGGCGACGGCGAGCGCCTCGGGCCACAGCCCTTCGGCGGACGCGGAGGCGATGACCGAGGCGAGCCGTTCCTCGCCCATCAACTCGATGATGTGGCCGAGCCGTTCGGGCACGTCGATCGCGAAGCCGGTCCTGAGGACGGCGGCGTCGTCGACCTGCGGCAGGATGCGGCGCAGCGCGGAGTCGGGGAGGTGGCCGACGAAGCGGCCCATCGTGAGGTGGTCGCCGCGCTCGGCGAGTGCGACGGCGATGCGGACGACCAGGTTCTCGTCGAGCCGGCCCACGATGCCCTCGATGCGGCGCGGGTCGAGGTGGGCGCAGGACCGGGCGGTGAACGACACCGGCAGCTTCTCGATGATGTCGGCGGCGCGCGCGGGTTCGAGCCGCCCCGCGACGGCGGCGGCCAGGCGCGGGCCGAGGGCCTTCTGGGAGATGGCGGCCGCGACTCCGGCGGGCACCAGTCTGGTGGCGGACGCGATCCGGTCGAGCATGTCGGGCGCCCGGTCGAAGAGGGCCGCGACGGTCTGGGTGCGGAAGCGGCGTACGTCCTCGACGGGCAGGCCCTGCAGGAAGGCGAGCGTGTCGGGTTCGACGTCGAGCAGGTGGGCGATCTTGAGGGCCTCGGCCCTGCCGCGCAGCTTGTCCATGCTGGCTCCTCGCTCGTCTCGGCTAGCGGAAGAGAATGCGGCGGACGGGGCCGCGGGCCAGGGCGGGCACGAGCTTCAGTGCCTCCTCGGCGGCTTCGTTCAGTCCGGCGGCCCGGCTCGCGCGCTGCCGCTCCAGTGCGTCGGCGAGCGCCGCCAGCTGCTGGGGCTCCAACTGCCCGAAGGATTCGGGTGGTTGGTCCCGCAGCTCGGCGCCGAGCCGCTCGTGCTGCTCCCGTGTTCCGGTGCTCACTTCGCCTCCCAGGGGTGACCCGCTGCGGGGTACGCGTCCAGAGAGTGGCGCCGAATTGACTTTTAGTCAATACACGTGGATGCGGAAGGCGGACGGGGAGGCGTCCGGGCGCCGTGACCCGGCACCCGGACGCCTCCCCGTGAACGGTCGGCCCTTGAACGTCAGCCCTTGACGGCACCCGCCGCCAGGCCCGAACCGAGCTTGCGGTGCACGATCACGAAGAAGATCATCACCGGCACGGTGACCAGCGTGGAGCTGGCCATGACCGGGCCCCAGGCCGTCGAGTTCTCACCGAAGAACTGGTAGATGCCGACGGCGGCCGTGTACTTGTCGCTGCCCTTCATGAACGTGTACGCGAACACGAACTCGTTCCACGCCGTGATGAAGGCGAAGATCGAGGTGGCGACGAGCCCCGGCGCGACCAGCGGGAGCAGCACCGACCAGAACATCCGCGGCCAGGACGCCCCGTCGATGTACGCGGCCTCCTCGACCTCCTTGGGCACGGTGGCGACGAAGCCGCGCAGCGTCCAGATGGCGAAGGGGAGCGAGAGGGCGATGTAGACGATGCTCAGGCCCAGCAGGGAGTTGAGCATGTCGTAGTCCCGCATCTGGATGAAGAGCGGGATGACGAGCGCCTCCAGCGGCACCATCTGCACGATCAGGATCATGATCAGCACGGAGGTGCGGAAGCGGAACTTGAACCGCGCCACCGCGATGGCGGCGAAGAGCGAGAGCAGCGCGGCCGCCACGATCGTGGCGAGGCCGACGACCGCCGAGTTCAGCAGGTACGTACCGAAGTTGCCCTTGTCGAAGACGAACTCGAAGTGTTCGAGGCTGATGCCGCTCGGCAGGACGTCCGAGCCGCGCAGCGACGCCTTCGGGTCGAGCGCCGTGGAGACCATCCAGTAGACCGGGAACAGGGTGAAGAGGAGCAGCCCGACGACCGCGGCCGGCAGGCCGATGCGCGAGGCGAGAGTGGTGCGGCGGGTGGTCACAGGTCCTCCTCCCCCTGTCGGAACAGCGTGCGGATGTAGACGACGGTGATGACCAGGAGCAGCACGGTCAGCAGGACCGCGGCCGCGGCGCCCGTGCCGTAGTCGTTCTTGGCGAAGGCCTGGATGTAGGAGAAGACGCCCAGGTTGTAGACCTCTTCGTTGGAGCCGTCGCCGCCTGGTTGCAGGTACACCTGGGTGAAGACCTTGAAGTCCCAGATCGTGGAGAGGATGGTCACCACGAGGAAGACGGGCTTGATGGTCGGCACGGTGATGTTCCAGAACCGCTGCCAGGCGTTGGCGCCGTCCAGCTCCCCGGCCTCGTAGAGCTCCTTGGGGATCGTCATGAGCCCCGCGAGGACGGTGATGGCCACGAACGGGAAGCCGTGGTGGACGACGTTGAGCGTGGCGATCGCGTAGAACGGGCCGCGCTCGGTGAACCAGTTGGTGGTCTCCGGGTCGATCAGGCCGACGGAGCCCGCGATCTGGCTGACCATGCCGTCCTGCGGCTGGAAGAGCCAGATCCATACGTATGTGCCCGTCACCGCCGGCATGGCCCAGGCGGCGAGGATCGCGATGGAGCAGATCATCCGCCAGGTGGCGCCGAGGCGGTTGAGCAGCAGCGCCACGAGGGTGCCGAGCGCGACGGTGAGGCCGACGCAGGCGAAGGCGAAGAAGACGGTGTTGGGCAGGACCGTCTTCCACAGCAGGCCGCTGGAGAGCAGGTCGCTGTAGTGGTCGAAGCCGGTGAACGTGCTGACGCCGCCGCCGAACTTGACCTCGTAGTCCTGCATGGAGAGCTTGCCGACCTGGATCAGCGGCCACAGCAGCAGGCCCGCGAGGACCACCAGGGAGGGCGCGAGGAGGAGCCAGGGGCGGGTGAGAGTGAGGAGTTTCTTGCGACGGCGGGCCGCTTCGGCCGCGCCGTCGGGCTTCCGGGGGCCGCGAGGGGCCGACGTCTTCGGCCCCTCGCTGACGAGCGTGTCTTTCACGGTAAGTCCTTCACAGTGCCGAACTCGCCCTTGTCTACTCGTCCTTGGCGAAGATCGCGTCCATGTCCTTGGCCGCCTTGTCCGCGGCTTCCTGCACGGACGCCTTGCCGGTCAGGATCGACTGGACCATGCCGGGAATGACCTTGGAGGCCTGGATCTCGCCGTACGACTTGGTCTTCGGGACGGTCGCGCCGGCCTCGAGCATCTGCTTGGCGAACGGCTCCACCAGCGGGTCCTTCTTCGCCTCGATCTTCTTCAGCTCGGAGTTCTGGCCGGGGAAGTAGTTGGTCTCCGCGGCCCACTTGGCGGCGAACTCACCGGTGGTCACCAGCTTCACGAACTCCCAGGCGAGGTCCTTCTTGTCCGTGTTGAACGTGGACAGGTAGGAGCCGCCGAGGAAGGACTTGCTCATGCCGCCGTTCTGGCCCGGGATCGGCACCGCGCCGAGCTTGCCCTTGAGGTCCGGGTTGGCGTCGACGATGGCCTTCGGTGTCCAGTTGCCGCCGATGGCCATGGCGATCTCGCCCTTGTTCCAGGCGTCGCCGACCTCCTTCTCGGTCCAGGTGTTCACCTTGGCCGGGGAGACCTTGTCCTTGGTGGCGAGACCCGTGTAGAACTCGATGCCCTTGACGGCCTCCGGCGAGTTGATGCCGGACTTCCACTTGCCGCCGGACTCGGTGGCGAGTTCACCGCCCGCGCCCCAGACGAAGGGGGCCGCGAACATCTCCGCGCCGCCCGCCACCGGGAAGGAGACGAGCTTCGGCTCCTTCTCCTTGAGCGTCTTGGCGGTCGTCTGGAGCTCCTTCCACGTGGTCGGGGGCTTCAGGTCGTGCTTCTCGAAGATGTCCTTGCGGTAGACGATCGAGCGGACGCCCGCGTACCAGGGCATGCCGTACTGCTTGCCGTCGAGCGTTCCCGCGTCCTTGAGGCCCGCGACGAGGTCGTCGTTGAGGCCCGACTTCTTCACCTCGTCGGTGACGTCGACCAGGGCGTCGGTCTCGGCGAACTGCGGCACCCAGGTGGTGCCGACCTCCGCCACGTCGGGCACCTGGTCCTCGCCGCCCTCGATGGCGGTCGTGAACTTCTTCTGGGCGCTGGCCCACTGCTGGTACTCGACCTTGATCTTGGCGCCGGTCTTCTTGTGGAAGGCCTTCTCGGCCTCCGCGAAGAAGGGCCGCGCGTCGGGGTTGGTCCCCTCCATGATCCACACGGTGAGGGTCTTGCCCTTGCCGTCGGTGGCCTTGTCGCCCGAGTCGCCGTCATCCCCACCGCACGCCGTGGCGGTCAGTCCGAGACTCATGGCGATACAACCAGCGGCGATGACACGTCGATTCATGCCGGCCCCCTCCAGGTTCCGATTGGTGGGAGCGATTGTGGTCACACCTGACCTAGGCGGTCTAGACCCATTGGTATAAGCGGCCGAACCGTAATGAGGGTTGCGACTGACGCAACATACGCTCATACCATTGCGCCCCATGCAACGCATCCGTTGCATGGGGCGTCGTTTTCGGAAGATCTGTCCGGCTACGGCATGTCGATCGACGCGCTGGAGGCCAGAACGGCCTGGTGGAGGTTGTGCACCCAGGGCGAGGTCTCCAGACCGAGGTCCCGCCGCAGGGCGCGGTGCAGCTGCTGCAGGACGTCGAGCGCCTGCACCCGCCGCCCGGAGCGGTAGAGGGCGAGGGTCAGCTTGGCGTGCAGGTGCTCGCGCGTCGGGTGCTCGACCGCCAAGGCACTGAGCTCCCCGATGAGTTCACGGTGCCGGCCGAGGCGCAGATCGGCGTCGATCCGGTGCTCCTGGGCCGTGACCCGCTCCTCCTCCAGATGGACGACGTGCCGACGCAGCACCGGCCCGTGCCGCACGTCCGCGAGCGCGGGGCCCCGCCACAGGTTCAGGGCCTCGGCCAGCAGATCGGAGGCCTTGCGGTCGTCCGTCTTGAGGAGTTCCTTGCCGGTCCGCAGGAGTCCGGTGAACTTCTCGGTGTCCAGATCACCGGGACGCGTGACGAACAGATAGCCGCCGTCCCGGGTCTCCAGGATGTTCCGCGCGGCCGGCAGGCTGCCCACTCCGGGCACGCTCTTGAGGGCGTGCCGGAGCTGGAGTATGTGGGACTGGAGCGTGGCGCGGGCGGCGTCCGGCGGATCCTCGCCCCAGAGCTCGTTGACGCAGGTCTGGATGGGGACCACTCGGTTGGAATTGAGCAGGAGCAGGGCGAGCAATTGACGTTGTTTTGGTGCCGTAGGAATGTATGACTTACCCCCGTCATTCATTTCCAGCGATCCGAGAACCTGGAATTGCATTGCCAACACACCCTTCGTCAGGCCCGCCCACATCCCCCAGGGGCGGGACCCTTGCACACTGAATTCTGACAGAAAACAGAAGCAGCGGGTCAATTCCCGACAGGACTTTCACATATGAGTTTTGTGAAACGTCCGCGGTGAAATACGAGCGGAGCATTCCGCTCCGCCGCGTCACCGTCCACCGTCTCGGCGACGACGAGTTCGTGGTCCCCGGCCGCGTGTACGGCCGAAACGCGGCAGTCCAGCCAGGCGAGGGCGTCGCCGGGCACCGGGTGACCGGCGGGGGTGCGGGCCCACTCCCGCCCGGAGAAGCGCTCCGCGCCGGGGGTGCTGAACGACCGGCAGAGCTCCTCGTGCTGTTCCCCGAGGATGGAGACGGCGAATGCGTCGGACCGCAGGAGGGCGGTCAGGGTCGGCGACCCCGTGCGCACACAGAGGGAAATGAGCGGAGGTTCGAGCGAGACCGAGGTGAAGGAATTCACGGCCATGCCCATGGGAACACCGCGCGGCGGCTGCAGAGTGAGCAGCACCACTCCCGTGGCAAACCGCCCGAGTATGTCGCGGAAAGGATGCTTCTCCAACATCGGCCGTCCTTCCTAACGGTTCGTCGTACTCGCACCGAGTTCGGCGGCGAACCCCTCGCGCCAGCTCGCGCGGGACGGCTGCCAGCCGAGTCCGCGGGCGGCCAGGCCGTTGTCCGCACCCTGGAGTTCGTTCATGAAGGCCACGCCGTAGGACCCGATCATCGGGCGCACCAGCCACACGGGGACGCGCATCGGCGCCTTCGCGCCGAGCACGCGCGAGAGCTCCGGCAGCCAGGTCGACACCGGCGCCGGGTCGTCGTCGACGATGTTGTACGTGGCGCCGCGCACCACGTCCTGATCGCCTTCCAGGGCCTTGAGGACGGCGGCGGCCGCGTCCTGGGCGTGGACGAAGGAGAAGACGGCGTTGCCCTCGCCGACCAGCGGCAGCATCCGCTTGCGGACCTGCTGGGTGAAGTTCCCGTCGCGGTCGAAGGCGGAACCGGGTCCGTACAGGTGACCGAAGCGCAGGACGGTGCCGCCCTCACCGGTCGTGCGCTCCTCCAGTTCCCGCAACGCCGTGACGACGGGCCGGAATTGCTCCGGTCCCGTCGTCCACAGGGGGGACGTCTCGTCCCGCAGACCGCCGTCGGGGGCGGGCCGGTACCCGAAGGCGACGCTCTCGCCCACCATGCGCTGGACGCCCGCCGCCTTGGCCGCCTCGACGAGGTTGCGGGTGCCCCGGGTGCGCAGCAGGTTCGTCGCGGCGAAGTCCCGGTCGAGGCGGCGGGAGTCGACCTTCCTGGGGATCGCCGTGAGGAGGTTCACGACCGCCTCGGGCTCGGCCCGCACGACCGCCGCGGACAGCCCGTCCGCGTCCAGGGCGTCGGCGCGGACCGCCCGCACCCCGCTGCCCGACGCGGCGGCGCGCTCCGGATTGCGGGCGAGAGCGATCACCTCGTGCCCCTTGTCCGCCAGCAGACCGGTCAGCTGTCGGCCGATGACACCAGTGGCACCGGCGACCAGAACGCGCATGTCTCTCTCCTTGACTTCGTCGACGTGAAGCGCAGGAGAGCAGCACCGACCCTGAGTGGCTCTCCCCCGTACGGCTGCTCGCCGGGCTCGGTTCGCGGCCCCGGCGACCTCGGCACGCACCGGCCGACAGCCCTTCGATTTGCTTCACAGTAGCCAAGCCCGACCGATGCTCACAGGTTCGTGTCACTGTTTCAGCCAGAGTCCACGCAGGCACAAGCGAAACTAAAGGATCCACCCAAGGGGCCGTGCCAGGGCGGTGAACGACTGTTCGTACCGCCCGTGACGAGCCGTCACGACCCGCTGCGCGCATGCCTTCCGCGTTCCGTGAGCGAGGCCCCGCGCCCCCGCTCACCAGTCAGGGAGCGGGCTCCGCGCGGCCGCGGAGCCCGCTCGGGCGTTGCTCCAGCAATCCTTCAGTGAACGCACAAGCACTCTGCAGCCGCCCTGGATGTGCGTGGTGCAGCATCGGCACATCCCACGGAGACACGGAGCCCTGGAGGACGTGTGTCAGCCAAAGACGAAGTGTTGCGGAGCGTGACCGGACACATCGAGGCGATCAGACCGACGTTGCGACGCGACGCGATCACCCCCGGCGCCTCCCTCGCCGCCGACCTCGGCCTGGACTCGATGGATCTCGTGGAACTCGCCGCGCGCATCGCCGCCGACCGCCCCGCCTTCGACATGAACGCGTGGCTGTCCGAGGCGAGCGCCCCCGGCATGGACTCCCTGGGCTCGCTCGTCGCGGCCCTGGAGAGGCAATCCGAGTCCCGACCCGATGCGAAGCAGGTGTGAGAGCCATGACCGCCGGACACGTCCGTTCCAGCGCTGTCGACATCGCACGCGAGCTCGCGCCGTCACTGGCCGACCGCGCCGCGGAGCACGACCGCGAAAGCAGCTTCCCGCACGAGAACTTCGACAAGCTGGTCTCCAGCGGTTACACCGCGCTGACCGTGCCCAAGGAACACGGCGGCGGGGGCATCACCCTGGAAGAGCTGTGCCGGGCCCAGGAGATCCTGGCCGGCGCGTGCTCCTCCACCGCCTTCGCCGTGAACATGCACATCCACGGCCTCGCCATGATCGCCGCGATGGACCAGGAGGACCAGCACGCCTGGGCGTACCAGGCCGTGGTCCAGGACGGCGCCGTCATCGCCGGCGGGTTCAGCGAGCCGGGCATCGGGGGCAACTGGTGGCACCCGACGACCGCCGCCACGCCGGTCGACGGCGGTTATCTGCTCAACGGCCGCAAGGGCTTCTTCACCGGCTTCCCCGCCGCCACGCTGCTCTTCGTCTCGGCGGCCGACACGGACGACCGGGGACGTCCGAAGCCGCTCGGCTTCCTCCTGCCGCGCCCCGAGAAGGGCGTGGAGGTCATCGCCGAGTGGGACGCGGCGGGCATGCGGGCCACCGGCAGCCACGCGCTGGAACTGAAGGACCTGTACGCCGACAGCCGTTACCTCATCGGTGACGCGGGTCAGCTGCCGCTGATGTTCATGCGCGGCGTGCACTGGGCGTGGTGCAGCTTCGCCTCCGTCTTCCTCGGCACCGCCCAGGCGGCGCTCGACTACGTCGCCGCCGCCCAGCGGGAGCGCAGGCTCGCGGTCCTCGACCGCACCATCGCCCACCTGCCGGGCGTGCAGTTCCGCGTGGCGGACATGGCGACGAAGCTCGCGGCGGCCCGCGCGCACCTGTACGCGGCCGTCCGGGCCGACCACTCGGTGGATGTGGACCCGCTGGGCCATTACATCGAGATGAGCGTGATGAAGAACGCCGTCTGCAAGCTCGCCCACGAGGTCGTCACGCTGGCGCTGCAGGTGCAGGGCGGCTCCGCGCTGAGCTCGAGGAACCCGCTCCAGCGCATGTACCGCGACGTGGTGGCCGGGCTCCTGGTGCCGCCCAACTCGGATCTGACCGCGGAGTGGGCGGGCAAGCAGTCCCTCGGCGTGCCGGTCCTCGACGAGCCCCGGTGGGGCGGGTGAGCCCGTCGGCGCGTCGTACCGCGGTGCGACGGGCCCTGCCGACGCCGCTCGCCCGGCTGCGCAACCTGGTCACCTTCGACATCACGCGGCTCTACGAGACGCTCGCCGCCGACCACGGCGACCGGCCGCTGCTCGTTCCGCCCACCCCGCTGGAGTACCCGGGGTACGACACCGCAGAATTGACGGGGCGTCAACTGCGGGACGTGGGGCACCGGATCGCCAACGCGCTGCGGGCGGCGGGCGTCACCACCAACACCCGCGTGGTCATCGTCAAGCGGGACCACCCGGACTACCTGCTCTACCTCTACTCGGCGATCGCGGCCGGCGCCGTACCGGTCAGCGTCAGCCCCGGCACCGGCTGGGCGTACGCGGCGGCGGTGGCGGAGCGGGCCGGGGCGCGTTTCCTGCTCTCCGACGCCGAGACCCTCGGGGCGCCCGGCGGCGCCGAGCACGTGGGCCGCATGCTCGACGAGGGCACCACCGTGCTCGCCGTCGGCACACCGTCCGGCACGGACGACGACGCCTGGTGGGCCGGGCGCGAGGGCGTCGTCGACTTCGTGGACGCCGTCACCGCGGCCCCCACGACGGCCCCGCCACGGCGGCGGATCGGCAAGGACACACCGCTCGCGCTGTTCCACACCTCGGGGACCACCGGGTCGCCCAAGCTCTGCATCTGGAGCCGCCGCAACACGTACCGCATCTGGAAGCCGATGATGCCGCTGCTGCCGGTGGGCAGCGGATCACGGGCCATGCTCGGGGTGCCCTTCTCGCACCAGATCGCGTTCGCCCTGGGCACGGCCGTGCTGCTGTGCGGTGCGCGGATGAGCACGGCCTCCCTGTACGACCCCCGCGCGGCGCTGCGCAGGATCGAGGAGGAGCGGATCAGCTGCGTCATGGCCTTCCCGCACCTCTACATGCGCATGGCGGGCGAGGACCTGGACGCCTACGACCTCAGCTCCATGAAGGTGTGGGCCGTCGGCGCCGACAAGGCGCACGCCGCGCACATCGCCGCGCTGACCCGGCACGGTTCGCTGCGGCTGCCCGGGCGGCCGCGAGGCTCGGTCTTCCTCGACTCCTACGGCTCCACGGAGATCGGCGCGGGCGGGATCATGCAGGTCTGGCTCCCCGGCGACGTGCCCGAGCCGTGCGTCCAGGGCAAGCCCATGCCCACGCAGTTCGGCGTGCGCATCGTCGACGAACGGTGGCAGCCGGTGCCGGACGGCACCCCGGGACGCATCCTGGTGCGCAGCACCTCGCACTTCGACGGGTACTGGGACGACCACACCCGCTGGGCCGAGTCCCGGATCGACGGCTGGTGGTGGGGCGGCGACGTCGGCCGCCTCGACGGCAAGGGCCGGCTCGTCTTCCTGGACCGCGAGGCGGACTCGGTCCGCACCGGGGCGGGTGTGCTGTACGGCCTGCCCGTGGAGGAGCGGCTGCTGAGCCATCCGCGCGCCCTGGAGGCGGCGGTCTTCTCCGCCGCCACCGACCCGCACACCGGAATCGGGCGCGCCGAGGCCTGGGTGGCGCCCAAGGGCGTACTCACCCGTGCCGACCTGGCCGCCCTCGACGAGTCGGACCGGCTCGTCCTGGAGAAGGAACTGCTCGCCCTGGCGGGCGACACGGGAGAACGACCGGGCCTGACCGCGGTACGCGTGGTCGCCCTCGAACAGATCCCCGTCGGCGTCACCGGCAAGGTCCTCAAGCGCCGGCTGCGCGAGCTCACGGCCGGCGGGGACGAGCTCACGTCCACAGAGAAAGGCAACAGCACCGATGACTGATCAGTCGCGTGAAACCGAGTGGGAGCGGCTGCGCACGGCCGCCCGGGAGCTGGCCGTCACCTTCGAGGAGCGCAGCCTCGCCCACTACGAGAGCGGCTCGTTCGTGGCCGACAACATCAAGGATCTGGTGGCGTCCGGCATCACCGCCATGAATGTCCCCGCCAAGCACGGGGGCTTCGAGGGCACGCTCGCCGAGAACGTGGAGATCCTCAAGACCATCGCGAAGGGCTGCGGTTCGACCGCGTTCACGCTCTCCATCCACGCGGTGCTCACCGGTTCGCTGCGCGGCGAGGTCGACTCGGAGGTCAGCGCCCGGCTCAGCACCGCCCTCCTGGACGGCGCCTTCGTGGTGGGCCCGTTCACCGACGAGAACTCCGGCAGCAACTGGGTGCTGCCCTCGACGACGGCCAAGCGCGACGCCGACGAGTTCGTCATCGACGGGATCAAGCACTTCTCGACGGGGTGCGAGGCGGCCACCCACATGGTGATCACCGCCGGCCTCGACGACGACCACCTGGAGCCGCCGTTCAACCTGGCCGCCTTCCTGGTGCCCACGGGCGACACCGACAAGATCACCGTCAAGCATCCGTGGACCGGTTTCGCGATGCCGATGACGGGCTCGCACTCGCTCTCCATCGAAGGGGTGCGGGTCTCGCAGGACGACATGCTGCTGCCCGAGGGCCTCACCCCGCTGTACGTCATGTCCCGCCAGCAGTGGGGCAGTTACTGCTTCACCGCGGTCTTCCTCGGCCTGGCCCAGCGGGCGTACGAGATCGCCGTGCAGACCACCGTCGGGCGCTCCAACAACGCGGTGGGCGACCTCGCGAAGCTGCCCGGCATCCAGTTCGCCGTCGCCAGGATGCGCTCCTCGCTCGCCACCATGGAGGCGCTGCTCGACGAGTACGCCACCGAGCACGTCGACCCCGGCGACGACCTGCCCGCGTTCGTCGCCGACACCTGTGTGCCGAAGTACTTCGTCACCAACGAGGCCGAGCACGTCGTCGCCACCGCCTTCGAGGTCATCGGCGGCAGCGGCATCCGCAAGGGCGGCCGGATCGGGCAGATCTGGCGGGACATCAAGGCAGGGCCGCTGCTGCCGCTGACCAACGACCTGTGCCGCGAGTACATCGGCAAGACCGCCCTCGGCATCGACCCGCTCGCCACGCCGAGGTGGGTGTGAATGGGCACCGTCGCGACCGCACCCGCCATCGACAACGAGTACTACGACGAGGTCGGCGAGGCCTGGTGGGACAGTGAGGGGCCCTTCCGTGCCCTGCACGAGATGAACCCGGTCCGCCTCGGCCACTTCCACGAGACGCTGGGCGGCCACTACCCGGACCGGGCGCCGGGAGACCTGCGCGTGCTGGACCTCGGCTGCGGCGGTGGGCTCCTCAGCGAGGGGCTGGCCCGCCGGGGCTACCGCGTGACGGGCATCGACATCTCCGAGCCCTCCCTCGCGGTGGCCCGGGCCCACGCGGCCCGGCACGGCGTGGAGGTGGAGTACCGCAGCGGTTCCGCGTACGCGCTGCCCTGCCCCGACGCCTCCTTCGACGCGGTCACCGCCTCCGACATCTTCGAGCACCTCGACGATCTGGAGCAGGCGCTCGCCGAGATCCACCGGGTGCTGAAGCCGGGCGGCACGGTGCTCTTCGACACCATCAACCGCACGGCGCGCAGCTATCTGGTCTCGATCCTGCTGGCCCAACGCCTGCTGAAGGTGGTCCACCCCGGCACCCACGTCTGGCGGATGTTCATCCGGCCCGCGACGCTGCGCCGCAAGTTCGGGGCCGCCGGGCTGCGGCCCGCCTCGGTCGCGGGCATGGTGCCGGCCCGGCCGTTGCCCGGCGTGCTGCTGTCGCTGCTGCGCGGCCGCGGGCTCGGCGGCTTCGCCATCGCGGACGACCTGTCCAACAGCTACATCGGGCACGCCGTCAAGGGGCGCCCGCTCCACGAGAACCGCACCACAACGGGAGGACACTGATGGTCTGGATACGCGCAGCGAGCAAGCACGGCGACACGGTCCGCGCGGACCTCGACCGGCTGCGGACCTTCCTCGCCGATGTCGGCGCCTCGGGACCGCTGATGCCCAGCGTCGTCGGGCTCCGGGACGAGGGCGAGGGGATCTTCCGCTACGAGCTGGAGGAGTTCGACAACGGTGCCGTCAGCCTCGCCCCCCGCTACCAGGTCCGCTTCGACGCCTCGGATCCCACGCAGATCAGCTGGGAGCCGTACGGGGAGCACTCCTTCAAGTCGTGGGGCGTCTTCCGCACCTCGGCCGGCGTGGACGGGGAGTCCCAGTTGGAGATCGAGACGCGCAGCGAGATCGACGTGCCCGTGGCGGCGGTCATGGCCGTCCTCGTGGAGCCGTTCGCCCAGTCCTCCATGGACGAGGTGACGGAGGGGTTCCTGGCGGCGCTGAAGCGGCACGCGGAATCCTGGAACGGGCCGGAGGACGCGTGATGTCCCCCACCGCGGGCGCCCGCATCCTGGGGCTCAGCACCGCCCACCCCGGCCTGCCCCTTCCCCAGGACGAGTTGTACGAGACCTTCTACGCCGACTTCTACCGCGAGGTGCCCGACGCGGAGCAGATCTTCAAGGCCACTCAGGTCCGGACCCGGCACATGGCCTGGGACCCCCGCGAGCACTTCGCGGGCCGCACCGCGCCGAGCATGTCGGAGCGCATGCGGGGCTGGGAGGAGAACGTCCTGGCGCTGGGCGCGGAGACGGTGGGCTCGGTCCTCAAGGGGGTCGACACCGCCGACGTCGGCTCCTTCACCATGGCCAGCTGCACCGGGTACGCGGGCCCCACCCCGGAGATGCTCCTCGCCAAGGAGTTCGGCCTGCCGGTCCACCTGCGGCGCACCTTCGTCGGGCACATGGGCTGCTACGCGGCGTTCAACGCCCTGAAGGTGGGCCTGGACTCGGTGACGGCCCGCCCCGACGAGCTCGCCGTGGTGAGCTGCTGCGAGATCTGCTCGCTGCACGTCCGGCCGGAGATGACGAAGGAACAGGTCGTGGTGCACGGCCTGTTCGCCGACGGCGCCGCCGCGGTGCTGCTCGGGCCGGACGACGGCCGGGGACCGGCGGTCCTGCGCACCCACACCGAGACGCACTACGCGACCTCCGAGGCCATGACGTGGCGGGTGCAGGACGACGGCTTCCGGATGACCCTGTCCCCCTACGTCCCGGCGATCCTGTCGGGAGCCGTCGAGTCCTTCGTGGAAAACCTGCTGCGGCCGATGGGGTTGAGCCGGCAGGACGTGCGGCATTGGGGCGTCCACCCCGGCGGCCCCAAGATCATCGACCTGGTCGGGGCGCGCCTCGGGCTCACCGACGCCCAGCTCGCCGCGTCCCGGCACATCCTGGCGAGCCGTGGCAACTGCTCGTCGTCGACCATCCTGCTCATCCTCGAACAGCTGCTGGCGGGTACGCACGACGCGGTGCCCCGCCCCGGCGAGTTCGGCGTGCTGATGGCGTTCGGCCCGGGTCTGACCATGGAGTCGGCCCTGGTCCGCTTCTGACGCACTGCTGACGCGCTTTGACGCACTCTGACGCGCTTCTGTGTGGCGCGGCACGTCCCGCCGCCGCTCGCCCGAGCAGATCACCCCTTACGGAGCCGTACTGATGACAACGCACGCATCCAGCACACCGGCGGGTCTCGAACCGACCCGCGACCTGCCCGCCCTGCACCACGCCATCAAGGACCACTACGACGGTCTGATCGAGCTGTACGAGGACCTGTGGGGCGAGCACATCCACCACGGGTACTGGGCCAAGGGCGAACCCGACCCGGGCCGCCACGCCGCGCAGAACCGGCTCGCCGACGAACTGGTCGCCCTCGCCGGCATCCCCCGGGGTGCCCGGGTCCTGGACGCCGGCTGCGGTGTCGGGGCCTCCGCGATCCGGCTCGCCCAGCAGCTCGACTGCCGCGTCGACGCCATCACGCTCAGCGCCGAGCAGGTCCGCCGGGGCACCGAGAAGGCCGCCGAGGCCGGCGTCGGCGACCAGGTCACGCTGCGCTGCATGGACGCCATGAAGACCGAGTACGAGGACGGCACGTTCGACGTCGTCTGGGCGCTCGAGAGCTGCGAACTCATGTGGGACAAGAAGGAGTTCCTGCAGGAGTGCAAGCGGGTCCTCAAGCCGGGCGGGCGGCTCGTGGTCGCCACTTGGTGCGCCAGGGACGAGTCCCTCAAGCCCGCCGAGGTCCGGCTCCTGCACCGCATCTACCGCGACTTCGCGGTCTCGCACGTCCTGCCGCTGCGGCGCTACGAGCAGCTCTGCGCCGAAGTGGGCCTCACCGGCGTCACCACCGCGGACTGGACCAGCGAGGTGCGCGACACCTGGAAGCTGTCGACCGACATCGTCAAGCCCGTGGTGCGCGACCCCTCCTACGTGTGGAAGCTGGTCCGCGCCAAGGGCGTCGACGTCTTCCGCTTCCTCAACTCGGTGCCGCTGATGCGCCAGGCGTACGACCGCGGGGTCATGCGCTACGGGGTCTTCACCGCCACCCGCCCCGCCGATGACACCGTCGCGTCCCGGAAGGACCTGGCATGAGCGCCCCCACCACACCCACCGTGCAGGACCTGGTCGCCGATCTGCTCACCCAACCCTGGGTCGTGGAGCTCTTCACGGAGCTGAGCGAGCGGCAGGCGGAGTCGACCCGGCTGGTCGAGAGGCTCCGCGCCCGCGACGTCACCAACCACGCGTTCTGGCCCTTCCACGCGCCGCCGATGCCGGTGTCCATGCAGAAGGCGGAGGGCTCCAAGGTCACCGACGCGGACGGCAACACCTACATCGACACCCACCTCGGCTTCGGCGCCCAAGCGCTGCACGGCCACAACCCGCCCTCCGTGGTGGAGTTCGTCCGCGACCGGATGGGCACCGGTACGGGCAACGGCTACTTCCAGGCCATCGAGCTCGAACTCATCGAGCTGCTCGGCTCGTTCATGCCGCACATCGAGAAGTACGCCTTCCTCAACTCCGGCACCGACGCCACCGCGGCCGCGATCCGCATGGCCAGGGCGCGGACGGGCAAGCGCATGGTCGCGAAGTTCGAGGGCTCCCTGCACGGCGTGCACGACCTCGCCGCGCACAACACGGCCTTCTGGTACCACGGCCACCCCACGAACCCGCTGCCCGAGGTCGGCCCGGACGGCGTGGCACGGCAGTCCGCGCTCGCGGGCGTCCACCAGGCCGACCCGCGCGACCTGCTGGTGCTGCCCAACGACCTGGAGGCCGCCACGAAGCTGCTGCACCGCTACCGGGACGACCTGGCGTGCGTCCTCGGCGAGGCCGTCTCCTCGTCGTTCCCCTTCGAGGAGTACACCGTCCCGCTGATCAAGGGCACGGCGCAGGAGGCCCGCAGGCTCGGCATCCCGTTCGTCCTCGACGAGGTCCTGACGGGATTCCGGGTGGGGCCGGGCGGCGCCGCGCAGGCGTACGGCATCGAGGCTGACCTGTACTGCTACGGCAAGGTCATCTCCGGGCTCGGTCTGCCGCTCTCCGCGGTGGGCGGCCGGGCCGACCTCCTGGAGACGGTGCAGTCGAGCGGCATGGCCCTGACCGACCTGGGCCGCAAGAGCAGCGTCCAGACCACCCACGCCGGCAACTACCTCTCGCTGTGCGCCTCGTACGCCTCGCTCAGCCTGCTGCGCGACAAGGGCGACGCCTACTACACGCGCACCCGCGGCAAGGTCGACGTGATCCGCGAGCGGCTGGCCCGGCTGCGCGAGGAGGAGGGCATCCCGCTGCGGCTCCTCGGCTTCGGCGACTTCATCGGCTCGTTCGCCTTCCTGGAGCGGGAGAGCTACCGGGACTACCGGGACTTCACGGCCGCGGTCAACCCCATCGGTCTGTTCCTGCTGACCCTGATGCTGCGCCGGCGGGGCGTCTACACGCTCAGCCTGCCGATGCTGTTCACCGGTGACGCGCACAGCGACGAGGACGTCGACGCGGTCTGCTCGGCGGTCGTCGACAGCGCCCTGGAGCTGAAGAAGCACGGCTTCCCCTTCGTCCTGCCGACCTGACGGGTTCCGCTTCGCCGGAGCGACGGAGACCCACCGCGCGTACGCGCCGAGAACGGAGACACTGATGGCAAGTCCACCGCTGACCACGCGGTCGGTGCACCCTGACAGAGCGGACTGGCGGCCGGGCGGCCCGCTCGCCCGGATCGTCCCCGAGGACACGGTCGGCGCCGCCCTCGCGGGCCGCCGCGAGCGGGCGCCCGACAGCGTCGTCACCTACGTCCACGACCGCTCCGGCGTGCTCACCCGGCTGACGGCGGGCGAGCTGTGGGACCGGGCCTGCGCGGCGGCCGACGACCTGCAGGCACTGGGGGTCGGCGCCGGGGACACCGTCGCGCTGTGCGCGGACACCGGCCCCGATCTGGTCACGGCCCTGTTCGCCGCCATGCTGGCGGGCGCGGTGCCGTTCGTCGTGGAACCGCCGCTCAACGAGGCGCGGGGCGCCGTGTGGGGCGAGCGGTTCCGGCACATGGCCGCGGTGGCCTCGCCGCGGGCGCTGGTGTCCGGGCCGGAGATCTCGCCCACGGTGCAGAGTGTCTGCGCCGACCTGCGGGTGCCGGTCCTCGAGCCGCCGTACGGCGCTGCCGGGGGGAGCCCGTCGACGCGGCGGCCCGCCCCCGTCAGCGCGGACGCCCCCGCGTACCTGCAGTTCACCTCGGGAACCACGGGCGACGCCAAGGCCGTGGTGATCACCCACCGGCAGCTGTACGCCAACGTCGCCGCCATCGCGGGGCACGTGCCCTACCGGCAGAGCGACGTGATGGTCGGCTGGCTGCCCCTGCACCACGACATGGGCCTGGTCGGCACGGTCTTCTCGACCTTCCTCCACCAGATCCCCGTCGTCCTGATGCCGCCGCTCGCGTTCGCCTTCCGGCCCGAGCTGTGGCCGCAGGCGATCAGCCGGTTCCGGGGCACGCTGTCCCCGGCACCGAACTTCGCGTTCCACCTCTGCGCGGCGCGCGCCAAGGACGAGGGGCTCGCCGGGCTCGACCTGAGCTCCTGGCGGGTGGCCTTCAACGGCGCGGAGGCCGTCAGCTCGGCCACCCTCGACCTGTGGCAGCGGCGGATGGGCCCGCTGGGCTTCGCCGCCGAGGCCATGCAGCCCTGCTACGGCATGGCGGAGATCGGCATAGCCGTCACCCTGTCCGAGCCGGAGCGGCTGCCCCGCGTGCTGCACATCAGCCGCAGCGCGCTGGCCGGAACGGGCACCGTGGTGGCCGCGGAACCCGGCGCCCCGGACGCCCAGGAGGTCACCGCCGTGGGGCGGCCGCTGCCCGGCTACGGCGTCCGGGTGGAGGACGCCGACGGCAACGAACTGCCCGAGCGGCGCCAGGGCCGGCTGATCATCAGCGGCCCCTCGCTCACCGAGCGGTACCTGACCGTGGACGGCGCCGGCGATCCGTCGCTGCGCCCGGACGGTCTGGACATCGGCGACCTGGGCTTCTACGCCGACGGCGACCTGTTCGTGACGGGCCGCGTCAAGGACCTCATCATCATCGGCGGCCGGAACTACCTGCCGTACTCCCTGGAGGCCGCCGCCGCGGAGGTGCCCGGCATCCGCCGGGGCGGTGTGGCCGCCGTCGGTGTGCCGCACCCGGAGCGGGGGACCGAGACCCTCCTGGTGGTGGCGGAGAGCGCCGCGGCCCACGACCCGGACCGCAGTCGCGCGGTGGCCGCCGACGTCGAGCGCGTGATCGCCGCGCGCACCGGGCTGCGCCCGGACCGGGTCCACCTGCTGCCGCGCGGCAAGCTGCCCAAGACGCCGAGCGGCAAGCTGCAGCGGGTGCGGATCACCGCGCTCGCGGCGGCCGGCCTGCTGGACCCGGTGTGAGCGCCCGGTCCGGCACCGCGGTGCGGCGGGTCGTGGTGGTGGGCGGTGGCACGGCCGGTCTCATGACAGCGTGCGCCGCCGCCCGCGCCGGGTGGCGGGTCACCGTCCTGGAGTCGTCGCGGCACCCCGGGGGCCGGGCCCGGGGCCCGGCCCTCGGGCCGCACCCCGTCACCCTGGGGCCGCGCGCCCTGTACAAGAGCTCGGGGTGGCGGATGCTGCGCCGCCTCGGGGTGCGGCCCCGCGGTGTGACCCCGGCGATGGGTGAGGCGCGTGCGCTGCGGCAGGGCGACCTCGTCCCCGGCTACGCCACCCCTCAGGGGCTGTTGACGACTCCGCTGCTCTCGGTGCGGGAACGGCTGGCGGCGGCCGGGCTGCTGGGCCTGGCCCGTCCCACGCCGGGCCTCGCCCCGTTCACCGGCGAGCAGTGGCTGGAGCGCCGACTGCCGAGCGCCAGGGCGGCGGAGACGGTGTTCGCCCTGATGCGGATGATGGCGTACGCAGGCTCCCCCGCCCAACTGGGCGCGGACGCGCTGGCCGGTCGGGTGGCCGCCGCCCGCAGCGGCGTGCTCTACGTGGACGGCGGCTGGCAGTCGGTGGTCGACGCGCTGCTCCTGTTGGCCCGTCGGCTCGGTGTGGAGGTCCGCACCGGTGCCCGGGCCGTCGCGGTGACGGCCGCGGACCGGGGGCCGCGGGTGCGCTGGGCCGAGGGCGGCGAGGAGCGCGAGGAGACGTGGGACGCCGCGTTCGTCGCGGGGCTGACCCCCTCGGGTGCGGCCCGGCTGCTCGGTGAGCCGGAGCCCGGCACGGGGCCGGGTCTCTCCACGGCCTGCCTCGACGTGGTGCTGGACCGGCTCCCGGTGCCCGCCGTCTCGTTGGTGTACGGCGTGGAGACCCCGGTGTACCTGGGCGCGGAGCCGGCCGCGGCGCGGACCGCCCATCCGCAGGGCGCCGTCCTGCACCTGGCCCGCTTCGACGACGGCACACCGCGCAGCGCGACGGACAACCGCAAGGAGCTGGAGCAGCTGCTCGACGTGGCGCAGCCGGGCTGGCGGCGCCATCTGGTCGAGGAGCGCTTCATGCCCCGGATGCGGACCATGGGGGCGTTGCCCCACCCCTCGCGGGGCGGGCTGCGGGGCAGGCCGGGGCCCGTGACCTCCGTGCCCGGGGTGTTCGTCACGGGCGACTGGGTCGGGGGCGAGGGCATCCTGCTCGACGCGGTCGGCGCGAGCACGCGGCAGGCGCTGGACGCGTGCCGGGCGTATCTGCGCACCGAGGACTGACAATCCGTCCGATTCGGATCTTCGGTGTCCCCGCCGCCGTCGTCTCCGCCAGAATCGGAGACCGCACAGACCGCACAGACCGCACAGACCGCATCAACCTCGCCGGACGAAGGGGCCGTTGGGATGTTTTCCGCAATCGCGGGGCTGCACCTGCGACGTCGGCGCGTGCTGCTCCTGCTCGCGCTGGCCGTCGCCGCGCTGGCCGGGGCCTTCTCGTCCGATGTGACCTCGCGGATGTCGAACTCGACGACCATCTACGAGGACGCCTCGCGCCCGAGCGTGACCGCGCGCCACACCATCAGCGAGGCGACCGGCAACGACCCCTCGCAGGGGTACGTCATCGAGGTGCGCACCGAGCGGCGCCTCTCCCCCGGCGATCCCGTGCCGGACGCCGTGGCGAAGGCACGCTCGGTGCTGCGGGCGCGGCCGGAGACCGTGGCGGTCGCCGACTACACGTCCCGGGGGCCCGCCCTCATCTCCGACGACGGTCGCGGCACCCTCGTCGTGGCCGCTCTCGGGCCGCTGTCCGAGAAGCAGGCCAAGGACGGCACCGAAGCGGTCCAGGAGGCCATCGACGGCGAACCGGCGCTGCGCGACAGCGCGTTGCTCGGTGGCCCGACGGCCGCCCGGCACCAGGTCGGGGAGTTGTCGTTCTCGGATCTGGCGCGCGCCGAGCTGTTCGCGCTGCCGGTGCTGCTCCTCGTCCTGGTCCTCGTCTTCCGGGGTGTGGTGGCGGCGCTGCTCCCCCTGGTGGGCGCCGTCTTCACGCTGCTGCTCACCTTCGGCGGGCTCGCGGTGGCGGTCCGCGGCATGACGGTGGCCTCCGGGGCGATGAACCTGGCCACGGCGCTCGGGCTCGGCCTGTCCATCGACTTCAGCCTGCTGCTGGTGACGCGGTTCCGTGAGGAGCTCGCCCGCGGCCTGGGTCCCGCCGACGCGCTGCGGACGTGTCTCGGCACCGCGGGGCGCACCGTGCTGTTCAGCGCGCTCACGGTGACGGCGGCGCTCGCAGCGCTGCTCGTCTTCCCGCAGCCCTATCTGCGGTCGATGGGACTCGCCGGCATCCTCACCACCGTGGCGGCCGCGCTGTTCGCCCTGCTGGTGCTGCCCGGACTCCTCGCCGTCCTGGGCACCCGGATCAACGCGCTGCCCCTGCGCAGGTCCCGCGGCGAGGCGGCGGCGGAGGAGGCGTCGGTGCGTCGTTGGCGCCGCCGTACGCAGGTCATCGTGGGCCGGCCCGCCCTGTTCGGTCTGGGCGCGGTCATCCTCCTGGTGGTGCTCGCCTCGCCCGCCCTCGGGGTCCGGTTCACCGGCGTCGACGGGACGTCGCTGCCGGACTCGGTCTCCTCGGGCCAGGTGGCCGTCTCGATGAAGGAGCACTATCCGCGCGTCTCGGCCCAGCCGGTGGTGGCCCTCGCGCAGGCCGGTCCGTCCGACCGGGCGCGGGTCGTCGCGTACGGGAAGCGGCTCGCGGCCGTCGACGGGGTGGCCTCGGTCGGCGAGCCGCGCCGGATCGACGCCGAGAACTGGCAGTGGGACATCACCGTGGAGGGTGCCCCGCTGGGTGAGCGGGCGCAGCAGGTCGTCGAGGACCTGGCCGCCGAGGAGACCGTGTCGCCGGGGTTGTCGGTCTCCTTCACCGGGGGCGCGGCCGACTTCCGCGACCAGCAGCGCAGCATCGGCGACCGGCTGCCGCTCGCGCTGACGCTGCTCGGCGTCACGACGTTCCTCCTGCTGTTCGCCTTCACGGGGTCCGTGGTGCTGCCCCTGAAGACGCTGCTGATGAACGTGTTGAGCACGGCCGCCGCGGTGGGAATCCTCGTGCTGCTCTTCCAGGGGCACACGTTCGAGGGGGTGCTCGGCTTCACGTCGCAGGGCGCCCTGGAGTCCACGGGCCCGTTGCTGCTCGCCGTGCTGGCGTTCGGGCTCTCCACCGACTACGGGGTCTTCCTGCTCGGCCGGATCATGGAGGCGCGCGCCGGGGGCGCCACCGAGCGGGAGGCGGTCGTCACCGGACTCTCCCGGTCCGGGCGCATCGTCACGTCGGCGGCCGCGCTGTTCTGCATCCCCGTCGCGGCACTGGCGCTCTCCCGCGTCGTACTGATCAAGGAGCTCGGCCTCGGCACCGCTTTCGCCGTGTTCCTCGACGCGGCGCTGATCAGGACCGTGCTCGTGCCCTCGCTGATGGCGCTGATGGGCTCCTGGAACTGGTGGGCCCCCGGTCCGCTGCGGCGGCTGCACACGTCGCTGGGGCTCGACAGGCTCCACCGGGCGGAGGCGTCGGCGGGGCTCCCGGCACCCGAGCCCGTCGGCACGCCCGGTCCTGGCCCGTCCCGCGGCTGACGGCGCACGACGCAACGACGCCCGCCCTGGTCCGGTCGGGGACGAGGCGGGCGTCGCTCAGTTCCGTACGCCGTTGTACGGGACGTATGAGGGGTCGTACGGATGAAACCGTACAGGCGGGCTAGACCGTCAGGGCACGGTCCGTCGGGCGGATCGGGGCCGGCAGGTCGCTCGCACCGGTGAGGAAGCGGTCCACACCGCGCGCCGCCGAGCGGCCCTCGGCGATCGCCCACACGATGAGCGACTGGCCGCGGCCCGCGTCACCGGCGACGAAGACGCCGGGGACGTTCGTCTGGAAATCGGCGTCGCGCGCGACGTTGCCGCGCTCGTCGAGGTCCAGGGCGAACTGGTCCACCAGACCGTTGTCGCGGTCCGTGCCCGTGAAGCCCATCGCAAGGGTGACGAGCTGCGCGGGGAGCTTCCGCTCCGTGCCCGGCTTCTGGGTCAGCTTGCCGTCGATGAACTCGACCTCGACGAGGTGCAGGAACTGGACGTTGCCGTCCTCGTCGCCCTCGAAGTGGGTGGTGGAGACGGAGTAGACCCGCTCGCCGCCCTCCTCGTGGGCCGAGGTGACCTTGTAGAGCATCGGGAAGGTCGGCCAGGGCTGGTTGGCGTTCCGGTCCTCGCCCGGCCGCGGCATGATCTCCAGCTGAGTGACCGAGGCCGCGCCCTGACGGTGGGCGGTGCCCACGCAGTCCGCGCCGGTGTCGCCGCCGCCGATGACGACGACGTGCTTGCCCTCGGCGGAGACGGGCGTGGTGACGTAGTCGCCCTCCTGGACCTTGTTGGCCAGGGGCAGGTACTCCATCGCCTGGTAGACGCCCTTGAGCTCACGGCCGGGGACGGGCAGGTCGCGGGAGGTGGTGGAGCCCGCGGCGATGACCACCGCGTCGTAGCGCCTGCGCAGCTTCGCCGCGTCGATGTCGCGGCCGATCTCCACGCCGGTGCGGAACTTGGTGCCCTCCGCGCGCATCTGCTCGATGCGGCGGTTGATGTGCCGCTTCTCCATCTTGAACTCGGGGATGCCGTAGCGGAGCAGGCCGCCGATGCGGTCGGCGCGCTCGTAGACGGCGACGGTGTGGCCGGCCCGGGTCAGCTGCTGGGCGGCGGCGAGACCCGCGGGGCCCGAGCCGATGACGGCGACGGTCTTGCCGGAGAGCCGCTCGGGCGCCTGCGGCTTGACGTCGCCCACGTCCCACGCCTTGTCGATGATGGAGACTTCGACGTTCTTGATGGTGACGGCCGGCTGGTTGATGCCGAGCACGCACGCCGCCTCGCACGGGGCCGGGCAGAGCCGGCCCGTGAACTCCGGGAAGTTGTTCGTGGCGTGCAGGCGCTCGGAGGCCGCGGACCAGTCCTCGCGGTACGCGTAGTCGTTCCACTCCGGGATCAGGTTCCCGAGCGGACAGCCGTTGTGGCAGAACGGGATGCCGCAGTCCATGCAGCGCGAGGCCTGCCTGGAGATGATCGGGAGGAGCGAACCGGGAACGTAGACCTCGTTCCAGTCCTGGACGCGCTCGCCGACCGGGCGGGTCTGTGCGACCTCGCGGCCGTGGTTGAGAAAGCCCTTGGGATCAGCCATTGGTCGCCGCCTCCATCATCTTCTCGGTGATCTCGGTCTCGGAGAGACCGGCTCGCTCGGCGGCTTCCTTGGCGGCGAGCACTGCCTTGTACGTGCTGGGGATGATCCTGCTGAAGCGGTCCACTGCCGTGTCCCACTCCGCGAGCAGCTTCTCGGCGACGGTCGAGCCCGTCTCCTCCTGGTGGCGGCGCACGACGTCGTGCAGCCACTGCTTGTCGGTCTCGTCCAGCGGCTCGACGGCCGCCAGGTTCCCCGCGTTGACGTTGTCGCGGTCGAGGTCGATCACGTACGCGATGCCGCCCGACATGCCGGCCGCGAAGTTGCGGCCCGTCTCACCGAGGACCACCGCGTGGCCGCCGGTCATGTACTCGCAGCCGTGGTCGCCCACGCCCTCGGAGACCACGGTCGCACCCGAGTTGCGGACGCAGAAGCGCTCGCCGGTGCGGCCGCGCAGGAACAGCTCACCGCCGGTCGCGCCGTACGCGATGGTGTTGCCCGCGATCGTCGAGTACTCGGCGAGGTGGTCGGCGCCGCGGTCCGGGCGGACGACGATGCGACCGCCGGAGAGACCCTTGCCGACGTAGTCGTTGGCGTCGCCCTCCAGGCGCAGCGTCACACCGCGCGGCACGAAGGCGCCGAAGGACTGGCCCGCCGAGCCGGTGAAGGTGATGTCGACGGTGTCGTCGGGCAGGCCCGCGCCGCCGAACTTCTTCGTCACCTCGTGGCCGAGCATGGTGCCGACCGTGCGGTTGATGTTGCGGATGGCGACCTGGGCGCGGACCGGGTGGGCGTCCGTCGCGCTGGACGCGGAGAGGGCGTCGGCGGCGAGCTTGATCAGCTCGTTGTCGAGCGCCTTCTCCAGGCCGTGGTCCTGGATCGTGACCTGGTGCCGGACGGCGCCCGCGGGCAGCGACGGCACGTGGAACAGCGGCTCCAGGTCGAGGCCCTGCGCCTTCCAGTGGCTGACGGCCTTCTCGGTGTCGAGGAGCTCGGCGTGGCCGACGGCCTCCTCGATGGAGCGGAAGCCCAGCTCGGCGAGGAGCTCGCGGACCTCTTCGGCGATGAACTCGAAGAAGTTGACGATGTACTCGGCCTTGCCGGAGAAGCGCTCACGCAGCGCCGGGTTCTGCGTGGCGATGCCGACCGGGCAGGTGTCCAGGTGGCAGACGCGCATCATGACGCAGCCGGAGACGACGAGCGGCGCGGTCGCGAAACCGAACTCCTCGGCGCCGAGCAGCGCGGCGATGATGACGTCGCGGCCGGTCTTCAGCTGGCCGTCGGTCTGCACCACGATGCGGTCGCGCAGGCCGTTGAGGAGCAGGGTCTGCTGGGTCTCGGCGAGGCCGAGCTCCCAGGGGCCGCCCGCGTGCTTCAGCGAGGTCAGCGGGGAGGCGCCGGTGCCGCCGTCGTGGCCGGAGATGAGCACGACGTCCGCGTGCGCCTTGGAGACGCCCGCCGCGACCGTGCCGACGCCGACCTCGGAGACCAGCTTCACGTGAATCCGCGCCTGCGGGTTCGCGTTCTTCAGGTCGTGGATCAGCTGGGCCAGGTCCTCGATGGAGTAGATGTCGTGGTGCGGCGGCGGCGAGATGAGGCCGACGCCGGGCGTCGAGTGACGCGTCTTGGCGACCCACGGGTAGACCTTGTGGCCGGGCAGCTGGCCGCCCTCGCCGGGCTTGGCGCCCTGCGCCATCTTGATCTGGATGTCGTCGGCGTTGACCAGGTACTCCGAGGTCACACCGAAGCGGCCGGAGGCGACCTGCTTGATGCTGGAGCGGCGCGCCGGGTCGTACAGGCGCTCCGGGTCCTCGCCGCCCTCACCGGTGTTGGACTTGCCGCCCAGCTGGTTCATGGCGATGGCGAGGGTCTCGTGCGCCTCGCGGGAGATGGAGCCGTACGACATGGCGCCCGTGGAGAACCTCTTGACGATCTCCGAGACGGGCTCGACCTCGTCGATGGAGATCGGCTGGCGGCCGGACTTGAAGCCGAAGAGTCCGCGGAGCGTCATCAGGCGCTCGGACTGCTCGTTCACGCGGCCCGTGTACTGCTTGAAGATGTCGTAGCGGCGGCCGCGCGTGGAGTGCTGGAGGCGGAAGACCGTCTCCGGGTCGAACAGGTGCGGCTCGCCCTCGCGGCGCCACTGGTACTCGCCGCCGATGTCCAGGGCGCGGTGCGCGGAGGGGACGCCGGAGGCCGGGTAGGCCTTGGCGTGCCGGGCGGCGACCTCCTGGGCGATGACGTCGAGGCCGGCGCCGCCGATCTTCGTCGTCGTCCCACTGAAGTACCGCTCCACGAAGGACGATTCGAGACCGACGGCCTCGAAGACCTGGGCGCCGCGGTAGGAGGCGACGGTCGAGATGCCCATCTTGGACATGACCTTCAGGACGCCCTTGCCGAGCGCGTGGATCAGGTTGCGGATGGCCTGCTCGGCCCCGCCGTCCACGGCTTCCAGGAACGTGCCCGCGCGGACGAGGTCCTCGACGGACTCCATCGCCAGGTAGGGGTTGACGGCCGCGGCGCCGAAGCCGATGAGGAGGGCCACGTGGTGGACCTCGCGGACGTCGCCCGCCTCGACCAGCAGGCCCACCTCGGTGCGCTGCTTGGTGCGGATGAGGTGGTGGTGGACGGCCGCGGTGAGCAGCAGCGACGGGATCGGCGCGTGCTCGGCGTCGGAGTGCCGGTCGGAGAGCACGATCAGGCGGGCGCCGGCCTCGATGGCGGCGTCGGCCTCGGCGCAGATCTCGTCGATGCGGGCGGCGAGCGCGTCGCCGCCGCCGCCGACGCGGTAGAGGCCGGAGAGCGTCGCGGCCTTCATGCCGGGCATGTCGCCGTCGGCGTTGATGTGGATGAGCTTGGCGAGCTCGTCGTTGTCGATCACCGGGAAGGGCAGGGTGACGCTGCGGCAGGACGCGGCGGTCGGCTCGAGCAGATTGCCCTGCGGGCCCAGCGAGCTGTGCAGCGAGGTGACGAGCTCTTCCCGGATGGCGTCCAGCGGCGGGTTGGTGACCTGCGCGAACAGCTGCGTGAAGTAGTCGAAGATCAGCCGCGGGCGGGCGGAGAGGGCCGCGATGGGGGTGTCCGTGCCCATGGAGCCGAGCGGTTCGCCGCCGGTCTTGGCCATCGGCGCGAGGATGATGCGGAGCTCTTCCTCGGTGTAGCCGAAGGTCTGCTGGCGGCGCGTGACGGAGGCGTGCGTGTGCACGATGTGCTCGCGCTCGGGCAGGTCGGACAGCTCGATCTCGCCCGCTTCCAGCCACTCCTGGTACGGGTTCTCGGCGGCCAGCGCGGCCTTGATCTCGTCGTCCTCGACGATGCGGTGCTCGGCGGTGTCGACGAGGAACATCCGGCCCGGCTGCAGGCGGCCCTTGCGGACGACCTTCGCGGGGTCGATGTCGAGGACGCCGACCTCGGAGCCGAGGACGACGAGGCCGTCGTCGGTGACCCAGTAGCGGCCCGGGCGCAGACCGTTGCGGTCGAGGACCGCGCCCACCTGCGTGCCGTCGGTGAAGGTGACGCAGGCCGGGCCGTCCCAGGGCTCCATCATCGTGGAGTGGTACTGGTAGAAGGCGCGCCTGGCCGGGTCCATGGAGGCGTGGTTCTCCCAGGCCTCCGGGATCATCATCAGGACCGAGTGGGGCAGCGAGCGGCCGCCGAGGTGCAGGAGTTCGAGCACCTCGTCGAAGGACGCGGAGTCGGAGGCGTCGGGGGTGCAGATCGGGAAGATCCGCTCCAGCTTGTCCGCCTGGCCGTCGGCGCCGAAGAGCTCGGAGGCGAGCTGCGACTCACGGGCCCGCATCCAGTTGCGGTTGCCCTTGACGGTGTTGATCTCACCGTTGTGCGCGACGAAGCGGTACGGGTGCGCGAGCGGCCAGCTCGGGAACGTGTTCGTCGAGAAGCGGGAGTGGACGAGCGCGACGGCCGTGGCGAAACGGCGGTCGGACAGGTCGGGGAAGAAGGGCTCCAGCTGGCCGGTGGTCAGCATGCCCTTGTAGACGATGGTGCGGGACGAGAGCGAGGGGAAGTACGTCCCCGCCTCGCGCTCGGCGCGCTTGCGCAGCACGAACGCCTTGCGGTCCAGCTCCAGGCCCTCGGTGTCGCCGTCGGCGACGAAGATCTGCCGGAAGACGGGCATCGTCGAGCGGGCGGTGGCGCCGAGGAGTTCGGGGGCGACGGGGACGTCGCGCCAGCCGAGGACGGTCAGCCCCTCTTCGGAGGCGATCGTCTCGATCTGTGAGACAGCTCCGTCGGTGGTGCCGGCGGTGTCCACCGGCAGGAAGGCGATGCCGACGGCGTAGGCACCGGCCGCGGGCAGCTGGAATCCGGCCTCTTCACGCAGGAAGGCGTCCGGGACCTGGAGCAGGATGCCCGCACCGTCACCCGAGTCCGGCTCGGAGCCCGTGGCGCCGCGGTGCTCGAGATTGCGCAGTACGGTCAGCGCCTGTTCGACCAGTTCATGGCTGGCAACACCGGTCAGGGTGGCCACGAATCCGACACCGCAGGCGTCGTGTTCGTTGCGGGGGTCGTACATCCCCTGGGGGGCGGGGCGACCGTCCATGGGCGACCAGGCGTGGGTACGCATCGGCACTCCCGTCGTCGTCGGGGCAACTACATGTGGCAAGGGACGACGTTGGCCCTGGCAAAATTTCGTGCAGATTACATGATGGAACGCTTCTCGAAAAGCGGATAGCTGGTTCCACCATGTGGACACCGCTCGTGAAGGTGGGAGCGGCACGGAGGGGACCTCTGCGGGCAGATCCATGACCGAGGGCCCGGCGCGACACAGGCCTCATTGCCCGCAGCGCTTACGGCTCATGCCCCGTGATCACGGTGTCGAAACCGCCGAGTAACGGCTAGTTATGCAAGGTCCCGCATAGGCCTGCAGAAGCTCATCCTACGGCGGTACCGAACAGGCTGCCCAGGACGTACGTCACACCGGCGGCCGCTCCACCCAGCGCGAGCTGGCGCAGCCCGCTGAACCACCAGGACCTCGCGGTCACCTTGGCCACGATCGCGCCACAGGCGAAGAGCCCGACGAGCGCGAGCAGCAGGGCGGGCCAGAGCACGGTGGCGCCGAGCAGATACGGCAGCACGGGGAGCAGGGCGCCCAGCGCGAAGGAGCCGAAGGACGACACCGCGGCGACGGTCGGCGAGGGCAGCTCGCCCGGGTCGATGCCGAGCTCCTCGCGGGCGTGGATCTCCAGGGCCTGCTCGGGGTCCTTGGACAGCTGGCGGGCGACCTCGCGGGCCAGCTCGGGCTCGACGCCGCGCGACGCGTACAGCTCGGCGAGCTCGCGCTCCTCGTCCTTGGGGTGCTTGCGCAGCTCGCGCCGCTCCACGTCCAGCTCGGCCTGCACGAGCTCGCGCTGCGAGGCCACCGAGGTGTACTCGCCCGCGGCCATGGAGAAGGCACCGGCGGCGAGCCCCGACAGGCCGGTGATGACGATGGTCTGCTGCGAGACCGCGCCGCCCGCGACACCGGTCATCAGCGCGAGGTTGGAGACGAGTCCGTCCATCGCCCCGAAGACCGCCGGGCGCAGCCAGCCGCCGTTCACATCGCGGTGGGTGTGGTTGTCGCGGTGCGCCTCGTGCAGTGTCGCTTCGGTTTCGATGATCGCCATGGTGAGCCCCCTCGTGCGTGTTGGACGATCTCGAAAGTACGCGCGAAAAAAATCTCCCGCCAGCAAGGAAGGCCGTACTTACCTGCGAAAACGCGCCGTGCGGAGGGTCCATCCGACCGCCGGTATCCGCACCTCGGCGGGGCGCGAAGGAGTGATCTGAGCCACCGCATGCTCTTTTGAGCACCCCGCGTGGCAGAGATGCACCAAGCACCCCATCCAGCGGTCCGCCCACAGCCGGTGGTCCGCGCACAAGGGAGGCACGGCATGGCGTCCCTCGCATGCGTTCCCTCGATCCCGGCGCCCGGCGACGCCGACGACCTCCGCGAGCGGGCGCGCGGCGCGCTGCTCGGCCTCGCGGTCGGCGACGCGCTCGGCGCGCCCGCCGAGAACATGAAACCGTCCGAGATCCGCCGCCGCTGGGGCCGCATCACGGGCTACGTCGCCGAGCATCCGGCCGGCACGGACGACACCGAGTACGCGATCTTCTCCGGGCTGCTGCTCGCCCGGCACGGCTCCGCGCTCACCGTCGCGCACGTCGAGCGGGCCTGGCACCAGTGGATCGCGGACCTGGACGAGGGCCCGTTCCGCGGCGCGGGCTTCAGCGAGCGCGGCACCCTGGAGAACCTGCGCAGGGGCCTCGCCGCCCCGATCTCCGCCCAGCACCGGCACGCCTGGAGCGACGGCCTCGCGATGCGGGCCGCGCCCTTCGGCGTCTTCGCCGCGGGCCATCCGCACGAAGCGGCCCGGCTCGTCGCGATCGACGGCTCCGTCAGCCATGACGGCGAGGGCATCTACGGCGGCCGGGCGGTGGCGGCGGGCGTCGCGGCGGCCATGACGGGAGCCCCGGTGGAGGCGGTGGTCGCGGCGGCGCTCTCGGTCATCCCCGAGGACAGCTGGACGTCCCGCTCGCTGCGCCGCGCGGTGACGGTCGCCCACCGCGGCGAACGTGCGGTCCGCTCCGCGGTGGTCATCGGGGGCTATCCCTGGACGGACCTCGCCCCGGAGGCGGTGGGGCTGGCGTTCGGGGCCTATGCGGTGGCGCGCGGCGACTTCG
>NZ_LIPN01000110.1 GCF_001418325.1 Streptomyces atriruber | reverse complement strand
CGCGCGGCCTGCCCGACCTGGCCGGGGTCCTGGCCCTGGTCACGGAGGGCCGCGACGCCCTGGACGGCACCCCGGACCCGCTCCCCCTCTGCTTCTTCAACCCCCTGCACGGCCGTGCCGTCCGCACCGTCGTCTGGCGCCCGCTGGGCCGCCGTGACCAGCTGCGGGTCTCCCCCTGCACCGACTGCGCCCGCGCGGTCCGCGAACGCCGCGCTCCGGAGGTCCTCACCGATACGTCGCAGACCGGGCCCGGCGGGGTCCCCCTCCCCTACTTCGAGGTGGACGCGGCCACGAGCGTGTGGGCGGCGACCGGCTACGGCTCGCTCATCGGGGGCCGCCACGGCGGCGACGGCGGTGACGGCGGTGACGGTGGCGACGACTCCGAGGACGGGCTTGCGCGGCGGGTGGCGCGCGGGGACTTCTCGCGGGGGCGGCGCGGCTGAATCCAGCGGGGGAGGCATGAGGGCCGCGCGGCTGAATCCAGCGGCATGAGGAGGCGCGCGGCTGAATCTCGCGGGGCCGCGCGGGCCTTACTTCCCCAGGACGTCCACAGAACGGGCGCCGCCGAAGCAGGATGATCATGGCAAAGTAGTGCTCTCGCAAAGCGGCGCGCCGAATAGGTAGCGTAGGGATTGCGCCAACGGGGCCGGAATCAGACGCAAATCCGGCAAGCGCGGCAAGCTCGGCAAGCATCGCAAGAACGGCGAGAACGGGGAGACATGTCCGGATCGGACCTGGTCGTCGACTTCCAGCTGCTCAACAAGTCGGCCAGCCAACTCAGTGCCATCGAGAAAGAGTTCAGGAATCTCGGTGAATGGAAGGACAGCATCAAGACCGCGGTCGGCGCGCCCGACATCAAGGACGCGATGGGCGACTTCGTGGACAACTGGGACAAGAACCGCAAACGCCTTCTCGAATCCCTCGACGAGGTAGGGAAGATGGTCGAGAACACGCGGGACGCGTTCCAGAAGCTGGAGGACCAGTTGTCGAAGACGGGCAAGAAGAAGGACAAGTAGCGCCGACTCGGGGCGTTCAGGATCGTTCGGCTTTATCCGGGCTCATTCAGGCCCGCTCGGGCTCATTCAGGCTCGCTCGGGCTCATTCAGGTTCATTCGGGGGATTAGGAAATGGCACGGCCCAAGGACTGGCAACCACTGCGCGAGAGCGACCCCGTACCGGGCGACCCGGTGACGGTGCGCGAGCAGGTCAAGCACATGAAGACGATCGCCGAGTACCTGCGCACGCAGGCCGAGGCGCTCAATGCGATGGCCGACGCGGACAACCTCAAGGGCAAGTACGCGGAGAAACTCGGCGAGGACTCCCGTGCCCTGGGCCGCAAGCTCGACGAGGCGGAGGACCGCTATCGCGAGGTGAAGGGCCATCTCTCCGGCTGGGCCGACGATCTCGAAGGGTTCCAGAAGCGGGCCGACAAGGCGCTCGGTGACGCCAAGGACGCCCAGCGCATCATCGACGCCCACGAGAACAAGCCGGACTCCGACAAGAAGGCCAAGGACGGCGACGAGAAGGACAAGAAGGGCGACAAGGATTCCGACTCCGAGGATCCCGCCCTGAAGAAGGCCAAGGAGGATCTGTCGGACGCCCGCGGACGGCTGAACTCCGCGGCCGGTGACTACGACGAGCGCGCGAGCCATTACGCGGGCAAGATCCGCAAGTCCATCGACGACGACATGGAAGACAGTTGGTGGAACGACATCAAGGCCTGGGTCGCCGACGCCGACTGGATCGGTGACTGGGCCGACATTCTGAGCTGGGCCGCCACCATCGTGGGCATCGCCGCCATGTTCTTCCCGGCGCTCGGCGTCATCGCCCTCGTCCTGACCGCCATCGTCGCCGTGGCCCACCTGGTCCAAGCGGCGACAGGCAACGGATCGTGGTTCGACGTCGTCATGGACATCGGCGCGCTCAAAATGGCGCGGAACGGCGTGAAGGCCGCCAAGGCCATCAAGATGCTGCAGCAGAGCTCCCGCAAAACGGCGGCGGGAGTGGCCAAGGAAGGTGCCGAGTCCAGCGCCGCGGCGACCCGCAAGAACGCCATGAAGAACGCGGCCAAGGGCGAGAAGAAGGGCGGCGGCCGGTCGGGCGGCGACCGCCAGAAGAACCGTGCGCGCCGCCTCAAGATGGAACAGAAGAACCGCACGGCGGGCAAGAAGGCGGGCGACGAGGTGCGCGACGCCGAGATGCCCCAGATCACCGCGCAGGAAAAGGCCGGTGCTCTCGGCGACGCCCAGCTCGGCAAGCAGGTGAAGGACATCAACAAGTGGCGTGACACCTACCCGGACAACACCAAGCTGGCGGACAACGCCCGCGAGGCCGCGCGCCAGAAGGACGCGCTCCGTGGGTCCTGGGCGGTCGGCACCGGGCTCGACGCCGCCGACAAGAGCGGCGACGCGGTCTCGGACGGCGAGTACAGCCGGATGAAGGACCGGATGACCACGCCGGTGCCGGGGACGTCGCGATGGTGACGCGGAACGCCGACCGCCACGACCGCCCCGACCAGCGCGACCGGCGCGACCGGCGCGACCGGCGCCTGACGATCGGTGTCGCCGCCTTCCGGTGGATCTTCGTGCTGGCCCTGCTCCGCATGTTCGCCACCCCCGCGACCAAGGACTTCTTCGACGAGGAACTGCTGCCGTCGCCGACGTGGGAGTGGGCGCTCTGCTCGCTCACCCCGGGCCTGCTGATCTGGCTGGCGCGGGGCCCGGAGGACTGGAAGAAGCTGGCGGGCGAGCGCTCGCTCCTGCGGATCGCGCTCGCCTTCTACTTCCTCTACGCACTGGCCTTCGCCCTCGGCCAGGACGTCCGGGTGCTCTGGATCGCCGTCGCCGCGTCCCTCGCCGGTTTCGCCGGGATGTGGCACCTCAACCGCAAGGAACAACCAAGTGCTGCCTGACCAGCCCCGTCCGGCCGGCTCCCCCGAGCCCGCCGACGACTCAGCCGTGGAGCTGCCGCCCACCGGCTACCGCATGCTCCTGCCCGCCGAATGGGCCCAGGTCCCGCTGCGCCACGGCACGGAGGACGCCGTGCGCCGCATCCTGGACGAGGCCTACGCCCGCATCCCCGCCGACGCCCCGCAGGACAGGATCGGCCCGTACAAGCGGGAGATGGAACGCCGCTTCCGCGCGTCCGTCGCCGAGGCCCAGAAGGGCAATGGCCTGGACCTCTATCTGCCGGTGAAGCCCATGGGCGACTTCAACCTCGGCGCCTCGATCCTGGTCTCCGAATCGCTCCTTCCGCGGCGCGCCGGGGCACAGGAGCCCCCGGCCGAACCGAGCGAGGTGGCCGTGCAGTTGCTGGCGCGGGACGGTGTCGAGGACGCCGATCTGAGCTCGGGCGACATCGACGGGGCGCTGGCGGTGCGGCGCGAGCACGTCGCCGAGGCCGCCCCGGCCAAGGGCGCCGAGCTCGGCTCGCGGCGCGTCGAGTACATCCTGTCCGTGCCGGGCGACCCGAACCGCTGGTTCGTCGCCGCGTTCTCGACGGTCGGCGGCGGGGATCCGCGCGACGAGCTGGCCGAAGCGCTCGTCGAATGGTTCGACGCGGTGATGGCGAACTTCCGCTGGAGTCGAGCATGAGTGAACTGTTCTGGCCGATCCTCGACATCGAGGACGTCGACGACGACGCATGGGTCATGGTCCCGCCCCGCACCGGCCGCGCGGCACCCTTCCCCGAGTGGGACGACATCGCGGCCTGGTCCCGGGAGGTCGCCGAGGACCTCTGGACGGACAGCGACCTCGACCCCGGCCCCAACGGCGTCGACTTCGTCGCAGGCACCCTGATGCGCACCGCCGAGTCCCTCGCCCCGCCCGGCTCGGACCACTGGCTCTTCCTCCACCTCGACCACCCGGCCGACGTCCCGCTCCCCGTCTGCGCGGCGATCGGACCGGCCGCGGGCCCCCGCGAGGAGACCCTCCGTGCCCTCACCGAGGCGGACGACAAGAACGCCGTCGAGCCGCCGGTCGTCAAGCCCTTCAAGTCCGGCAGCCTCGGCAAGGGCATGACCACCTTCCGCTACATCCCGCAGGAGGACTCCCCGCACCTGCTGGCCTGCGTGCGCTACGCGTGGCAGGTCGAGGAGCACGGCGCGGACGTCGTCATCTGGACGGCCTCCGAGGACATCGCGCACGTCATGCGGGCGGCGGAGGACCTGGAGAACCTGGCCCGCTCCCTGAGCGTCTGGGCGCCCTGAGCACCTGAGCACCCTGAGCACCTGAGCACCCCGAGGTCCTGGGCGCCCCGAGGTCCTGGGCTCACGACGGATCCGGCAGGCTGATCCGTCGTACGAAGTCGTCCAGGTCGTCCATGGCGCCCAGCACCCGGCGCGGGTCGGGCGCGGACACGATGACCAGGACGTCGCAGCCGGTCGCCTCGTGGCGCCAGGCGTACCGCACGCCCGCGACGATGGTGCCGCCGTCCGCCTGCTCCAACTGCGTGTAGCGCAGGGAGCGCAGGCCCGCGCCGAGCGGCCCGGTGGTGAAGTCCTCCACGATCGGCTTCTCCACGAGGGCCGGGTCGTCCGTGGTGACCAGGGCCCGCAGACTCTCCTCGCGGTCGCCGTCCGCCTCGATGGAGGCGACGTACACCGGCAGCGGCATCAGACGCGGGTCGGGCAGGTGGAGGTAGACGTCGAACTCGGGGTGGCTCAGCGGGAAGCGCTCCGCGCACGAGCGCAGCGTCGCGGCCAGGACCTTGAGGTCCTTGCGGGTCCCCTCCAGTTCGCTCTCGTCCCACCACGCCCCGGCGAGATCGCGGCCCCACTCCTTGGGACCCTTCCACGGAGTGCCCGCCCAGGAGTTCGGGATCTGCATCCACAGATCGGTGTCGTAGTCCACATGCGGCCAGCTCACGAGCGACTCCATCGGAAGGTACTCATCATTGCGTCGAACAGTTCCACGAAGAGGTCGGTGTACTGGTCGGTGTACTCGGCGAGGTCCGCAACACCCGTATCCCCTGTACCTTCTGCACCTTCTGCACCCCCCGCGTCCCCAGCGTCTGCGGCGTCTGCGGGCTCCCCCACTCCGAGCGTGGAGAACACGACGCCGAGCCAGCGCCCGGGATCGCCCGGCACCGGAAACACGTAGTCCACGCGGCGCGAGTCGAGCTCGCCGCCGCCCGGCTCCCCGGCGGCGACCGTGCGTTCCGTGCGGACCGCGCGGACGCCGTCGACCTCCACGGCGGTGGCCTCGCCCGCCCGGCCCGGCGCTTCGAGCAGGCGGCGCGACACGGCCGAGGGGTCGACGGCGACCTCGTCCGGGAACCGCATCTCCGAGACGACGATCGACGCGGGGACGGCGATGCCGTGCATGCGCTCGACCGGGAGGTAGAGGTCGAGCGCCTCGGCCTTGCGGGCCTCCTTCACGGCGTTCTTCAGACGCCGCTCCAGCTCGCGCCGGTACGGCCCGACCTTGTCCCGCGGCGCGTCCGCGGGCAGCGTGGCGAAGGCGTCGTCGACGAGGGCGCGGATCGCTTCGTCGGTGCCCGTCCGCATCGGTATGCGGGCCCACTCGGGCGGCAGGATCAGCTGGTAACCGCGGGGAGCGGCGGTGGTGCGGTCGGTCATGGCTCTCGCTCCTTGCGGGCGCGGACGTGGGCGTGGGCGTGGGCGCGGAAGGCGCGGAACTTGGGCAACGCCCACTGGATGAGCGGCGCCGCGAGCGGCACGAGTACGTAGCCCACCGACCCGGTGACGAAGCCGGTCAGGCCGTTCAGGAGAGCCGCGCCGTAGACCACCACCGGAATCCCGAAGTCGCGCTGGGGCGAGCGCTCGTACTTCACGATCAGCCCGATCACGAAGGCCGTGGCGACGACGACCGCGGGTCCCAGGACGTACCGATGGACGAACAGCGCGACGTCCTCCGAGGCGGCGCCCGCGATCATCGAGGCGCAGTAGAGGAGCGGGGGCACCATCGAGATCACGCGCACCGCACCGAGGTCCTTGGTGTACGCGCGCTCCGCCTCCTCGGTCACGCGCTCCCGCTCCGCGCGGTCGCGGTCCAGCCCGGCGAAGTAGCGCTCGCCGGGCTCGCGGCGGCCCTCTCGGCTCACCAGGAGGACCCCACTTCGGCGGTGTACTCGTTCTTGTAGTCCTGGAACGGCTCGAAGTACGGCTTGTCGACCGTGTCGCTCGATCCGAGGGCCTTGCCGCCCAGGTCGATGCCCTGGCCGGAGAGGAAGACCTGCTGGTTGAGGCGGAGTTGGCTCTCGGCGCCCTGGCTGGCCGCGTGGACGGCGCCGTTGCCCGCGTGGGCGCCCCGCATCCGCATCATGTCCTTGTACGCGACGGCCGCGTCCTTGTCGCCGCCCGCCCTGAGGATGTCCATCCTGCTCGCCTTGGGCACCGGCGCCTTGGCGGCCGCCTTCTCGGCGCCCGCGCCCGCCTTGGCGGCCAGGGCGTCGGCCTGTTCGATGGCCTCGCGGGCGGCCCGCTTCTGCGCCTTGGTGGCGCTCTTGCTGGCCAGCGTGCGCCCGGCCTGTCCGTACACCTTGTTCATGCTGTTCTTGGCGGCGCCGGTGGCGGCCTTCCTCGCGCCCGCGCCCGCGGCGGCCCTGGTGGCCGCCTGGCCCGCCTTGAGACCGGAGACCGCGCCGCGGCCCAGGCCCATGGTCGCCAGCGCGAACACGTCGAGCGCGACGTCCGCCCAGGAGCCCTGCCCGGCCGCGGCCATCACCACTCTCGCCACGAGGACCGCGATCCCCGCGGCGAGCACCACCCCGATCCCGATGCCGGAGATGAAGATCGCCGCGATGGCGATGGCCGTGGCGACGTAGCTGGCGATCTCGATGACGACCTTCAGCCAGCCGGCGTTCTTGTCGATCCAGTCCTTGACGTTGTCCCACCAGCTGTCGGTGAGGGGGTCGTCGTCGATGGCGTTCTCGATCAGCGTGGCCAGCTCGTCGGCCCGCCCGTGGTAGCGCTCGGTGGCCTTCTTCAGGTCTTTCTTGGCCTGCTTCTCGTCGCTCTTGGCGAGCTGGCGGGCCTCCTCGGCGGCGGACTGGGCGAGCCGCAGCTGGTCGGACCAGTCGGACAGGTGCTTCTTGACGCCCTCGTACCGCTCGGCGGTCTGGTCGAGCTTCTCACCGAGCTCGCCCGCGCCCTCGGTCAGCTTGTCCGAGTACTTGCCCTTCAGCCCTTCCTTCCTGGCGATCTTGCGGAGCTTCTCCGCCTGATCGCGCAGCTTCTTCGCGACGCCGGTCATGTGCTCGACTTCTTCGTCGATGGCCTTGGGGGAGCCGGGCACCGGGTCGCTGTCCGCGAGCGGGTGCCAGTCCACGGAGGAGCGCGACACGGCTACTTCCCCTCCCCGGCGCCGGACTTCTGCTGCTTCTTGTTCCGCGCGGCCTTCGCGAGATCGAGATCGGCCTTCTCGAAGGTCTTCCGCGTCGACTCGACCCAGCCGCCGATCTCGTCGATCTGCTCGACGAGCTTCTTCCGGTGCCGGTCCCAGTTGTCCACGAAGGTCGACATAGCCTTGACCATGCGTTCCTCGCCGACGACGGACCTGAGCTCCTTCTTCCAGTCGTCGATGCCCTCGAACTCGCCCTTGATCGAGTGGAGTTGCTTCTCCGTCGACTTGAGCAAGGTGATGTCGACGGACAGATCGGAACCGGACACTTGGACCCCCGTGCGTGCGCGCTCAACGTTCCCGCTACATCTACTACATACCTGTAGAGGAAACTATCATCGGAGCGGTACGGGAAGATCGGCGGAGCCGACGACGGCTCGGCGAAACCGAAGAGGTCCGCGAACCCGTCGGGCGCCCCGGCCGAGGACAAGCCGGACGGCGTGGACGTATCGCCGCCGAAGAGCATGATCCTGGTCTTCGACTGGGACACGCCGAAGGACAAGGCCGAGGCGGCGGCGATGAGTGACGCGGCGAACTATGTTCGTGTCAACGACGTGGATCAGGGGTGGCTTAACTCCGTGCGATCCGGAGGGAGTTCTAACCAGACGTCGGGAACAATCGGGACGTCGGAGAGGGTGGCGGGGCCGGCCTCGGCGCCGACGGTCCCATCGACTTCGGTGGTATCCATCAGTCCGTCAACTCCCGTGCCCCGAGGCCGATCGCGCTACCGATGGCCACGGCGCCGCCGAACTTGCGGCCACCGGTGCCCGTGGCGATGTCGGCCGCTCCGGCGCCCCAGGTCGCGGCGTCGTACCGGCCCTTGCTCGTCTCGTACGCGTTGATCGCGGTCGGCGCCGTCCAAGCGGGGCGACAAGCTGCTGGGCGACAACGACACGTTGAACGCCGCGAGCGACGGGCTCGGCATTCCCCACAAGCCCAGCTGGGACGCGTACAACGACTTCAAGGGAAGCCACGGTGTGACGCAGGCGCAGTCCGCCTGGTGAGACCCACTCCGCCGAACCGCACCTCGCTGAAGAGCCCGGTAGCGGGTGAGGCACCCCGCGCAACACCCTTGCGACCCATGGAAAGAGGAGCCGCGTCCATGGTGGACAACCGCACAGCCGCCCACGCAGCCGCCGGCCTCTCCGCCGAGGACCGGAAGGTGATCAGGAACGCGCGCATCGCCGTCGTGACGCCACTCCTCTTCCTCGTCGTCGCCATCATCGGCGGGGTGCTCATCAACTCCGGCGCCCTCCCGAAGTCGCTGAGCGCCGCCTTCCGCGTACCCGGGCAGGCACTGCCACTGCTGGCCGTGGCGGTCCTGACCGCCGGCGTCGTCCTCCTGCGCAATGGGGGCCGGTGGCGCGGCGACTTCACCCTCTACTTCGCGGGCGGCGGCCTCGCCCAGCTCGCCCCGCTGCTTCTCCTGATGCACCACCACCCGGCGGTGCTGATCTGTCCCCTCCTGCCCGGTGCCGTAGTGCTCGTGTACGGGGCGCTCGACCGAAGGAGCCGCCGCGATGCCGCCGGCTGACACCAAGAACGCGTTCGGCTACACCCTGATCATTCCTCCGGGGTGGTCGCGGATCCCGCTGCGGGAGGGGTCCCAGGACGCGGTCAAGGAGATCGTCGACGAGGCCGCCGAGCGGGCCTCCCGCGAACTGCCCAAGGACAAGGTGGCAGAGGCGCGGATGGAGCTGTACCGGCGGCTGAACGCCTCGGTCAAGGAGGCGCAACGCCGGGACGGCGTGGACCTCTATCTGCCCGTCGAGCCCATGCACGGCTACCTCGTCGCCGCCTCCATCGTCGTCGCGAAGCTCGACACCGGGCTGCGCGAGGGGGTCAGTCCGCAGGACATGCTGACGCAACTGCTCGCGGACTCCAAGGACTCCGAGCCCGCGGAGCTGGACGGTGCGGCAGGGCTCCGCAAGGAGCGCACGATGCCGGCCGACCCGCGGAAGGGGGCCGAGACGGCGTCGAAGCACGTCGACTACGTCGTGCGGGTACCGTCGTCCGGCGGGGACGCGGGCTGGGTCGTCGTCAGCTTCACCACCCTCGGCGACGGCAATCCCGAGGGCGACTTCACCGAGATCCTCGTAGAACTCTTCGACGCCGTGATGACCACGTTCCGCTGGAGGACCGAGTGACCGTCACCTTCTCCCTCGACTCGGACAGCGATGCCGCCGTCTGGCCTGCGATGCCGCTCCTCGGCGACGGGCGGGGCGCCGCGCGCGAGCGCAAGAAGTGGGCGCGCCGCACCTCGGAACTGCTCTGGGCACTCGTCGACGACGAGCCGGTCGACAAGAAGCAGGTCAAGATGCTGGCCTTCGAACTGGACTCGGCGGCCGAGCTGATTCCGCGGACGGTTCCGGCGCACCAGATCTTCCTCTATGTCCCGGATCCCCGGCGGGAGTTCCTCACCTTCCTCGTGCACGCGGGCCCCAGCGAGGGCGACGTGGACGCGACGCTGGACGAGCTGGTCCAGAAGAATGAGCCGGGCGCCGCGCGGGACCCCGAGGTCATCGACTTCGACACCGAGCGGCTGGGGCGCGGCAAGCGCTCGGTCCGCTACTTCGTCGCGGCCAAGGCGGGCGCGATGTGCTGCTCGGTGAACTACGCGTGGCGGCTGGAATCGCTGGGCATCGACGTGATCGTACGTACGGTGGGCGAGGACATCGGATGGATCACGTCGAACATCGACGAGTTCGACGCGTTCGCCCGGAGCCTGTTCGTGAACCTCGACACCTGAGGCAAGGACCTGCCCCCCTTGGGCCGAAGCTTCCCGCGCCCTCGGTCACCCTTCGACCGACCGCGGACGGTCAGATCGTGAACCTGGCCACGCGCGTGCGGTTCGACGCTCCGATCGACTCCGTCTGGGTGACGGCGAGCTTCAACCACCTCGGCGTCGACATCGCCGCCACCACAACAGTGGCCAAGCCTGTCGCTCTGCGAGTGGAGTCGGGCACGGAGTTCGCCGATCCGCAGTCATGTACGTACGACCTCACCAGGGCCAAGTCCGGCTACCGGCTGGACACATACAAGGCCGACTGCAACGTCACCCACCGGAAGTCCTCGGGCGATGGGTCGTACCCGCTCACCACGCGCGGACGTCGGCTACTCCCAGTGCAATGTCCCGGCCACGGTGTCGAAGAGCTCCACCATCTGTGCCGCCAGGCCTTCCATGGGGGTCGAGAAGGTGAGGGTCAGCCACTGGGTGCTCGCGGGGACGGGGACGTGGTAGCTCACGGTCGTCGTGGCGAGAGTGTTGCCCATCTGGCGCTCGGGATCGGGGGCTTCGGTCTTCTCCGTCCGTACGGCGTCGCCTGCGGCGTCCAGCTTCCGCACTTCAGCCGGGCGCCCCGTGTCGCCCAGTCGGCGAGCCAGGTCGTGTGCCGTGCGGCAGCCGGGCCAGCCGTCCGGGAGCAGACTCACGAGCAGTGAGGACGCCAGCGGCACACCCTCAACGGTCAGCAGGCTGATGTACAGCTCGACACCGCCCTCGCGGTAGGCCGCCTTGGCCTGCTTCTGCAGATCCCGCATCAGCCGTTCCTTGAGCACGGGCGCATTGTCGATGCCCGCGAACTGCCGGTCGGCAAGCGCGGCGATGCCACGGTCGCGCTCCTCAGGATCGAGGTGCAGTTGGAACCAACCTGCGGGAACAAAGATCGTGTAGTCGCTGGGAGGGGTGTTCCATTCCGTCTGGAGGGGCATGTCAGCTCTCGCTGGTCGATTCGGAGGCACTGCCTGTGGCGGGCTCCGCGGGAACGGGCAGAAGCCGCATGGTGGGCATGAGACGGTCCACGAGCTCGGTCAGCTCGTCCGTACGTTCAAAGTTGAGCCATCTCGCCTCGACGACCAGGATTTCTTCCAACCCGTCCGGCCAAACTCCATACCGGAGAGCCTCACTGAGCTTCTTGCCCCAGCCAAAGCGTCGCTTCTCGGCCAGCACCGCCTGCACACGGACGGCCGAACCGAGCGGCAGCTGAACGTCAGTCACCTGTGCTTCGCCCTTCACTTCAGCGTAAGACCACTTCGTCAAGTGGGGCAGATACTCCTGCGGCGAAGGACGCTGGACATCGTCCTCTCCGTACACGAAGACCGACAGATCTGCCATGAGAATGCCGCCCTCCGTGTATGCGACCGTCGTCAGAACGGGGCCGGACTCGAATGCTGTCAGGGCGAGGTTCTCCAGCTCCTCCTGCAGTGCGGCTTTGCTGACGCCGAGGTGCAAGGGGTTGAACTTCTCCACCAGATCTGCGGCCATCTTCCGGGACTCTTCCCGAGTTCCCGCGTGGAGTGTCAGAGGAAGCCAGCCGCCATCGAAATCGAAATCGACAAGGTAGTCGTCCTCGGGACCGGGAGAAAACCCAGCGACTTCTTTCTGCTCTCGTTCCATCAGCTCACCTCGTCAATAAGAAGACCACCGGCAGTGATTCCGCTGCCTGCCACATTCAGGGCTGTGGCCCGGCTCGACAGTTTGTTGACCGCAAATCCGTCGCCCATACTCTTGCCCAGGTGCTTCATCTCCTTGAGGTCAGACGCCACGGAAGCGTCCGACAAGGACATCGACTTGACCCCTCCCTTGATCAAGCTTCCGTTTCCGCGATCCCGCAATACCTGCGCAGATTCACGGTAGCCGCCCCTAAAAGCGCCCGACCAAGTGGATCCCTTAAAGACCTCGGTGACCGGCTCACGGATGGACTTCGAGATGTCACCCTTCTGAAGCCCCTTGACGTGGGCCACATCACGGTTGAACTTGTGCCGATTCCGCTTGCTCTGCCGGGGAGTCTGCTTACCACCCTTGGCCGCCCGCATACGGTCCAACAGGCCCTTGGCATATCGACCGCTGACCTTGGACATCGCCTTGCCCGCCCCCATCATCAGCAACCCCACCGCCGCCTCGGCAAGCGCGGTCCAGGACTCATCGCCCATTGCGACCTGGACCGCCGTACAGGCAATGTTGATCAGCGTGGCCACCATGGAGACGGCACCCAGGAACCCTGCCAGTCCCTGACCGATGACAGGGATCCATCCAACGGCCAGAGCCGCGAGACCAGCGTACTTCGAGATGTCTTCCATCCAGCCCGCAGCCCACTCCACGAAGTCCGCGAAGTCGTCCCAGAAGCCATCCTTGAGGGCATCGTCGGAGATTGCTTCATCGATGGCCTCGCGCGCCTTCTTCGCAGCCGTGTCGCGGATTTCCTGCGCTCTCCGCAACTTCTCCCGGGCTGCCTCCAGGGCCTTGCCGGCCGACTCCGCCCGGTCCTCCAGCTTCTCCTTGTGCCCCTTGGCTTCCCCTTTGGCGCTGTGCCCCTCCTCTTTCCCGGAGAGACCGTCCAGCCCTTTCTGGGCGGCGCTCTTGTCGGCCTCGGCATCCTGGGCATCCTGCCGGGCGATCTCAGCGATCCGCTGGGCGCGAAGGAGTTCAGTGGCGTAATTGCCGGGCTGGGCCGAGGCGTTCGACTCGTAGTCGGATCCGTGGTCCACGATCCGGTCACCGACCGCGTCGGCCACCGTCTTGTAGCGCTTGTGCGCGGCTTCCAGACGGCCGCGGCACTTCTTCGCCTTCTCGCGGAACTCCTTGCCCGCGTCGCTGTCCCAGGATTCCACCTCGGACGCCGCCTTGAGGTGGCGTACCTGGCGTTCCAGTTCGTTCGCGGTCTTGCGGAGCTTGCGGCCCAGCTGTTCCAGCCGGTCCGGGTCGCCGGGGACCGGGTCGTGGTCGGCCAGCGGCTGCCAGTCCGTGGTGCGCCCGCCTGCCATCAGGACTTCTTCTTGTCGGAGTCGCGCAGGACCTTCGCCAGTTCACTGTCGATCTTCTCGTACGTCTTGGCGGCGGCCTTCGCGAGATCGGAGAGGCTCTTGATCTCTTCCCCGAGTTCCTCGCGGTGACGATCCCAGTTCTCCACGAAGTCCCCGAACTGCCAGGAGAGGTCGTGCTCACCGAAATCGTCCTCGTACTGCCCCTTCAGCTTTCCGAGGCCGTCGAACGCCTCCTTGATGTTCCCGAGGCCGACACCCATCTCCCGGATGACGTTCAGGTCGTCGATCCTCGTGTACTCCCCCACGAGCCACCCCTCTGTCACACCGTCGTTCCCGTGCCTTCTCGGCTGCGAAGCGAGGGCGGGGGCGGCGGATACGTCCCGTCGCCCCCGCCCTCGGCGAAGCCGAGCCCGTTGCTACTTCTTCGCGGCCCGGCCCAGCTCGTCGTCGATCTGCTCGTACTTGTCGGCGGCGTTCGTGAGGTAGTCGCCCATGCCGTCCAGACCGTCGATGGTCTTCTTGGCGCCCTCGACGAACTCGTCGAAGTTCTCGTCGAACGCCTTCGAGGCGCTCTTGGTGACGAAGCCCGTCTCGACGAGGTTCTTGATGTACTTCTTCAGCCCGTCGAGCTTCTCGTTGAGCTTGTCCTTCTCCTTGACCACGTGCTTGGCCGCGTCACGCATGTCCTGATATGTGACATCAAGGTCCTTGGCCATGAGGCTCTCTCCCAATCAACTCGCCGCAGGGCCAACCCCCGTGGCTCCCGTAACGCGGATGGTGTGATCTTCCGCTCTTGCGCCAGCAGCTTACGGGTGGGGCGGATGGGATCACAGCCCGGTTCAGTCACAGCTCCGCTATGAGCGAGTGCGAACTGGTGCGAAGTGTTGCGTGCCGTTTCGCGATGAGCCCGCGCACAGGCCGTTGCCCGTGGGAAGGGGGGAGCGGATATCGTCAGGCGCATTGTTCAGCTCCGGGGAGGACGATCGTGCGCCTGACTCTGACCGTCGTCGATCCGTTCGGCGGGGGCACCGCCGACGTGGTTCTCGACGCCGATCCCGAGTCCACCGTGCAGGACATCGCGGTGGAACTGGCCCGGCAGGTCGGCCACAGCGGCGCGCAGGTCATCCCGATCGGGCACGGGCAGCAGGCGCCCGGCGGCGGCGCGCCGATGATCTACGTCGACGGGTACGCCGTCGACCCCTCCGCCACCGTCGTCACCTCGCCGCTGCGCGAGGGCGCCGTCGTCAGCCTCAACGATCCCGCGGGCTGTCTGCCGGGGGAGCCCTCCGGCCTCGTCGAGCTGCGCGTCGCGAGCGGGGCCGCCGCCGGTTCCGTGCACCGGCTCGGCATCGGGCGGTACGACATCGGCGGCGGGCCCGCCGCGTACATCCGCATCGACGATCCGGAGCTGCCCGACCGCGCCCTCACGTTGTCAGTTGCAACGGACGGCACCTGCCAAGCCACCCTGCACGGGGACGAAAAGGACAAGGAGGGCGTGACCCTCGACGGTGCGCCCTTCGGCGAGGAGAAGGACGAGGACGAGCCGCTCACGTCCACCCCGCCCGAGGGAGAGTCCAAGAAGGACAGGAAGGCGCGGGAGAAGAGGGAGAAGCAGGAACGGAAGGAGTGGAAGGAGCGGAAGGAAGCTCGGGCCAAGGCTCGGGCCGCCGGGTCGCGCAACACCGTCCCCTGGCCGCTCGGCGCGCAGATCGCCGTCGGCAACACCCTTCTCGAACTCGTCCGGTACACGCCGCCGAACGCCGCCCTCAAGTGGTCCGAGGACGGCGCCGGGCTCGACTACAACCGGCCCCCGCGGCTGCGTCCGCCCGAGCGGCAGACCAACTTCCGGCTGCCCAGCCCGCCCCGCGACTTCGAGGCGCGCCCGCTGCCCTGGCTGATGGCGCTGTTCCCGCTGGTCGGTGCCGTCGTCGCGGCGATGATCTTCAATCGCTGGTACTACCTGATCATGGCGGGACTGAGTCCCATCATGCTGTTCGGCAACTACTTCATGGACAAGAAGCACGGGCGCAAGTCCCATGCGAAGCAGGTCAAGGAGTACAAGGAGACCAAGGCTCGGATCGAGAAGGACGCGCAGGACGCCCTGGTGGCCGAGCGCCTCGACCGGCGCAACGCCGTGCCCGACCCCGCCAGCGTCCTCGCCCTGAGCACCGGGCCCCGTACGCGGCTGTGGGAGCGGCGGCGGACCGACGGCGACCATCTGCTGCTCCGGTTCGGCACCGGGCAGCTGCCCTCCGAGGTCGTCCTGGACGACCCGGAGAAGGACGAGCACCGGCGCCAGGTGACGTGGAAGATCGAGGACGCACCCGTCGCCCTGCCGCTGAAGGGGCTTGGCGTCATCGGCATCGCGGGGCCCGACGACTCCGCCACCGCGCTCGGGCGCTGGGCCGTGGCGCAGACCGCGACCCTGCACAGCCCGATGGACGTGCAGTTCTACGTGCTGACCGAGGCCACGTCGAAGGAGAGCTGGGACTGGGTGCGGTGGCTGCCGCACGCCCGGCCCTCGGGCGGACAGGACATCAACGTACTCATCGGGACGGACGCCGAGACCGTCGGCGCCCGCATCGGTGAGCTGACCCAGATCCTCGACGCGCGCGTGAAGGCCGCGGAGGACAACAAGAGCCAGGGCGCGAACTTCTCCGACCCGGACATCGTCGTCGTGTGGGACGGGTCGCGGCGGCTGCGGTCGCTGCCCGGCGTGGTGCGGCTGCTGCGCGAGGGTCCCGCGGTGCACATGTACGCACTCTGCCTCGACACCGAAGAACGGTTTCTGCCCGGCGAGTGCCAGGCCTTCGTCGTCGCCGAGCCCAAGCCGGTCCCCCACGCGTACGGGGGCGGACCGGTTCCGCAGGGCGTGCCGAACGCGCCCGCGCAGCCCCAGCACGCCCCCGGCGGCTTCCCGTCCTTCCAGGCCTGGCACACCGCCTCGCCCGACCCCCAGCAGTCCAGCGCACCGCGCGAGCTGCGGCTGCGGGTCGAGATGAGCGGCGCCGAGCGGCTCCGTGACGTACGGCCCGACTTCGTGACGCCCGCCTGGTGCCTGCGCCTGGCGCGGTCCGTGTCGCCGCTGCGCGACATCAGCGGCGAGACCGAGGACTCCGCGCTGCCCGGGTCCAGCCGGCTGCTCGACGTGCTGCAGCTGGAGCCGCCGACGTCCGGCGCGATCACCGCCAGGTGGCAGGCGGGCGGGCAGTCGACGATGGCCGTCATCGGTGAGTCGTACGACGGCCCGTTCGGCATCGACATGCGCAAGGACGGCCCGCACGGCCTGATCGCCGGTACCACCGGTTCCGGTAAGTCCGAGCTGCTGCAGACCATCGTGGCCGCGCTCGCCGTGGCCAATACGCCCGAGAACATGACGTTCGTCCTCGTCGACTACAAGGGTGGCTCGGCGTTCAAGGACTGTGTGAAGCTGCCGCACACCGTCGGCATGGTCACCGACCTCGACGCGCACCTCGTCGAGCGCGCCCTGGAGTCGCTCGGCGCCGAGCTGAAGCGGCGCGAGCACATCCTCGCCGACGCCGACGCCAAGGACATCGAGGACTACCAGGACCTGGTGCGGCGCGACCCGTCGCACGCGCCCGTGCCGCGGCTCCTCATCGTCATCGACGAGTTCGCCTCGATGGTGCGCGACCTGCCCGACTTCGTGACGGGGCTCGTGAACATCGCTCAGCGTGGTCGTTCGCTGGGCATTCATCTGCTGCTCGCCACGCAGCGGCCCTCCGGCGTCGTGTCGCCCGAGATCCGCGCCAACACCAACCTCCGCATCGCGCTGCGCGTCACCGACGGCGGCGAGTCCAGCGACGTCATCGACTCCCCCGAGGCCGGGCACATCTCCAAGAACACCCCGGGACGGGCGTACGTGCGTCTCGGGCACGCCTCCCTCGTGCCCTTCCAGTCGGGACGCGTCGGTGGCCGCCGCCCCGGCGCCGCCGACCCCGCGCTGCTCGCGCCCTGGGTCGACGCCCTGGACTGGGCGGCCCTCGGCCGCGCCGCGCTGGTGAAGCCGAAGGCCCAGGCCCGCGAGGAGGAGGAGATCACGGACCTGAAGGTCCTGGTCGACGAGATCATCGAGGCCAACCGGAGCCTCGGCATCCCCGCCCAGCACAGCCCCTGGCTGCCCGCGCTCGGCGAGACGCTGCTGCTCGACGAGATCCCGGCCCCGGCGCCCCGCACGGCCCCCGGCGCGCTCACGCCCGCCCCGTACGGCGTCGAGGACCTGCCCGCCGACCAGGCGCGCCGCCCCGTCGTCGTGGACTTCGCGCACTTCGGCCACCTGATGATCGGCGGCGCCCCGCGCTCCGGCCGCTCGCAGGTCCTGCGGACCATCGCGGGCTCCCTCGCCCGCACCCATTCCAGCGCCGACGTGCACCTCTACGGCATCGACTGCGGCAACGGCGCGCTCAACGCACTGACCCGCCTGCCGCACTGCGGCGCCGTCGTCGGCCGCAACCAGACCGAGCGCGTGGTGCGCCTCATCAACCGCCTCAAGGGCGAACTCACGCGCCGCCAGGACCTGCTGGCCGACAAGGGGTACGCGGACATCGGCGAGCAGCGGGCCGACGCCACCGAGGACGAGCGGCTGCCGCACCTGGTCGTGCTGCTCGACCGGTGGGAGGGCTGGCTGCCCACCCTCGGCGAGGTCGACCACGGTGCGCTGACCGACGAGATCACCACGATCATGCGCGAGGGCGCGAGCGTCGGCCTCCACATGGTGATGACGGGTGACCGACAGATCCTGGTGGGCCGCATCTCCTCCCTCACCGAGGACAAGTACGGCCTGCGCCTAGCCGACCGCTCCGACTTCTCGATGCTCGGCATCCCGGCCCGCAAGGTCCCCGAGGAGATCGCGCCGGGCCGCGCCTTCCGGAACGAGAGCGGCACGGAGACGCAGTTCGCGCTGCTCTCCGAGGACTCCACGGGTCAGGGGCAGGCCGCCGCGATCGCCGCGATCGGCGAGCAGGCCGCGGCCCGCGACGCCGATGTGCCGCGCCACCGCCGCCCGTTCCGCGTCGACACGCTGCCGAGCCGCATCTCCTTCGAGGAGGCGTGGGAGCTGCGCGACCCGGACGCCTCGCGCTCCAGGCTGTGGGCGCTGGTGGGCATCGGCGGCGACGAGGTCATGGGGCACGGCCCCGACCTGGCGGAGGGCGTGCCCGCCTTCGTCATCGCGGGCCCGGCCAAGTCGGGCCGCTCGACGGTCCTGTTGAACATGGCGCGTTCGTTCCGGACGCAGGGCGTACGTCTCGTCGTCGCCGCCCCGCGCCAGTCGCCGCTGCGCGCGCTCGAAGGCACCGAGGGCGTACTGAAGGTGTTCACCGAGGACGACATCGACGAGGACGAGTTCGAGGAGCTCATCGACGAGGCGGAGGCGTCCCCGGAGAACCCGGTCGTGGTCCTCATCGACGACGCCGAGATCCTTGAGGACGCCGACGCGGCGAGCCACTTCAAGCGGATCATCCAGCGCGGCGCCGACCAGGGCCTCGCCCTGGTCCTCGCCGGTGACGAGGAGGACGTCTGCAGCGGCTTCTCTGGCTGGCAGGTCGACGCGAAGAAGGGACGCCGCGGCATCCTGCTGTCGCCGCAGGATAGCTCCAGCGGCGACCTCATCGGGCTCAGGATCTCGCGCAGCATGGTCGGCGGCCCGGTGGCGCCGGGCAAGGGCATGCTGCACCTCGGCAACGGCGAGATCGCCACGGTGACGACTCCGTTGTAGTCGGCTGTGGTCGGATGAAGTCGGCTGTGGTGGGCGACCCGGCGGAAAGGAGGACGGCCGTGGGGAGTTCGGCGAGGAAGGTCCGGCGGCGCGCGGCGGGGCCCGCCCTGCGGTACGACCACGTGCCGGGGGCGCGGACCTCCGGCCGACCGGGAAAACGGGGCGGCAAGGGCGGGCGGGACGGCGAGGGCGAGCGGGGCGGCTGGCGCTTCGGCGCCCTGATGTTCCTCGCCGTCCTCGCCGTGGTCGTCCTCTTCGCCCTGGCGGACCTGGCCTGGGGCGAGACGCTGTGGGGCGAAATCGCCCCGGACTGGCCGGGCGGCGGCTACGGCTTCGCGATCACCATCGGATTCCTCGCCCCGCCCGCCGTCGCCGCGGTCATCGCGCCGTTGACGCGGGCGAACTGGAAGAAGGAGACGGCCCGTTCGATCGGCTGGGCGGCCGCCGCGCTCCCCGGCGCGGCACTGACGAGCCTGCTCCTGCTGCTCTGCTTCGGCGCCACCAGGCCCAAGCGGCGCCGCCGCGGCCCGGAGTGCTTCGCGCACGGCGAGCCCTGCTGGATCCACGAGCAGTACCCGTACCTGTGGCTGCCGGGCCTCGCGGCGGCCGTGCTCTGCGCGGTGGTGGGCGGCTGGCTCGTCCACCTGTACCTGAAGAGGCGCCGCGCGGCGCTCACCGCACCCGCGACAGCCGCGCCCTAGGGTCGCCCGCGTCGGGGTCGTCCGACGTGTAGACGAGGGTCCGGCCCGCCCCCTCCAGACGCAGACGGACGGTGTGGGACGTCTGCGCGCACTGGCCGCCGTTGCCCTCGGCGCCCTTGCCCACCGCGACGACCTCCTGCTTCGTGGCCGACTTGAGGGTCAGGACGTCCGTGCACGTGTTGCCGATCGGGTCGCGCTGCAGGACCGTGCCGAGCCGGTCCCCCGGCTTCGCCTGGCGCAGGGTGACGGTGAAGGTGCCGAGGGGGACCTTGCCGTTGGCCGCGTCGGCGTCGCCGCGCCACGCGCCGAGGTAGGCCTCGGGGACCCTGCCCCCGCCCGCGGAGTCGCCCGGGGCGCTGGGCGTGGCGGACGACGCCGGGGGCTCCGCGCCCTGGTCGCTCGCCGACTTCTCGTCCGGCAGCATGCCGAAGACGAACACCGAGCCGACGGTGACGGCGGCCAGCGCTCCGGCCACGGCGAGCGCGACGGTGCAACTCATCCTGCGGCCGCGCCCGTTCGGGCCCTCCGGCACGGAGGTCGCGGCCACGGAGACGGAGAACTTGCCGGGCGGCCGGGTGTCCGCCTGCGCCTCGGAGCGGGGTTCCGGCACCGCGGGGGCAGGGGGCGCCGCGGGGGCGGCCGGTGCCGCGTCGGCGTACGCGGGCGAGGACCCGTACGCGGGAGAGGACCCGTACGAAGGGTCGGGCGGCCCGAAGGACCCCTCCACGGAGGGGTTGTTGAACGCCACCGGCCCGGACGGCGCGTTCACCGACGCCGCGCCCGCACCCGCCGCGCCCGCCCCCGTGTCCAGGTCCAGCAGCCGCACCGCACTCCGGCTCACCCGCTCCACCACAGGACCCGGCAGCCAGCCCGCGGCCACCAGCGCCGCCGCGCCCTCCGGGGCGAGACGCCGGGCGAGTTCCCCGGGGGTGGGGCGCGCGGACGCCTCCTTGGCCAGACAGGCGGCGGCGAGGTCGCGCAACTCTCCGCTCAGTGCGCGGAGTTCGGGCTCCTCGTGGACGACCTTGTAGAGCAGGGCCGCCGACGAGTCACCGGGGAAGGGCGACTGCCCCGTCGCCCCGTACACCAGGACCGCCCCGAGCGAGAAGACGTCCGCCGCGCCCGTGACGCCCTTGCCGAGGATCTGCTCGGGCGACATGTAGCCGGGCGAGCCGATGGAGACGCCGGTGGAGGTGAGCGAGGCCGTGCCGTCGGTGGCCCGTGCGATGCCGAAGTCGATCAGGCGCGGTCCGTCGAGCGTGAGCAGGACGTTCGAGGGCTTCACGTCTCGGTGGACGAGCCCCAGCGCGTGCACGTGCGCCAGCGCCTCGGCGAGGCCCGCGCCGAGGACGCGTACGGAGTGCTCGGGCAGCGGCGCGCCGTCCCGCACCGCCTCGGTGAGCGAGGGCCCGGCCGCGTACCCCGTGGCGACCCACGGGACGGACGCCTCCGGGTCCGCGTCGAGGACGGGCGCCGTCCAGTCGCCGCCGACCCGCCGCGCCGCGTCGACCTCGCGGCGGAAGCGGGCCCGGAACTCCTCGTCGAGCGCGAAGTGCGGGTGCACGACCTTGACCGCGACGGTGCGGCCGCCCGCGCTGCGGCCCAGATAGACCCGGCCCATGCCGCCGGAGCCGAGCCGGCCGAGCAGCCGGTAGGGACCGATCACGGTGGGTTCGTCGGCTTCGAGCGGATGCATGACCTTGGCCTCCCCCAGGCACGGCGCCGGACACCTCGCGCGACTCAGCACTACGGATCAGCGTAGTGCGCGAGCCGTCGAGGGAACGTCCCTGCCCGCTTCCCCCTCTACATGTGAGTAATGACCGCTTTAGGGCTTTATAGGCCCTTTCGACTCCACCCCGAGGCCCCCATGAACCGTCGCCGCCCCTCCACCGCACTCGCCGCCACCGCCGCCGCCCTGACCTCGGCGCTGCTCCTGTCGGCCTGCTCCTCCGACAAAGGCGAACCGGTGAGCTTCGACGACCCGAAGGCTTCGCGCGCCACCGGGCAGGCGAAGGGTGCGGCGGCCGAGAAGACGCTCCTCCCCACCGGCCCCAAGTCGGCCTTCACCACCGAGAGCACGCTGGACGACGGCACGAAGATCGGCGTGACGACGCTGCGGGGGAAGAAGTCCGGATTCACCGGCAAGGTATGGGTCTGGGCGCCGAAGCAGTACTTCGACCCGAAGTACGCCGACAGCGGCTTCCCCGTACTGATAGCCCTGCCGGGCGGCAACGGCTATCCCAACAATTATTGGATGGGGACCGACCTCAAGCTGGAGAGCAGCATCGCCCGATGGTCGCGGGAAGGGAAGAGCCTGCCGTTCATCGTGGTGATGCCCGTACTCAATCCGGACGCAAAGAACTATTACGACGGCAGCGATATTCCGGGGCAACCCAAAATGGGCACGTGGATGACGGACGACGTCCCCGATTTCGTCCGGGCGAATTTCCGGACCTTCAAGTCCCGTGACGGCTGGGCCTTCATGGGCTCCTCGTCCGGCGGCTTCGTCGGCCTGAAGTCCGTCCTGAAGCATCCGGACAGGTTCCGCGCCGTGATCGCGAGCGGACCGGACACCGTCCCCGACTCCCCGCTCTGGGCGGGCCACGAGAAGGAGCGCCGGGCCAACGACCCGGAGCGGCTGGCCCGGCACCTCGCCGACCGCGGGGGCCCGGAGGTCGACCTCGCCTTCCAGATCGGCACCGAGGAATCGGGGCAGGCGAACCTGCGGAAGTTCATCGGGACGTACGGGAAGGGCCCCGTGAAGACGCGGCTCAACGTCATCCAGGGCGGCGGCCACAACGCGCGCACCTACGTCCCCGCCATGGCCGAGGGACCCATCCAGTGGATCAGCGGGCACATGCAGGCACCGATCCCGCACGCCTGACCCGCGAGGTCAGGACTCCAGGAGCGCCACCCGCACGTCCGCCGGGAAGCCCGTCGTCGGGCCGACCCGGCGGGCGAACTCGGTCACGCCCGCCAGCTGCGCGCCGCCGAAGCGGAAGTCGAGCGTCGTGAAGTACCGCTCCAGGACCCCGGCGTCGAAGGACTCCCAGCGTGCGGCCTGCTCCGCGACCTTGCCGACCTCCTCCAGGGAGAGGTCGCGGGAGGAGAGGAACGCCTTGTGCACCTCGCGCACGACCTCCGGCTCCCGCGCGGCGTAGTCGCGCCGCGCCGCCCAGACGGCGAAGACGAAGGGCAGGCCCGTCCACTCCTTCCACATCTCCCCGAGGTCGTAGACGTCCAGGCCGAGCCGCGGTCCGTCGATGAGGTTGGCGCGGAGCGCCGCGTCACCGATGAGGACGGCCGCGTCCGCCTCCTGCATCATCAGCCCCAGGTCGGGCGGGCACGAGTAGTAATCGGGCCGCACGCCGTACCGCTCGGCGAGCAGCAGCTGCGCGAGCCGCACAGACGTGCGGGAGGTCGAGCCGAGCGCCACCCGGGCGCCGTCGAGCCGGTCCAGCGGCACCTGCGAGACGATCACGCACGACATGACGGGCCCGTCGCAGCCGACCGCGAGGTCGGGGAAGGCGACGAGGTCGTCGGCGTTCTTCAGGAACTCGACGAGGGTGACGGGCGCGATGTCCAGCTCGCCCCTGACCAACTGCTCGCTGAGCTTCTCGGGGGTGTCCTTGGTCAGCTCGAAGTCGAGGAGGGTCCCGGTCCGCGCGAGCCCCCAGTACAGGGGCAGGCAGTTCAGGAACTGGATGTGACCGACGCGCGGCCGGGGAATGCGACGGGAGTCGTGCGGCTGTTCGGCGCCTGCCCCCGCGAAGGCGTTCAGGGGAGAATTGTCCACATCGGCGAGGCTAGCCCCCTTGCGGTACGGTGCGGGCGCCGGGGCGGGGACGCGCCCCGTCAACCCCACTGGGGGCCTCGTCAAACCTCCGGGTGACGTGATCTTGCCCCCTATTGCATTCCCCTGCCTGCGTGCTAAGCTCGCCGCAAGTTGCAGTTTGGTTTCCCTTGCAGTACAGAGCCTGCGGAGCATGTGACCCCGCGGGCTCTCGTCGTTTTCAGACTTATGCAGTTGTTTAAACAATCGCTGGTTCTGGAGCAGGGCAACCCTTTGGCCCAAGGAGGGCTTATGGCTACCGGAACCGTGAAGTGGTTCAACGCTGAAAAGGGCTTTGGCTTCATTGCCCAGGAAGGCGGCGGCCCGGACGTCTTCGTCCACTACTCCGCGATCAACGCGAACGGCTTCCGCTCCCTCGAGGAGAACCAGGCCGTTTCCTTCGACGTGACGCAGGGTCCGAAGGGCCCGCAGGCGGAGAACGTCACCCCGATGTAATCGGGCGCCCCACGCGAGTGGGGCGTGTGATTGCTCCGGTGACCAGATCCGGAGATTGAGAGCAGTACCCAAGGAGCCCTGCTCCTCCGTGCGAGCGGAGGAAGCGGGGCTCCTGCCTTTTCGGGGGTTGCGGCACAGGCCCTCGGGACGGCCCCTAGAGCGCCGCCCGCGCCCGGACCGCTGCCGCCGGGTCCCAGCCCTCGCCGGGGACCGACGCGAGCAGGAGCTTGGTGTACGGATCCTCGGGAGCGCTCAGGACCCCGTCGGTGGGCCCCTGCTCCACGACCCGCCCGCGGCGCATCACCAGGACCTCGTCCGTGACGTGCTGGACCACGGCCAGGTCGTGGCTGACGAAGACCAGGGCGACGCCCGTGTCCTGCCGGATCTCGTCGAGCAGCCGCAGGATCTGCGCCTGGATGGACACGTCCAGTGCGGCGACCGCCTCGTCCAGGACGAGGACCTGCGGATCCACGGCGAGCGACCGCGCGATGGCCAGGCGCTGGCGCTGGCCGCCGCTGAGTTCCCTGGGGCGGGCGGCCGCCTCCCGGGCGCCGAGGCCCACCCGGTCCAGGAGGGCCTCCGCCCGGCTCTCCTCCCTGCCGTGCAGGCGCAGGGCCGTCCGTACGCACTGGCCGGCCGTGAGGCGCGGGTCCAGGGAGATGTAGGGGTCCTGGAAGACCATCTGGATCTCGCGGGCGCGGGCCAGCCTCGCGGACCTCCCCCTCGGGGCGCGTGGGGTGCGCGGCTCGCCCGCGACGCGGATCGTGCCCTCGTCCGGGCGGACCAGGCCCACGAGCATGCGGGCCACCGTCGTCTTGCCCGAGCCGGACTCGCCGACGATCCCCAGGGCGCCGCCCCGGGGGACGGCGAAGCTCACGTCCGCCACCGCCCGGTGGCGGCCGCCGCCCGGCAGCGGATACGTCTTGGTGAGGCCGTCCGCCGACAGCAGGATTTCTGTGGTCATTCGTGGCTCGCCTTGTCGTTGTCGGTACCCGGCACCGGGGGTTGTGCCCACCCGTCCCGCCGTGCGGGACGGGTGCCCACAACGGAAACGGCACGGCAGGTCACCGAGCCGCCGTCGGCCAGCGCCCGTGGTTGCGGGAGCCATGTCTCGCACGCCTCCTCCGCCGCCCCGCACCGGGCCACGAACGGGCAGCCCGTGAACGTGTCCGTCAGGGACGGGGGGCGGCCCGGGATCGGGCGGAGGGGGCCGGACTCGCCCAGGGTCGGGGAGCAGGCGAGGAGGCCCTGCGTGTAGGGGTGCGCGGGGGATGCGAACAGGGCGTCGGCCGCGCGTTCCTCGACCACCCGGCCCGCATACATCACGTACACGCGGTCGCAGTACGCCGCCGCCAGGTGCAGGTCGTGGGTGATGAGGAGCAGGCCCAGGTCGCGGGTGGCGCGCAGGGTGCGCAGCAGGGCGAGGATCTCCGCCTGCGTGGTCACGTCCAGGGCGCTGGTCGCCTCGTCGGCCAGGAGCAGCCGCGGTTCGGCGGCGAGGGCGCCCGCGATGACGACGCGCTGCAGCATGCCGCCGGAGAGTTCGTGCGGCCGCTGGCGCAGGCGCTGTGCGGGGGACGTCAGGCCCACCGCTGCCAGGAGCTCGGCCGCGCGGGCCCGGCTCGCGCCCCGTTCGGTGAGGAAGTCACCGATGCGGCGCACGGGGTTGAGAGCGGCCCGCGGGTCCTGGTGGACCATGGCGACGGGGCCCGACCGGTGGGCGCGGAGCCGCTCGCCGGTGAGGTCGAGGACGTCCGTGTCCGCGAAGCGGACCGAGCCGGATGCGGACGCGCCGGGCGGGAGCAGTCCGATGGCCGCCTTCGCCGTCGTCGACTTACCGGAGCCCGACTCGCCGACCAGGCCGACGACTTCGCCGGGCGCGACGCGGAGGGACACCGAGTCGAGGACCGGGCGCGCGGCCCCGGGGAGACGGACGGTGAGGTCCCTGATGTCGAGGAGCGTCATGGCTCACTGGCTCCCTAGCCGGTCGGCGGCCCAGACCCCGACCACGTTGAAGGACACGACGACGAGCGCGATGGCGGTGCCCGGCACCATGGCGGGCAGCAGCGCGCCCTGGACGACGGCGGCCTGCCCCTCCTGCACCATCAAGCCCCAGTCTGAGGACGGCGGCTGGGCTCCGAAGCCCAGGTAGGAGAGGGTCGCCAGGGACATCAGCGCCTCGCCGAAGAGGACCACGAGGTAGCCGAGGACGGCGCGGGCCAGGTTCGGGACGACGTGGGCGGTGCAGATGCGGGCGCCGCCCATGCCGAGGACCCGGTAGGCGTCGACATACGGCTTGCGGGCCTCCGAAAGGGCCAGGGAGCGCGTGTACTTGGCGATGGTGGGGGTGAAGGCGAGGCCGAGGGCGAGGACAGACGTCGTCATGCCCGCGCCGAAGACCGCGATGATCAGGACGGTGAACAGCAGGCCGGGGAAGGCGTACATCACGTCGGTCAGGCGGGAGACCAGGGCGTCCACCCAGCCGCCGCGCCAGGCGGCCAGGACGCCGAGGAAGACGCCGAGCACGGATGCCACGGCGAGCAGCAGGACCGGCGCGATCAGGCTCGTCCGGGCCCCGTACAGGGCGCGCGAGAGCAGGTCCTGGCCGGAGGAGTCGGTGCCGAGCAGGTGTTCGCCGCCGGTGCCGACCAGGGAGGCGGAGAGGTCGATGGCGTCGGGGGCGTAGGGGGCCAGCAGCGGCGCGAGGACCGCGGCCAGGACCACCAGGGCGAGGAAGGCTCCGGCGACCGTGACGGCGACGGGGCGCCGGGGGCGTACGGGCAGCGACGGGGCGAGGGCGGGCGTCGTCACGACGTGGCTCCCTTCACTCGGGGGTCCAGGAGCGGATGCGCCAGGTCCACCAGCGTGGTGACCACGATGTAGCCGGTGACCATGAGGAGGAGGACGGCCTGGGCGACGGGGAAGTCGTGGGTGTTGATGGCGCCGACGAGGAGCGAGCCGATGCCGCTGAGGCCGAAGGCGGTCTCGACCACGACCGTGCCCGCGAGCATGCCCGCCATGACGAGGCCGCACATGGTGACGATGGGGCCCAGCGCGTTGCGCAGGACGTGGCGCCGGATGATCTCCCGCTCCGGGACGCCGGAGGCGCGGGCCGCCTCGACGTGGTCGGCGGCGGCCGCGTCGGCCATGGCCTGCCGGGTCACCCGGCTGATGATCGCGAGGGCGCCGAGCGCGAGCGACAGGGCGGGCAGGGTGAGGTGGTGCAGGGTGCCGGTGAACCCCTCGCCGCTGCCGGTGACGGGGAACCAGCCGAGCTGCACGCCGAAGAGCGAGACGAGGGCGATGGCGGCGACGAAGGACGGCACGGAGGCGGCGAGCGTGGTGCCGCCGACGACGGCCGAGTCGACCCACGTGGAGCGCTTCACGGCGGCGAGGACGCCCGCGCCGACACCGAGGACGACGAACAGCACGGTGGCGTACGCGACGAGTTGGAGCGTGGTCGGGAAGCGGGCCGCGACGAGGTCGGAGACCTGGTCGCTGTATTTGAAGGACCGGCCGAGGTCGAGGTGGACGCAGTCCCACAGCCAGCGTCCGTACTGGACGACGAGGGGCTCGTCCAGGTGGTACTGGGCGCGGACGGTGGCGAGCCGCTCCGGGGTGAGCTTGTCGCGGCCGCCGGCGAGGAACACGGCGGGGTCGCCGGGCGCCGCGTACACGGCGGCGAAGATGACGAACGACGCGGCGAAGAGGGTGGCGAACAGCCCCGCGAGGCGGCGGATCAGCCGGGGGACGAAGGAGGTCATGCCGCTCGCCTAGCCCTTCTTCGGGCCGAGTTCGGCGGCCCACGGGTAGTAGAGGTAGGACTGCGAGGCGGGCGGGCCCGTCATGCGGTCGTTCAGGACGAGCGCGGTCGGCACCTGGGCGAGCGGGATCCACACGGCGGCGTCGACGAACCGGCGCTGCACGTCGACGGCGAGCTTCGCGCGCCGGGTGTCGTCGAGGGTGCCGAGGGCGCGGCGCACGAGTTCGTCGTACGTGGCGTCCTTGAAGCCGACCCAGTTGTTGGGGGAGTCGGAGAGGCCGTTGTCGTAGAAGCCCATGGGGTCGGCCTTGGAGATGTACCAGTCCCCCACCAGGACGTCGATGTCGGCGCGGGCCTGCGGGTCGCTGTAGAACTCCTCGAACTGGGCGGTCGGCACGGTCTTGATCTGTCCCTTGAGACCGATCCGCTGGAGGGCGGCGCGCACGGCGTTGGCGACGACGATGCGGCCCTGGGTGCTGTCGGTGCCGATGACGATGGGGTCGGTGGGGGCGCCCGCGGACCTCACCAGGCGCTTGGCCTCGGCGAGGTCGTCGGCGGTGGGCGAGGCGGGAGCGGACGCGGCCAGCTTCCGCTGGGCGGCGGCGAACCGGGGCTTCTCGTAGCCCCACGCGCCGGAGCCGACGGGGGTGGCCCAGGGCTGGACGAGGCCGCCGTAGCCGGACCTGGCGATGCCGGTGCGGTCGATGGCGAGGGAGAGGGCGCGGCGGATCTGCGGGTCCTCGAGTCCGCCGCGTCCGGTCGGGATGAGGGCGAGCGAGGCGGTGGAGGGGCCGTAGTGCTGGTCGAGGCCCTTGGCGCCGCGCAGGGCGGCGGCGGTGTTGGGGGATTCGGCGTACGTCCCGTCGGCGGCGCCCGTCTTCAGCGCGTTCACCAGGGCGCTGTCGGAGGCCCAGCGGAAGGTGACCCGGCGGGTGCGCGGCTTCTTGCCCCAGTACCCTTCGTACGCCTCGATGGTGAGGGAGTCGCCGGACTTCCACTTCGTCAGCTCGTACGGTCCCGAGCAGGCGTCGTCCTGGCCGGGGGTGCCGAACTCCTTGCCCGCGGCGGTGACTTGCCTCTTGTTCCAGACGATGCCCGCGTCGCCTGCGAGGGCCTTGGTGAAGAGGGCGTCGGGGGCCTTGAAGCGGATGGTGATCTCGTGGTCGCCGGTCTTCTTCATGGAGCGGACGTTGCCGAACTCGTCGGCCTGTTCCATGTCGGGGTCCGCGTGGCGCCGAAGGCTCCACAGCACGTCGTCGGCGGTGAGCTCCGAGCCGTCGTGGAAGGTGACGCCGGTGCGGACGGTCAGGACCAGGGTCCTGTCGTCGGGGGTGCGGGCCTTGGTGGCGAGGTGCGGCTCGATGCTCATGTCGGGCCGGAGCCGGTAGAGGCGCTCGCAGACGTTGGTGAGGACGACGCGTCCTGCGCTGGAGCCCTGGGTGTCGAGGTCGAGGGAGTCGGGCTCGTCCTCCAGGAGCCAGTCGGCCTTGTCCTGCGTCCCCTTGGCGGCGGGTGTCGTGGCGGACAGCTTCAGCTCGGCGGCGTCGGCGGGGGCGCCGCCGGTCGTGGCCAGGTCGGCGCCGCTGCAGGAGGCGGTGGCGAGCAGGGCGGTGGCGGCGAGGCCCGCCGCGGCCGCGCGCGCGGTTCTCGACGTGCTCATGAGTGGTCTCCGTACGGGCCGTCGTAGAGGTTCCAGGGCATGTGCTGGTAGTCGCGGTCGCACGGGGTGCCCGCGGTCACGTGGTAGTCGCCGCTGGTCAGGTCCGCGCAGGAGGAGACGAGCGTGGTCCAGTGCTTGACGGCGGGATCGCGCGGGTCGGGGTGGGTGCACAGCGACTCGGGCAGTCCCAGGTGGTCGGACATCGCCTGCTTGATCAGCTTCAGGGACTCCTCCGGGCCGGTGGAGGCGCGCAGGGCGCGCAGTCCCTGTTCGGCGCGGGGGACGCGGACCAGGGAGTCGGACGAGAGGGGGCGGTAGTCGGCGGCGAGGGCGGCGGGGACGCCTGCCTGGTAGTGGTTGCCGTGGACGAGGAGACCGTCGGTGGCGTACATCCAGCCGTGTCCGGCGGGTGTGGTCTCCAGGTCGATCGCGAAGCCTTCGCGGCAGGTCAGCAGGGCGTTGCTGGCGATGTGGGCGCGGGTGCGGCAGAGCACGTCGAGGGCGTCGGTGATGGTGGCCCGGTCCAGGACGCTGCGGCGCACGACGGTCTGCGGCAGGCCGACCTGCTCGTCGAAGCGGCCGCCGAGGCCGTTGGCGTTGAGCGCGATACCGGCGGAGTTGGCGCCCTGGCGGCCGATCTGGCCCGCCTCGACCTGCATGATCAGGGTGGGTTTCGGGGGCTGTACGACGCGGAGCATGACGACGGTGTCGGCGACGCCCGCGCGCCAGTCCCAGTTCTGGCCCGCGTAGACATGGCCGTCGCCGCTGGCCTCTCCGTAGGCGGCGAAGGAGGTGCAGCCTTCGGCGGGCTCCTCGGCGGATGCCATGTCGGCGAACGACTTGTCGTAGATGACCTCCCCGCGGGCGTTCAGGGCGAGCACGTCGAGCAGGCTCGCCCCGGCTCCGTCGGCGATGCCCTGCATCTCGTCGACGTAGTGGGGGGCGTGGGCGCGGACGGGCTCCAGCCAGCGGGCGGCCCGTGCGGTGACGCGGTCCCAGGTCAGCCCGGCGGACTGGCCGAACGCCTCCTCGTAGTAGCCGAGCGCGGCGCGGAGCTGGGGGCGGACGGCCTCGCCGTACTGACGGCCGCGTTCGACGGGCGTACCGGAGATCTCGATCACGGGGAGCGTGCGGGGTGCCATGGTTCTCCTAGCGACGGAGAGCCTGTAACGTCTATTACAAGAAACTCTCCACTTGGAATGCGTTGCCCAGGAGAGTAACCGCCGTCACACGAGAGTCAATAGCCGTAATGGAAATTTCAGAGGGTGCGGAGCGCGGCGTCCGGCGGCTCCGGTCCGCCGTGCGTGACCAGTGGGAAGCCCTGTCCGCCTCGGAGCGCGCGGTCGCGCAGTACCTGGCGAGCGCGCCGCCCCAGTCCCTGGTCTTCGCCAGCGCGCAGGAGCTAGGCACGGCGAGCGGCACCAGCAACGCCACGGTCGTGCGCGCCCTGCAGCGCCTCGGGTACGCGGGACTGCCCGCGCTCAAAAGGGAGTTGGCGTCGGACTTCACCTCCGCGGTGGCGCCCGAGGTCCGCCTGAAGCAGCGCATCGACCACGTCGGCCGGGACCTCGGCGACATCTGGGACGAGGTGTTCGACGAGGCGCAGGAGCGCATCGAGCACGCCCGCAGGCTCACCCCCGACGACGCCCTGCGCACCGCGGTGGAGGCGCTCGCGGAGGCCGCCGAGATCCACTGCTACGGCGTCGCCGCGTCCGAACTCGCCGCCCGGCACCTGGCGCTGGCGCTCGGCAGGATCGGCCGGCGTGCCCGGCACGTGGGCGCGACCGGGTTCGCGCTCGCCGACCATCTGCTCGGCATCCGGCAGGGCGACGCGGTGGTGATCTTCCAGCCGGGGCGGGCGCTCGCGGAGATCTCGGTCCTCGTCGACCGGGCGCGGGCCGTGGGGGCGCGGGTCGTCCTGGTGACGGACGAGCTGGCCGAGCTGTACGGGGGGCGGGTCGACGCGGTGCTGACCGCCCCGCACACACCGACCGGGATCACCACGGAGGCGCTTACGGCGCTGGTCGTCGCCGATGCGGTTCTGCTGGCGCTGACCACGGTGGACGAGGCGCGGGCCGTTGACACGTCGCATCAACTCACCGCCTTGCGAGATCAGTTGCTGACCCCTCGGCCCCGGAAGGGTTGAGCCGGTCCCTTTTTCGTCCGCGGGACGGTGGGGGCCGGTCGCGCAGTTCCCCGCGCCCCTTGCGACGTGCCCCCCGACACCAGGGCCCCGCTACACGTGCTGCATCACCAGGACGAACGTCGTGGAGGGCTCCAGGGCCTCGTACGCGTGGGGGACGTCGCCCCGGTAGGACATGTAATCACCTGCCGCGAGTTCCACCGGCTCCGCTCTCGGGCCCGCCAGGAGGCGGCCGGTGCTGATGATGATGTGTTCCACCGAGCCGGGGATGTGCGGGTCCGATTCGCGGGCCGGACCCGGCTCCATCGCGCCGTGATAGATGTCCCGGCGGACGCCCGTCGGGCCGCCGGAGAGCAGCGTGCCCACGTACGACGAGTTCTCGGCCCGCATCGAGGGGCCCTCGCCCGCGCGGATCACGGTCACGGCGGGGGCGGGCGACTCCACGAGCACGCTGAACGGGACGCCGAGCGCGACGGCCAGCGCCCAGAGCGTCTCGATGCCGGGGTTGCCGGTGGCCGCCTCCAGCTGGGACAGCGTGGACTTCGCGATGCCCGCGCGTTTGGCCAGCTCGGAGAGGGAGAGCCCGGCTTTCGTGCGCTCACGGCGCAGGGCCGCGGCCACCCACTCGCGCGGCATCCGGGACGCGTCGGTCATCAGTGCTTCTCCTAGCCCTCTTCCCCGTTCGTTCGATACAGGGGACCAATCGTTCGGCTTGACGAACGCGATCCTCCCCGCCCATCCTACGACGCATGCGTTCGCCACACCGAACAGACGATCCGTCCTGCCGAACGGACGAGGGGTCCACCGGCCTCGTCCGCCTCTCCGACCTGCCGCCCGGCGTCCTGCGCGACATCGCGCTCGTCTGGCTCGCCGACGCCGTCGTCGGCATCTCCTTCGGCGCGATCGCCGTCGGGGGCGGGCTTCCCGTGTGGGTGCCGGTGCTCATGTCGCTGCTCGTGTACGCGGGCTCCGCCCAGTTCAGCGCCGTCGGCATCCTCACCGCGGGCGGCGGCCCCGTGGCGGCCGCGGCGACCGGGCTGCTGCTCAACTCCCGCACGGCGGCATTCAGCCTGGCCCTCGCCGACGACCTCGGCCGGTCCTGGACCGCGCGGCTGATCGGCGCGCACCTCGTCACCGACGAGACCGCCGCGTTCGTCCTCGCCCAGCGGGGCCCCGAGCAGCGCAAGGCGGCCTTCTGGATATCCGGCACCGGCCTGTTCGTCGCGTGGAACCTCAGCGTGCTCGCGGGCGCCCTCGCCGGATCCGCGCTTGGCGACACCGACCGGTTCGGCCTCGACGCCGCGTTCCCCGCGGTACTGCTCGCCCTGGTGCTGCCCGCCCTGCGCGCCGACAGCGCGGCCCGCCGGGCCTCGGCGGCCGGTGCCGTCATCGCGGTCGTCGCGGCGCCGCTGCTGCCCGCCGGGGTGCCGGTGCTCCTCGCCCTCCTCGGCCTGCTCGCGGCACGCCGCGGACCCCGCCGCCCCCGCCCCGCCTCGTCGAGGAGCGCCTCGTGAACGCCACACTCGCCTGCATCCTCGCCCTGGCCGCGGGAACGTACGCCTTCCGTCTTGCCGGGCCCGCCCTGCACGGCCGCGTCGAACTCCCCGCCCGCGTCCAGGAGCTGCTGACCGTGGGCGCCACCGTCCTGCTCGTCGCGCTGCTCGCCACCGGGGCGCTCACCGAGGGGCAGGGCTTCGCGGGCTGGGCGCGGCCCGCCGGGGTGCTGGCCGGTGGGGTGCTCGCCTGGCGCAGGGCGCCGTTCGCCGTGGTCGTGGTGGGCGCGGCGGCGACCACGGCGCTGCTGCGGCTCGCCGGGGTGCGGTAGCGACGCCTTCTACCGAGCCTTGGCGTACAGCTCCTCCACCGTCTGCGCGTACCGCTCCGTCACCGCCTTCCTGCGCACCTTCAGGCTCGGCGTGAGCAGGCCGCCCTCCACCGTGAAGTCCTCGTCGAGCACCGTGAAGTCACGGATGCGCGCGGGCCGTGAGACGGCGGCGTTGGCGGCGTCCACCGCCTCCTGGACCAGGGCGCGGACGCGCGGGTCGCGGGAGGCGGGGCCGGTCAGCGTCACTCCCTCCCGCGCCGCCCACCC
>NZ_LIPN01000011.1 GCF_001418325.1 Streptomyces atriruber | reverse complement strand
CGCCCCCTCCGACCTGGCGTTCCTCCAGCTCTCCGGGGGCAGTACGGGCGTCCCGAAGCTCATCCCGCGCACCCACGACGACTACATCTACTCGCTGCGCGGCTCGAACGAGATCTGCGCGGTCGACGAGGACAGCGTCTATCTGGTGGCCCTCCCCGCCGCCCACAACTTCCCGCTCTCCTCCCCGGGTTCGCTCGGCGCGCTCTACGCGGGCGCCCGCGTCGTGCTCTGCCCGCAGCCCAGCCCGGAGGCCGCCTTCCCCCTCATCGAGTCCGAGGGCGTCACCATCACGGGCCTCGTCCCGCCGCTGGCCCTCCTCTGGACGGAGGCGGCGCCCGTGACCGCGTACGACCTGAGCAGCCTGGACGTACTCCTGGTGGGCGGCGCGAAGTTCAGCGAGGAGGCGGCACGCCGGGTGAAGCCTGCCCTCGACTGCACGTTGCAGCAGGTCTTCGGCATGGCGGAGGGCCTGGTCAACTACACGCGGCTGGACGACGACCCGGAGACGATCGTCACCACGCAGGGCCGCCCGATCTCGCCGGACGACGAGATCCGTGTCGTCGACGACGAGGACAACGACCTGCCGGTCGGCGAGACGGGCCACCTGCTGACGCGCGGCCCGTACACGATCCGCGGCTACTGGCGGGCTCCCGAGCACAACGCCCGCTCCTTCACGGCCGACGGCTTCTACCGCACGGGCGACGTGGTGCGGCTGACCGGGACCGGCCACATCGTCGTGGAGGGCCGGGCGAAGGACCAGATCAACCGGGGCGGCGAGAAGATCGCGGCCGAGGAGGTCGAGAACCACATCCTCGCCCACCCGTCCGTGCACGACGCGAACGTGGTCGCCGAGCCCGACGCGTACCTGGGCGAGCGGACCTGTGCGTACGTGATCCTGCGCGCGGGCGCCGAGCCCATGAAGTCGGCCGCCGTCCGGAAGTTCGTACGGGAGCGGGGCCTCGCCTCGTACAAGGTGCCCGACCGCGTCGAGTTCGTGGAGGTCTTCCCGCAGACGGGCGTGGGAAAGATCTCGAAGAAGGCGCTGAGGGCGGCGACGGCCGAACCGTCATCTCCCTGACCCACTCCTCCCCTCTCCCCTCTCC
>NZ_LIPN01000109.1 GCF_001418325.1 Streptomyces atriruber | reverse complement strand
CCCACCCGGCCATCGGCCGAGATCACCGGGCCCCGACCGGCCCGGTAGGGTTTGGATCCATGGCGCCTCGCACTACTCAGATCCTCGAAGCGGCCGCACGGCTGATCGCCCGCCGCGGTGTCCGCGGCCTGCGCGTCGAGGAGCTCGCCGCCGAAGCGGGCGTCTCGACCGGGCTGATCTACTACCACTTCAAGGATCGCACCGGGATCCTGCGCCACACCCTCGAGTTCATCAACGACCGGGCCGAGCGCTACACCACCGGCCGTGCCCCCGACGCCGAGCCGCTGGCTCCCCGCGAGGAGCTGGACGAGATCCTCCTCCTCGAACTGCAGGACACCCCGGAGGTCAGGGAGAACAGCTCCGCCTGGGGCGAGTTGCGGGCGAGCGCCGTCTTCGACGAGGTGCTGCGCGAGGACCTCGCCAGGGCGACCCTGGTGTGGGTGCAGGAGGTGGCGGCCCTCCTCGGCAAGGTGCGCCCGATGACCCCGGCCCCCGCGCTGGCGGCGGCCGGCGAGCGGCTCACCGCCCTCCTGGAAGGGCTCAGCATGCGCTGGCTCAGCGGCGGACTCCAGATCGATCACGCCCGTGACCTGATGCGCGGCGCCATCGACGCCGAGCTCGCGCTGCTGCGGGAGAAGTGACCCCGCTCGCCCCACGCCGACTCCGGTAGCTGCTCAGCCACCGGTCCGGTAGCTGCTCAGGCGCCGGTCCGGTGGATTTCGTCGCCTCCAAGCCATTGCCTGAAATTTCAGTCAGTGCCACAGTGATGCCGCCGGCCCACCGCCCGTCCCTGTCGATGAGCGCAGCCGGCCCCCTGACCAAGAGGGACGAGCCGCGGGTGCGTCAGGTCCACAGCGGCGTCACGCCCTCATAGCCGACCACGAAGAGCACGTCGTCCAAGGCTCCGCCGTCGATCAGGTCGGCCGCCTCCTCCGCCAGGGTCAGGGTCCACTCGCCGAGCGGAGTGGACCCGCTGATCGATGTCCATGCGGGTGCGTTGCCGCGGCGGGTGCTGGCCAGGCCGCCGACGGGACGGGCCGGGCCGCCCCGGTCGGCGTGGCGCACCGTGATGTCGAAGGGCTCAGGGGCGGGGTCCGTGACCAGCAGTACGGCGATGTGGGCCACTGTCACCTGCTGGAGGCCCGAGGGGAGATCGTCCTCGGTGAGGGTGAAGCGCACCCGCCGTCCTCCCTGCGGCGGCTGCGGGTTGTGCAGGTCGTACCACTGGTCGGGGAAGTCCCGCAGGAGACTGAACGCACGGTCTCCCCCACCGATCCGGTCGCGGTTGAGGCGCTCGACGACCTGTGCGCGATGGTTGTCGTCGTGCAGGGCGGTGTAGTCGACGGTGAAGCGGACATCGGCCAGTGACGCGCGGTCGAACGGATTGGCAGCGGGTGGGAGCCTGAACTCCCACACCGTGTCCACGCCCTGCCCCTCGCCGTGGTGCAGGAGATCGGACTGCGGGTCGAGCTCGAACACCCCGGTCGCGGACTGTGTGGCGGTGATCGCGACGCGCTCGGGGTCCCGGCGCAGCACGACTTCGCGAGGGGTGCCCTCCGCGACCACGACCCGGGAGATGCCCGTGGACGTCAGGGTGGCGCGGATGCCCCGGCCCGGCGGGACGAGGCCGACGACGGAGACGGAGACACGTTTGATCAGCCGCAGATGGTGGCCGGGGAAGTCGCGGTCGAACCAGTCCATCGGGGTCGCGAAGCGCAAGGTCCCGGTGTGCCGGAACAGTTCGAACTCCAGGGGCAGCCGCTGCGCGAGCGAGAACGTCTGCGAGACGTTCAGCTTGCGGCGTTCGGTCTCGAAGGCGTACTCGTCGAGCAGGGCCACGTCCTGCAGGAGCCGTGCCGAGCCGGTGAGTCCACGCCGGTCCGTGGACACGCCGCTCTGCTCCGGGGCGGCGCCCTCCGAGGGCGGCTGCCAGTAGTCGGCGAGGACGAAGGCGGCCGACTTCTCCTGGCGTTCGAAGGCGAGTTGCGCCTGCGCGAGCCGTGCCAGGGCGGTGGCCTGTTGCAGCATGGTCCGGTACACCCCGGCCAGGACGCCGCTCATCCACTCGTACAGCTCGGGTCCCGTGAACGCGCGGTCGAGGAAGTCGATCGTGGCCCTGGCCTGGTCGGCGCGGAGCCGGACGGCGTCCGCCTCCTGTTCGGCAATGACCCGCTGGTCGACGGCGAGCAACACCTGCTGGTCGGCGACCCGGGCGTCCTGCGCGGCGAGAGAGGTCTGCAGTCGCCAGTTCTGCACCTGTCGCGCGTGGTCGGCGAGGAGGGCGTCGGACTGGAGCCTGGTCTCCGCGGCGTTGAGGAACGAGCCCAGCACGGCGCGTCCCGTGAACTGCGCGGACAGGGCGCCCGCGATGGCCCACTGCCACGGCAGGACCGCGCCGGACGCGGACTGCCCGATGGAGATGCTCGCGTCCAGGGTGCCGAGCAGGTCCCGGAGCGTCTTCGTCTTCCAGTAGCCCTCCAGCATGCTCTTCTCGTACTGGTTGAGGCCCGCATCGATGAGCTTGCGGTACTCGTCCGCGGTGCCGTCCGCCCGGCGCCGCTGGGCTTGTGCCACGGCCACGGCCTGCCGCGCCTCGGTCACCTTCAAGTCCTGGATCACCACCTCGGAACGGGCCAGTTCGAGGGCTTGCACGGCCTCGAAGCGGCGGAAGGCCGCCGCGTCGTACTTCTCCAGAGCGGCGAGGTATGCGGCCTCCGCCTGCTGGGCCAGGGCGGTGAACTGCCGGGTCCGTTCGATCAGCGTGCGGTACGGATACGCCGTCGGCCGCACGCTGTCCGCCTCGTCGCCCTGGCGCGGGTCCGTGCGGGGCAGCCCCGCGATGTTGCGGCCCTGGCGCAACTTGGCCAGCTGGCAGGTCACCGTGGAACGCAGTGCCTCGACGGCCGGGTTGGGCAGCGGCCGCTCCACCGCCGCGGGGTCCACGGCGGGCTGCAGATCCGGCAGGGAGAGCAGATCGAGGGCATCGGTGAACAGTGAACGGGCCGCGGCGACCGAGGCCGGGGAGTCCTCGGCGAACTTGGCCTCGGCGAACTCGGCGCGGCAGCGCGCCAGGTTCAGGAGCACGCTGCGGGTGAGCGGATTGGGCCGTGTACGGGCGATCCGGAACGGGTCGAGGACCGCGGTCCAGTCGCCCGTGGGGTCGAGGTCCGGCGGATCGTTGCGCTCCAGGGTCAGGCCGTAGTGCACCAGCCGCTGTTCGGGCGGCAGGTCGTGGGCGTAGAGGTGCTGCCACCAGTCCAGGGCCGCCAGGTACTCCCCGGCTTCGCCGAGTTTGACCGCGAGCGCCATCGGGGCGTAGGCGAACACTTCGTCGAGCGCGGCGCCCTCGGGGCCGATCCGCGGCGGCCGCCCCGTGACGTACGGGGAGAGCAGGCGGCGGCCGAGCCGGCGGACGGCGGTGAGTCCGGCGTCGTCGCGGCGGTCGGTGAGGCGGAAGGCGAGCAGTTCGATCTGGTCGCCGGAGAGCACGGCGGGAAAGACGCGGATGTCGTCGAGTCGGCCGTGGAAGAAGCCGTAGCCCATGCCGCCGAGCCCGTCGGGCGCGGCGTGGACCGACGTCATGGCGCTCTGTGCCGAACGGGTGCGCACGAGCGTTCCGTTGACGTAGAGGCGGGGGCGCCGGTCTTCGTAGACGACGGCGATGTGGGTCCAGCCGAGGATCGGGGCCTCGTGCACGAGCACCGGGGGCATGTAGTTGTCCGAGTGCTCGTACACGCTGACGCCATTCGTGCCGACGGACACGCCGAACCCGGCGTGGCCCTGCCCCCACAGCGTGCCGCCCTGGGCCGGGCCGTAGGCATAACGCTGTCCGCTGGTCCCGGTGGTGCCGTCGCCGCTCTCGGGGTCGACCTGGTGCGGGGAGCGCGGCTCGGCCCAGAAGGACACGGTGAAGGAGTTGACGAGCCCGGCCAGGGCGGCCGTGCGTGCCACGGCGACGTGGTCGTCGACGCCGTCGAAGGAGAGGGCGCCGCCGATCGCACCCGCGGTCCACTCCGGTCCGCGCAGGGTTCCCGTGTTGCCCGCAGGGTCGTTCGCCGTGCCGCCGGAGCTTTCGTCGAAGCCCCATGCGGCTTCCGGTCGGGGAAGCCTGCCGGCGTGGACGGCAGGCAGCTGGGCGGCGAAGTAGTCCGCGGCGAGGTTGCGGGCGTCCTCGGGGGTCAGACGCCTGCGGAGCCGCAGCTCGCGCAGCAGCGCCGCGAGGGGCCCGCTCGCCTCCCGCAGCAGCGAGGGCCGCAGCAGGTTCTCCGGATAGAGATACGCCATCATCGCCGCACGCCAACCGCCCTGTGTGGACATCCACTTGAGGGCGTTGTCGAACTCGGTCTCGTCCGCGAGAGTCCAGCTGCCCGCCGGGTGGCCCTCGGGCAGCCGTCCGGTGCGCAGGGCGAACAGGAGACTCTGCAGCGTCTCCGTCGCCTGACCGACCCGGGTCGTGAGCAGCGTGCCGCCTGCCCGCAGGTCCAGCTGCAGTCGCACGGTGAGCCATTCCACGCAGTCGGCGGCTACCCGTTCGCCTGCGGTGGCCGCCACCAGAGCGTCCCGCAACATGGGCAGCGTCGCCTCCGCCACGTCGGCGACGAGGAGGCGGTGGGCCTCAGCCGCCGCCTCACGTTCCTCGACTCGGGTGCGCAGCAGGCGCTGCCAGGCGTCGCGGGCCGCCCGGCTCGCCCGCCAGCGCGGCAGCGGGACGGTCGAGTCGGAGACCCGGAAGAAGTCGGGCCCGAGGTTGATCATGGTCTCCTCGGACCGCCAGGTGGCGACCGCGTGGGCCTTCCCGACCGCGGTGAGGATGTCGTACGCGTCCTCCCACTCGGCGAGCACGACGGAGTCGGCCTCCGCGAGCCGCACGGTGTGCAGCAACGCGGCGAACGCTGCCTGGGACAGCGGGATCGCGGCGAGGGCAGGGCCGATGTCGACACCTGCGTCCCGGTCCGCGGCGATCGCCGCCAGATCGACGTCGGGCAGGCCTGCCTTGAGGAGCGCCGTCAGTTGCTCCGCGGCGCTCGCGCCACCGGTCTCACGGGCCGAACGCAGCATGTCGTGCACGGCGCGCACCTCCGCGCGCCGTGCCGTCAGGAGTGCGGCGGCGGGGTTGCCGACGATGTCGGCCGCGAGGTCGTCGGGGCCGATGAGGTCGGGGTCGACGAGGACCGCGAAGCCACGCTCCCTCCGCTCCGGGGCGTGGTCGGTCTCGAACCACCGCAGGGTGCGGGCTCGTTCGCGCCATTGCGCCACGAGCGGCTGCGCGGACGGACGCAGCGGATTGCGGGCCGGATCGGTGTCGCGCAGCCCGAAGAGCTCTTCGACCAGAGCCGCGTCGGCGTGGGCCGGATCGAGGGTGAGGCGAGTCAGCTCGTCGGGTGCGGTGTCCGTGAGTCGGATGCCGAGGCGCTCGGCCAGGGCGCCTCGCACTGCGGGTTCCGCGCCGCGTGCGAGGCGCAGTTCGTCGTACGAGGTGCTGATGCCGGTCAGGAACGTCTCGTACGCGGCCCACACGAAGGCGGCCATGCCCCTGGCCAGCACGTCGGCGAGCGCTGTCGGGTCGGGCGCGGCGGCGAGGGCCCGGATGCCTTCGGTGCCGAGGGCGAAGCGGAAGAGGTGCAGGTCGTCGATGAGTCCGTCGAAGCCCCGGTACCAGGGGTCCTTGCCGATGTACAGCGGGCCCTGGTTCGCGACGGAGCGGCCCTGGAGCGTCACGGAGCGGTCGAGGGCGCCGTCGAGGTAGAGCCGGAGCTGGTTGCCGCTCTTCACATAGGCGACGTGCACCCACCGGCCGACGGGCACCTGCGCCGTCGTGTCCAGGCCCTCGTTCCAGTCGGCCGTCGTGCTGATCCGTGCGTGCAGCCGGTTGTCACCGGGGTTGAACCAGAGGGCGAACGTCCGCTCCTGGTTGACGGCTCCCTTGTGCAGCAGGGAGCGCCACTGTCCGGTGAAGCCCTGTTCGAGGCGGAGGTGGAAGGCAACCGTGAAGTCCGTACCGTCGGTCCCGATGGCCGGTCCGTCCGCCACGGTGAGGAACCGGTTCGTGCTGCCGTCGAAGCGCACCGCCCGACCGCCGCCGCGACCGGGTTCGAGGACGATGCCACCCGTGGCGACCGCGTCGTGGCCGCCGCCGGACAGGTCGGCCACCGTGCCGCCCGCGACGGTCGCGTCATCGAAGCTCCAGTGCGCCGCGAGGAGCCGGTCCGCGCCCGCCACCCGGTGGGCGCGCAGCACCTCACAGGCGACGAGGAGCTGGTTCACCGGGGCGGCCCCGGCATCCCCCGTCTGGGAGAGCGGCTGGCCGAGCGTGCCGAACCGCTGGTGGAAGACGCCCTGCAGATCGGTCGAGGACACGTGGGCGTCGCCCGAGGTGCGTATCTGGTCGCGGGCGAAGGCGAGCAGCGACGCCAGGTAGTTGCGGGCGTCCAGCCTCTCGTCGAGGTCCCGCGCGTGGTAGTCGGCCACGACCTGGAGCGGCAGCCGCGAGGTGACGGTGTTGCCGTCGCGGTCCCTGGCCCGCATGTCGACGGTGAACGCGCCGAAGTCGGTCAGCGGCACGTCGGCACGCCACGTCGCCCAGTCGTCGCCGGTGACGGCCGCGGTGAAGTGCGCTCCCCCGTCGGTGGACCACTCGACGCCGCCGCCCGCCATGCCGCTCTGCCGGTCCGAGGTCTGCCCGCGCACCGTGACGGTGAGGCCGCCGGGCCCCGCGACGAAGGTCTGGCCCGGCCGTGGGGCGTTGACGGTGAGGACGGGCGGTGTGCGGTCGCGGGCCATGACGGTGACGGTGGTGGCCGCGGTGTTCCGTGCCGGGTCCGTGCAGCGGACGGTAAGCGTGCGCGGGCCGAGTGGCAGCGGGGTGAGCGGTACCCGGCCTGTGACCTCGCCCGGCCGGCCCGGCTCAGGGACGGTGCCGCCGCTGCGTCCCTCGCATTCCCACGTCACGGTGCGCGGCCCGAACCCCTCGCTGGTCCGTGCCACGAGCGCCAGCAGCTCACCCTGCTCGCCGACGGTCACGTCGCCGGTCGCGGGCTGCACGACGGCGATGTCCGGCACGGCCGAGGCGAGGGTGACGGTGAAGGTACGCGGTGCGGCGAAGGCCTCCATCACGCTGTCGTCGACCTTGGACACCGCATGCGCCTCGGCGACGGCCTCCACGGTGCCGCGGGTGTAGAAGCGCACCGTGCAGCGCCAGGTCCGGCCTGCCCCGACCGTCGAGCCCAGTGTCGCCGGGAAATGCATTCCGCCGACGCGCACCGCGACCGACAGGCCCGTCACCCGCTGGGAGCTGACGGACCCGGTGAGTTCCACGGCGAATCCCGGCTGTTCGCCCGACACGGTGGTGCCGCCCGCGGGCGCGTCCAGCTTCACCGAAAGCTTCGCCTCCGGTTCGGGGTGGCCGTCACCGTCGTCGATCGGGAGGCGGGGCACTGGGAGGTCGGACATCGGAACTCCTGCTGATCTCGGACCGGATCACCGGACAACCGGAGACCGGTCAGCGGGACACCGGGGAACGTGGAGCGCCCCTGGCCGGGTTCATCGGGCGGGCGCGGGTTGCACTGCGGCGCCCACGCCGAAGGTGACCCCGGCGGTGGCCACTCCCTGCGGTGCGAACGGCAGCTTGTCGAACAGCCAGAAGGCGGAGGCGGGCGTGGACATCGGGGGAGCCACCCCCGCCGCCCCCAGCCCCTGTCGGGCGAGCGTCAGGCAGTTGTTGGTCAGATGGTTGAAGGTTCCGGAGCCGACCTCGGACCGGAGAGCGGACAGGGCCGCCTCCGCCCGCGCCAGCGGAACGGTCACCTCACTGGTCAGGTACTCGGGTCCCGGAGCGGAGCCGATGGACTGGCGCACCACTCCGGGCCCCGAGACGGCCGAGCCGCCGGATGGGATACCGGCGGAATCTGCTTGCACCCGGTCGAACCACCTCGTCCCGCCCCGGGTACTGACCCCGACGGCGTTGTGACCCAGGGGAGCCTCGGGGGTCGGTGGCCGATAGGCGAGCTTGACGGTCCCCGTCTCGCCGATGAGCACCGGATTCCGCCCCGTGAGGCCCGCACCGAGCGTCACGAGACCGGCAGTCTTGGCCAGCGCCGTTCCGCCGGCCTGCCACTTCGCGGCGCTGCCCGCACCGGGATCGCTCAACGTCCTGATCTCCGCGACGGGAAGGAGATCCGTCCCTGCCCCGAGCACGCCCGAGGCCACGCTCGACAGACCGGGTCCCTGGGTCATCTGGGCGTTGTAGATGCGGTCCTGGAGGCCCAGGGAGGCCGAGTTCGAGAACGCGCGCGCTCCGGTCCAGACGCTGTCGCCCACGCCCTTCCACGTACCGAGGTTCTGCTGGGCCTCGACCTTGCCGAGCGTCCCCATCGAGAGGGCGTTCCACAGGTCGTATCCGGTCTGCGCGAAGAACCATCCCACCGGGCTCTCGATGCGCTGAATGCTGGATGCGAGGGTGTCCGTCCCGTGCGGATCCGTGCCGACGACCGGATTGCACCGCGCGTACGAGTAGAGGGCGGGCCCGTCCACGAACCCCGCCGGGTCCGGACTCGTCCACCGCCCCGCCCAGGGCATGTAGTACCGGGCCCCGTGGTACTGGTACCCGCTCTCCGTGTCCCGTTCCTTGCCCGTGAAGCGGTAGCGCTTGAGGGCGTGGCCGCCGAAGGCCGTTTCGCCGTACGGGGTGAACTCCTCCCGGTCGACCGGGGCGCCCTTGTCGTCGGTGACGACGGCGCAGCTGTCGAGGTGGTCGCCGAAGTGGTAGGTGACCGCGGGGGTGGTCTCGTCGGGCGGCGGTGGGCCGAGGCGGAGCTGGGCGAGGCGGCGGGTTCCGTCGAGGACGTGGACCGTGTCATGACGGGTCTCCGCGCCGGACGCGGCGGTCAGGACCAGGCTCTCGAAGAAGTCCGAGACGTAGACGGTGAGTTCGTGGCGGCCGTCCTGTTTGCGCAGCAGTCGGCAGACGCGACGACCGGTGGCGTCGTACCGGTACTGGGCGAACTGCGAGGGGGCCGCGGCCCCTTCGGGCTGGACGCGGAAGGTGACCATGCGGTCGGCGTGGTCCCGGCCCAGGTGGCGCGATGTCGTCTCGCGCACCACGTTGCCGGACGCGTCGTACGCGTACGCCCACGTGTCCGGGCCCTGCGCGATGCCGAGCAGGCGGTTGTTCGTGTCCTGCGTCGTGTACGTACGCCGCCAGGCCGTCGCCGCCCCCGCTTCGTGCCGCATCGTGAGGAGTCCACCCACGTCGTCGTATTCGTACCGCTGCGTCCAGAGGCGGGCGCGGGTGAGGTCACCGCAGCGGAACCCGGTGCGCCAGGGCGGCGGCGCGGGCGGCACGTCGCACTCCCGGCCCGTCGCGCGCACCAGGCGGTACAGCGCGTCGTACGAGAAGTGCCGGTCGAGGGCGTCGGGGTCGCCGGGCCGTACCCCACTGCCGGGGGCGCGTTCGAGGACCGCCAGGACGTTGCCGATCAGGTCGTGGCGGTAGGCGCTGTCCTGCAGCACCGCCCCCGTCCCTGCCCAGCCGGTGTCCGGGTCTCCGGCGCAGGGCTCGCTCCGCAGCCGGACGAGGCGGAAGGTGGCCGGGTCGTAGGCGTACCGGCACAGCACGTCGCAGCCGAACACCGCGAGGCTGCGCTGCCCGCGGGCGTCGTGGAGCAACTGCCGTATGAACACCGCCCCGTCCACGGCCACGGTACGGAGTGCGCCGCCGGGGTGGTAGCTCGGCACGATCGAGGTCCGATGGCCGTCGACATCGGCAGGGCCGACCAGGAGAGTGCGGCGGCCGAGGGCGTCGTAGCGGCTCTCGGTGGTGTACACGGCGGGATCGAGAAGGGCCTCGCGGCCGGGGACGGACCAGTCGGTGGTGAAGCCCGCCCGCGACCAGTCCGCGCCGTCGCCCGTCGGCAGACCGGCAAGCAGGGCGTCGGAGCGGATCATCTGCCGCCCGAGTTCCAGGAGGTTCCCGTCGAGGTCGTAGCGCGCGTACCGGAGCCTGCCCGCCTCGTCCCACACGGTGAAAGGCCTCCCCCGCGCGTTGAGCCGGACGTCCTCGGCGTCGCCGTAGTGGGTCTCCTCGCGCAGCGTGCAGGCTGTGTCCTCGGCGTCACCGTCGTCGCGCGCCCAGCGCCGCACCGGCCGGTGCAGCACATCGTAGGTGATCACGGCCAACGCGCCCTTGGCATCACGGGATTCGACGACGTCACCCAGGGGGTCGAGTACCCGCCGGGTCGTGCCGCCGTCGTGCGTCCAGGAACGCCAGGCCCGGCCGAGCAGGTCGTAGCGGGTGCTCGCGGCGGCACGCCCGGCCGCGTCCACGATGTCGAGGACATTGCCCTCGATGTCGTACGTGGTCCGCGTGACGAGAGCGCGTCCGTCGAGGCGTTCGACGGCGCGCACGACCCGGCCCAAAGCGTCGAACCGTACGCTGCCCGGCGTGTTCCAGTGCCCGGACCAGTCCGCCGAGTCCTCGGGATGGGAGCGGCCCGCGTTGTCGTTGCGGTCCCACGCCCAGCGCTCCCAAGGGGTGGGCGCCGCGTCGTCCGGCGCGGCCGGGTCGGACGGCACGCCGTGCACGAAGGTCTCGACGGATCCGTCCGGGTGGGCCACGCCCACCGGCTCCCCGAGCGGGTCGTAGCGGGTCACGATCTTGGCCAAGGGATGCGCGGGCGCCTCGTCGGCGGGCGGCAGGTACTCCCAGCCCGCCGCGAAGTACGGCTCGTACCGCTCGACGACCCGGCCCTTGTTGTCGTACGTCTGCCCGCCGCTCACCGTGACGCGCACGGGATCCGCGGCTCCGGCGCGCCGCAGCGCCACCGGGCGGGCGGCGGCGCCCGCCGCAGGGGGCAGGCCGAGGTCGTCCACCACGACGTCGTCGGCCTGGTCACGTGTCTGTACGGAGCGCGCGAAGCCGTCGAAGTACTCGACCCTGGTGACGAAGCGCTCGGGGAAGCGCGCCCGTTCGTCCCTGAACAGCTCGTCGATGTCGTCCGGTTCCGGCGGTGGCAGACCCTCGTCCGCACACCGGGCCCGCTCGCGCGCCACGATGTCCCACCGGTGCTCCGTGCGCCGCACGGTCCGCGCCCACAGCGGGCGGCGGCGGTCCTGCGGGCTCGTGTCGTAGGCGTCCAGACCGTAGGTGAACGTCACCGACGGCTGGTCGGGCGTGTCACCGCTCTCCTCTCCCGGGCGGCCCAGCGCCGCGACGGAGGCGAGCAGCCCCAGCGGGGTGTAGGCGGCCAGGGTGTGGTTGCCGTTGGGGTCGACGATGCGTCTCGGGAGGAGCACCCGGTAGTCGGGTTCGGCGGTGGTGAGCATTCCGGCGGCATCACACGCCTCGACGAGCAGGAGGTCATGGGCGTCATAGGTGCGGGTCTGCTCGGCGCCCAGCGGGTCGCGCTCGGCGAGCACCGTGCCGCGCGGACCGTACCGGCGCCGGTCTCCGAAGGCCCACCAGCCCTCGGGGTGTACGTCGTCCCCGCCGCGGTACCGGTAGCCCGCGCCCGGCGCGAGCGCCTCGCGGAACTCCGGCGGATACACGTCCGGCCAGGGCGGTCCCGCCGGATCGAGATACGGCGGGACCGGGGTGCCTTCGTCCCATATCTCCCTCAGGGACCGCCACGTGTGCACGAGTTGCTCGACGCAGGTGGCCGCGCCGTGGTCGCCGACCTCACCGAACGGCAGCCCGGTGAAGGCCTCCCCGTCGAAGCGCGTCACGCGGCAGCTGCGGAGTTCCTCGGCCGCCGTCCCTGCGAGTGCCGCGGCGGCCAGCCCGGCGGCCCCGGTCAGCGGCCGCGTGGCGTCGTCCACGACCTGGTGGCGGGACTCCCGGCAGACCCGGTCCGTCATGTGGCGGTCGGCGTCGTCACGGGTCGCCCAGGTCGTACGCGCCACGGTGACCAGGTACGGGTCGCCGGGCGGGGAGGGGGCGGCGGGATCCGCGCCGCGCGGCACCGCGGCCTCCACCCGGACCCCGGGGCGCCCGTACCCGTCGTACCCGCCCGTCCAGCTCAGTCGGCGCATCGGGTCGGCTCCGCGTTCCCACCGGGTCGTCGACTGGTGGACCCGGTGCGAGAAGAAGACCGGGGCCGCCGTGAACTCCGCGGGCTCGCGCCCGTCATCGACCGCGGTGACCAGGTAGTGATGCGTTTCGACGGTGTGCGGGCGAGCGACATGGTCGGGGTCGTCGTCCAGGACGTACACCTCCTTGCGCAGCACGCTTCCGCGGACCGTACGCACCGCCTCCCGGGCAGCGCGGCGCGGCAGCCCGGCCGGGAGCTCGTACGTGACCGGCGGCTCCGACGTCTCGTCGGATGCACCATCGGGCGGCCAGAACTCGTCGTCCAGCCGGAGCTCCGTCCATCCGCCCGTGCCCGGGCCCACCGGACCGATGTGGAACCAGGTGCGGGTCTCCGTGGGCGGCGACCAGTGCGCCGTGCCGTCGGAGTCGGAGAGCGTGTCCCGCTGGGTGACCCGGGCGAAGCCCCTCGGCTCCCGGTCCGCGCCGTCCCAGTACCCGTGGTGGTAGGAGTACTCGCTGACCAGTTCGGTGCCGGAGAACGTGTCGACGGTCGCGGTCCGCGCCACCACCTGGACCGGGAAGGGCAGCGTGGTGCGCCACGGCCGCCCGGCGGCACGGTCCGCGCTGCAGTACCGGGTCGAGGGCGCGTACTGCAACGTGGTGCGGCTGCCGCGGTGGTTGTCGATCCCGGTGAGGAGATAGGGCTTGACCCCGCCGGTCAGGTCGAGGAACGAGTACGCGGACGTGCTCCGCCGCCCCGCGTCCTCGGTCCACAGCACGCCCGCGACGCCGGTGCCGAGCAGATCGGTGAGCCGGACGGCCCCGTCGCCCCGGGACGCCGGTGTCCCGCGGACCGTCGTGCCCGGTCCGAACCCGGCACCGCCGCGGTTCAGCCACACGGTGATGCTGCCGTCCGCGACGTACACCAGATCCGCGCGCCCGTCGCCGTCGACGTCGCCGATCAGCAGGCGCGCCGGGTCGAAGTCGCCCTCGGCGTCGGCGAGTCGGCCGCCGAACCGCGGGCTGTCGCGCATGACCACCGGCGCTCCCCACCGCCCGGCGCCCGCATGCGGCCAGTACGTCACCTGCCCGGAGCGGATCCGCACGATGTCGGTCAGCCCGTCACCGGTCATGTCGGCGAGCCGCACGCCCGGATCGCCGAGGCGGACCGGCGGAGCTCCGGAGCCGGGGATCCGGGACGACGTCCAGGTCGTGGCGGCACGGTCGGCGTAGTAGAGCTCCCAGCCCGTCGTGGTGCGCAGCGCGTCGGTGGACCCGTCGCCGTCGAGGTCGAGCAGCCGCACGTCCGGATCGTCGAGGTCGAGTGCGGGCGCGCTCCGGTAGGCGACCCGGGCGCCCTCGGCGAACCGGCCGTCGAAGCCGAGCGGGAAGTACTCCGCCCGTCCCCCGTCGAGCACGAGCAGATCCGCGCGGCCGTCGCCGGTCATGTCGGCGAGGCGGACCCCGCCACGGCCGAGCACCAGACCCGACGGCGCCTCGGGCATGGTCCGGGGCGGGGCGAAACGGCCTTCGCCCAGGTTGCGCCAGTAGCGGACCGTGCCGTTGACGCGCAACGCCGAGGGCAGCCCGTCCCCGAACAGGTCCACCAGCTCCAGGTCCGGCGCCGACAGCGCGGTCTCGGGCAGTGTTCCGGTGACGGGCACGCGGCGCCGCGCGGCCGGGGTGAAGGCGCTGTACGAGAAGTCCAGCGGCGGCAGGCTCTCGGTCCGCTCCCCGTCGTACGCCTCGGTCCTCACGCGTGTCAGCAGGGACGCGGCGTTGCCGGTGGCCGCGGTGTAGGACAGGTGCACGGTGCGGGTCCGCACGGGCGACCCGGTGTGGTGGATCCAGGTGGACAAGGCCACGCACCGGCGCGTGGTGCGGATCTCGAAGCCGCTCCTCCGGTCGGAGAGGGCGTGCGGCCGCGGCTCGTAGGCCAGCGCGACGGTCACCAGGAAGCGCCGGTCGGTACTGCCGTCGGGCGGAGCGTCGTCGACGTAGCGGACCTCGGTCAGATAGAGCTGGTCGTGGTCGGCCGCCCCGGCGTCACGCTCATAGCGGTACTCGATGCGGTTGCCCCAGGGGTCCACGGTCTCGCTCAGCCGCCACGCGGCGATCCGCCAGGGGGCGCCCGGCTCGCAGAGGGCCGCGGGATCGCGCCACTCCCGGTCGGCATCCGGCGGGGGCACGGATCCGTACCGGCTGCGCAGTCCGTCGCGCGACCAGGCCTCCCAGTAGTCCGCGGGGCGCCCGTCGTCCGTCTCGCGGTGGCGCACGATCCGCGCGAACATGCCCTCGGAGGCGGGCCGGTAGCGTTCGGTGCCCGCGACCGCGCCCGGCACCCGGACCAGCCGCTCGGCCCCGGACAGGACGAACCGGTCGGATCCGTCGTACCGCGGCACTCCGTGCGCCGTCTCCCGATGCACGCCGGGCAGACGTGGCGCCCAGCCGAGCCCGAAGGCGCCGTCGCCCGCCGCGGAGTCGTAGGCGAGGGTGAGGTCCGGCTGCAGCCCGGCACGTCCCGGGGGCAGTTCGACGGGGACGGTGGCCCGCGCGGTCCCGGTGTGCAGGTCCGTCAGGAAGGTCTCCCCCATGCCGCGGACGGCACCGCCCCCTTGGGGGAGCGAGAGCACTGGGCGGGCTGCGGAATCGGCCATGATCACCCCTCGCGCCGGCAACCGGGGCGTCCGGCGTACCGCTCACGGTTTCAGAAGGGGGGTGGGCCAACAACGCCGGGCCGCAGAAGTCGTACCCCGGCCCGACAGAAGCGCTAGCCGTCTCGGAACGAAGGCGTAGACGAATCGGCGCACAGACAGGGGGCCGGCCTCCGGGCCGCTTCGAAGGGGGCTCCGAAGCGGCCCGGCCCCGCTGATGTGCGCGCCGGCTCCTTCAGACCGCGGTGGCTACTTCAGGCCGCGATCCAGCGCGTTGAACAAGACGTTGTTCGAGGTGTCTCCGGACATCTCCCAGATCATGCCGCCGAGGAGGCCCTTGGACTTGATGTACTGGGTCTTCTTCTCGATGGACCAGGCGTCGTCGAAGGACCACCACTGGCCGTTCGCGCCGGTGTATCCGTACGTGGAGACGGACTGCTCGTCGTGGTAGACGGTCAGGTTCGGGAAGGCGGCGACGAGGTTGTCGTAGCCGCGGGTGCCCGCCTCCTCCTGGAACTGGCCCGGCGCGGCCCCGTTGGCGCTCTGCCACTCGCCGTGCGCGTTCCCGTCGGCGACCTGCTGCCAGCCGCGCCCGTAGAACGGGAAGCCGATGGTCAGCTTGCGCGGCTTGATGCCCTGGTCGGTGTACACCTTCACGGCGTCGTCGATGCTGAAGTCGGTGGGGTACGGGCTCTGTGCGTCCTTGTACAGGTTGGCCTGGTGACCGGTTCTGTTGGGCTCCCAGGAGTTGTCGCTGCCCGCGCCGTGGAAGTCGTAGCCCTGGACGTTGCCGAAGTCCAGGTACTTGAAGACCTCCTTGAGGTCCCAGCCGTCGTTGATCTTCTTGGCGTCGGCCGGGGTGAAGGCGGTGAGCAGCCGGTGGCTGCCGCCGAGCGCGTCGAGCTGCTTGCGGAACTCGGCGATCAGGGCGGTGTTGTTGGCCTTGTCGTCGGTGCTCCAGTGGTTGCCGGGGTGCCCGTCCGGCGAGCCAGGCCACTCCCAGTCGAGGTCGAAGCCGTCGAAGATCCCGGCGGCGACGCCGTCACCGCCTGCGCCGTTGTAGGCGGGCAAATTGCCCTTGATGTACATGTCGATGCAGGACTTCACGAACTTCTGCCGTGAGGCGTCCGTCTTGGCGACGTCGGAGAAGTACTTGGAGTAGGTCCAGCCGCCGAGCGAGACGACCACCTTGAGGTTCGGGTGCTTGGCCTTGAGCTTCTTCAGCTGGTTGAAGTTGCCGCGCAGCTTGCCCCAGCCGTCGTCGGCGACGCCGTCCACGGACTGCCCGGCGGGGAAGGCCCGGCCGTAGTCGGCCTCGGCGTCCCCGGCCCCGTCGCCCTGGTTGGGGTCCTGGGGGTTCTGCGTGGTGCCCTTGACGACGCCGTTGAGGCAGGTGAGGTTCTTGGGGTCGATGTTGGCGAAGGCGTAGTTGATGACGTCGAGCTTGCCCGCGGCGCCGGACGTCTCCAGGTCCCGCACGAAGTACTGCCGCCCGTAGATGCCCCACTGCACGAAGTAGCCGACCTTGGCGTAGCCGCCCTGGCCGACGGGCTCCTTGGTGGTGACGGACAGGGTGTTGCTCGCGGGCGACGCGTTGTCGGCCGCGTCCCGCGCCTTGACGGTGAAGGAGTACTCCGTGTCGGGCGTGAGTCCGGTGACGGTGCTGGTGAGGGTGCCGGCGGGCAGGCTCTCCACGAGGGTCGTGCCGCGGTAGACGTCGTACGCGGCGACGCGCTGGTTGTCGGTGGCCGCGTCCCAGGCGAGCTTCACGGTGCTCGAAGTGACGTCACTGGAGCGGAGGTTGCGGGGTGCGGTGGGCGGCACGGTGTCGGTCGCCGGGTCCACGGTGGTCGCGGTGACGGGGGCGCTGGCCTCGCCCGTGTTGCCGCGCGAGTCCTTGGCCCGGACGGTGAACTGGTAGGCGGTCGCCGGTTCCAGGCCGCGCACCGTGGCCTGGGTGGTGGCGCTGGCCGCCACGACGGTGGTGCCGCGCAGCACCTCGTACGACGCGACGGGGAAGTCGCCCTGGGCGGCCGCCGTCCACTTCAGGCCGACCGTGCGGGCGGTGGCGTCGGCGACGCTCACCCCGGTGGGGGCCTTCGGCGGCACGGCCGCGGTGCCGTCGCACTTGTCGCCGTTGATGAGGCAGCCGGTCGGGGGCTTGAGCTGGCCGCTGCCACGGAAGGTGTAGCTGTACGGCTCGGTGTCACGGCCCGCCGGGACGCGGGCGTTGTAGTACGCGGGCGTCACGGTCACGTGCTTGCCCTTGACCTCGGCGGTGCCGTGGGTGTGGTCGCCGATGGTGACGCCGTCGGGCAGGTCGAACTCCAGGGACCAGGTGTCCACGGCGGTGTCGCCGCTGTTCTTCACGACGAACTTGCCGGTCCAGGACGAGCCGCTGCCCTCACTGACGAAGGTGGCGGTGAGCTTGGCGGCCGCGACGGCGGGGGCGGCGAGTGCGGTGAGTCCGGCCAGCGCCAGTGCGAGCACGGCGATGACGGCGATGAGGCGTCGGGGGTGGGCCAGAACCCCGTGGGGTCTGGCTGCGGGTCTGAGTGGGGACACGGCTCTCCTTGGGGGAGGTGAGGCGTCCGTCCGTGCCGGGCCTGCCGAGGCCGGGGTGCCGGGGCTTGTCGGGAGGCTCTCCTTCGGTTCGCGTCCGTGTGTCCGCCACTGCCGGGGCGCACGAGGGCAGTGGCGGATGCGGGAACGGGTCCGATGGGACAGGGGTCGGACGCGCTTCCTGCGGTACAGACCTCTCAGGGAACCACCCCTCGTGAGCATGTCAACGCGGGTGGGAGGGCTCCCGGGCGTACCAATTCACGGGGCCGGGCCCCTCTGCCTCGCTCCCGAGTCCGCAAAGGACTGGACCAACTCGGTGAGATTTTGCCTCACCTTGACGCGACCGGCCGCTCGTCGCCGGGTCGAGGAGTCATGCCGTCGAGGGGCCGGTTCGCGCCACGACAGAGATCGTTTCGCTACGGCGGCATTGCGGTCGTTACGGCAACATTGCGACCCCTGCGGCAACATTGCGACCTCGTGGCACAACCGGCCGAAACCTGGTGCGGCCGCCAAGTACGGACCAAGCTGACATTCGCCCCTTCGTGGCCCCCTTGTTCCGTTCCGTCCTCGTACGCCCGCAGAAAGCTCCACCACACATGCACTCGATCTGTCTGTCCGGCGCCGTCCCGGCGCGTCCCACGTGTGTGGTGAGGGGGCGGTCCGCACCGTGCGCCATGTGATGCGCAAGGCGGGCGGCTGGCTTCTGATGATCGTGGTCGCGACCAACGCGACGTACTTCCTGGCCAGTTACTTCCTCGACCCGCGATCGAACTTCAAGGAGCTGCGGCCCGTCCGCAGCGAGGCGCAGATCTCCCGCGCCCTCGCCCCGTACAACCTCGACCCCGGCATGCCCCTGGTGCAGCGGTGGTGGAACTGGCTCACCTCGGTGACGCTCGACTTCGACTGGGGCAGGTCACCCACCGGTGTCTCCGTCAACGGCGAGGTGGGCTACCGCGCGCTCGTCAGCGCCGAGTTGGTCGTCACGGCGACCGTGCTGTCCGTCGTGATCGGTGTGGCGCTCGCCGTCTACACCGCCGCGCGCCAGTACGGCCCGGCGGACCGTGTCACGCAGGCGATATCCGTCGCGATGTTCAACGTGCCGACGCCCGTCGCGGCGCTCGCCGTGGTCTTCGTCGCCATCTGGCTCAACCAGCACGCCGGGTTCGACTTCCTCTACGTCGCCGGGGAGAACTCCCCCGACGTCGAGGGACTGCTCCCGACGATCGGCGACCGCCTCCTCCATCTGATCCTGCCGACCCTCACCCTGACCCTGATGGGCTACGTGGGCTACCACCTGACACAGCGTTCCCTGCTGCTCGACACGATCCACGCCGACTTCGTGCGCACGGCCCAGGCCACCGGCCTCACCCGCGGCCAGGCCGTCCGCCGACACGCACTGCGCGCCGCGCTGATCCCGACGGCGGCCTCCGTGGCGTTCAGCGTGCCCGCCGTCTTCACGGGGGCCGTCATCACCGAGACGATCTTCGGCTGGAACGGCATGGGCCGCTACTTCCTCCAGACGATCAGCAAGAACGACGTGCACGGCACGGTCGCGACGGCCGCGTTCGCCGCGGTGCTCACCGCGATCGGCGCGATCCTCGCGGACATCGCCACGGTCTTCCTCGATCCGAGAGTGCGGGTGAACTGACATGGCGACAGCTACCGACACGGTCCGGCCCAGTACCGAAACGGTCCGGCCGCGCAGGGACCTCGGCCGCGGCCGGCTCTACCTGCGACGCTTCCTGCGCAACCGCCTCGCCGTCGCCGGTGTCGTGATCTTCGCGCTGCTCGTGCTGTTCAGCGTCTTCGGCGGCCTGTTCACGCCCTACACCCACACCGACGCCGACTTCACCGCCCTCACCCGGCCGCCGAGCGGCACGCACTGGTTCGGCACCAACCAGGGCGGCAACGACATCTACGCCAGTGCGGTGCACGGACTGCAGCGCTCGCTGGTGATCGCCGTGAGCGTGTCCGTCCTGACGATCGTCGTCGCAGCGGTCATCGGTTCGAGCGCCGCGTACTTCGGCGGGCGGGTGGAGAGGCTGACGCTCGCCGTCATCCACTTCCTGCTGATCGTCCCCTCGTTCCTCATCCTCGCCCTGGTCTCCAACCGGCTGGCCGGTGACTGGCGCGCCCTCATCCTCGTGCTGACCCTGTTCGGCTGGATGTCCACCGCCCGGGTCATCTGGTCCGTCTCGACCTCGCTGCGCGAACGGGGCTACGTGACGGCGGCGGAGTTCATGGGCGTCCGCCCGCTGCGCATCATCCTGCGCCACATCATTCCCAACCTCGGCTCCCTGCTCATCGTCAACCTGACGCTCGGCGTCGTCGCGACCGTGCTCAGCGAAACCGCCCTGTCATTCCTCGGGTTCGGCGTCCAGCCCCCGGACGTCTCCCTCGGCACCATGCTCGCCGACGGGATGAACACCGTCACCAGTGCCCCCTGGCTCTTCGCCTTTCCCGCAGGCCTCGTCGTCCTGCTCACCGTGTCGATGACCTTCATCGGCGACGGGCTGCGCGACGCCCTCGACCCCACCTCAGTGACCGGCGCGGCGGGAGGCCGACGATGACACTCACCACCCCCCTGCGCGACGGGGTCTCCCCCACCGCCACCACCCCCGTGCTCTCCGTACGGGACCTGCGGATCTCCTTCCCCTCCGAGGCCGGGCCCGTCGAGGCCGTGCGCGGCGTCAGCTTCGACCTGCTGCCGGGCCGGACCCTCGGCATCGTCGGCGAGTCCGGCTCGGGCAAGTCGGCCACCGCGCTGGGCCTCATGGGCCTGCTGCCGCCCACCGCCGAGCTGCACGGCCAGGTCCTGCTCGGCGGTCAGAACCTGATCGGCCTCGACGACCGGGCGCTGTCGCGGGTACGCGGCAAGTCCATCGGCATGGTCTTCCAGGACCCGCTGTCCGCGCTCACGCCCATCTTCTCCGTGGGCAGACTCCTCTCCGACGCGCTGCGGGTCCACCAGGACCTGTCCAAGAAGGCGGCCTGGGAGCAGGCCGTCGAACTCCTCGACCTCGTCGGCATCCCCGATCCCCGCAACCGGGCCTCGGCCTTCCCCCACGAGTTCTCCGGCGGCATGCGCCAGCGCGTGGTCATCGCCCTGGCGATCGCCAACCGGCCCCGGGTGCTGGTCGCCGACGAACCGACCACCGCGCTCGACGTCACCGTGCAGGCGCAGATCCTCGACGTACTGCGCCTCGCCCAGCGGGAGACCGGCGCGGGCCTCGTCCTGATCACCCACGACCTCGGCGTCGTGGCAGGCCACGCCGACGACGTCGCCGTCATGTACGCGGGCCGCCTCGTGGAGAAGACGGACGTGCACGCGCTGTTCCGCAGGCCGACGATGCCGTACACCGCACGGCTCCTGGCCGCGGTGCCGACCGTGGACGGCGGCGTCCGCCGCCCCCTCGTCCCGATCGGCGGAGAACCGCCCGCCCTGTCGAGCCTGCCCGACGGCTGCCCCTTCGCGAGCCGGTGCGCCGTCGCACTCGACGCGTGCCGCTCCGAGGAACCGGAGCTGCGCGAGGTCACGGGGCACGGGGACGTGGCCTGCCTGCGCGCGGCCGAGATCGCCGACGGCACTCTGGATCCCACCGGGGGCATCGCGCCCGTCGACGGTGCCGCGGGCACGGGGCGCGCCGAGGGCGGCGATGTGGTGCTGCGTGTGGAGGACCTGGTCAAGACGTTCCCCGTCACCAAGGGCGCGTTCGTCAAGCGCCGGGTCGGCACGCTGCACGCGGTCAACGAGGTCAGCTTCGAGCTGCGCACCGGCGAGACGCTGGGCCTGGTGGGCGAGTCGGGCAGCGGCAAGACGACGACGCTGATGGAGATCCTGCGGCTGCGAAGGCCGGAGGGCGGCCTGATCGAGATCGCGGGCAGGGAGGTCGGCGCGGGCGCGAGTACCACCGCTGCCGACGGCGATCCGGCCGGTTCCGGTGGGCGTGGGCGCACCCTGCGGCACGACGTGCAGATCGTCATGCAGGACCCGTTGGGCGCCCTGGACCCGCGCCTTCCCGTCCACCAGCTGCTCGCCGAACCCCTGCGGGCCATCGGCCGTGACCGCGAAGCGATCCGCTCCCGCGTCCACGAACTGCTGACGCTCGTCGGCCTCGACGCCTCGGTGAGCGACCGCTTCCCCGCCGCGCTCTCGGGAGGCCAGCGCCAACGCATCGGCATCGCCCGCGCCCTGGCCACGGACCCGAAGCTGCTCGCCCTCGACGAGCCGCTCTCCGCCCTGGACGTCTCGGTGCAGGCCGGGGTGATCAATCTCCTCGGCCGCCTCAAGCGTGAGCTGGGACTCGCCTATCTCATGGTCGCCCACGATCTCGCCGTGGTCCGCTACATCTGCGACCGCATCGCGGTGATGTACCTGGGGCACATCGTGGAGACCGGCGACACCGAGACCCTCTTCTCCGATCCCAAGCACCCCTACACCCGGGCACTGCTGTCGGCGATCCCCATCCCCGACCCCGAGCGCGAACGCACCCGCGAACGGATCGTCCTGACGGGCGAGCAGCCGGGCGCCACGAACCTGCCGAGCGGCTGCGTGTTCATCGACCGCTGCCCCCTGTACCGCCTCGCCGACGCCGACGTCCGGGAGCGCTGCCGCACGGAGCGCCCCGCACCCCGATCGGTGCCGGGACGGCAGTCCCACGAGTACGCCTGCCACGCCGCGTAACACGCGCGCGGTACCGGCCCCAGACGACCAACCACCCACGCCAAGCCACACCTTCGACACAAGGACGCTCTCCCATGCGCGCAAGACTGGCCCTGCCCGTCGCCCTCATAGCAGCCATCTCCGTCACCGCCACCGCGTGCCAGTCCTCGTCCGGTGACGGCGGCGTGGGCCCGGACGCCAAGAACGCCCCGTCCGCCGCTTCGGGAGCCGCCGACTACAACCCGACGGCGTACGACAAGCTCAAGGACGGCGGGACCTATACGACCGCGGGGACGTTCGACGAGCAGGGCAACCCGTTCAACGTCAACCACACTCTCACGGCGACCCGGGTGTGGGCCTGGTACAACGCGAACGCGATCACCTACTCGCCGACCGGCGAAGTGCGGTACAACCCGGACTACTTCAGCGATGTGAAGGTGTCCGTCGAGGGCGGCAACCAGAAGGTCGTCCTGACGATCAACAAGAAGGCCGCCTTCAACGACGGCACGCCCATCGACTGGACCGCGATCAAGGCCACCTGGAAGGCCAACAACGGCTCCGAAAAGGACTACGCGGCCTCGGCCACGGACGGCTACGAGCAGATCACCGATGTCGCGCGGGGCAAGGACGACAAGCAGGCCGTCATCACCTTCAAGGGCGTCTACCCCTCCTGGCCGACTCTGTTCTCCACGTTCCTGCACCCGAAGGCCGCGAAGGTCGACAACTTCAACAAGGCGTACGTGAAGAAGGCGCACCCCGAGTGGGGTGCGGGCCCGTACACGGTCGGCAAGTGGGACACCCACTCGGGCAACATCACCTTCGTCCGCAACCCGAAGTGGTGGGGCAAGAAGGGCAAGCTCGACAAGCGCGTCTACGTGAACCTGGAGTCGACCGCGGCCATCAACGCCTTCAAGAACGGTCAGCTCGACTACGTCTCCGCGGTCGACGCCGAGAGCCTGAAGCAGGTGAAGGGGCTCAAGGGCACCGAGATCCGCAGCGGCGGCAGCCCGTTCGTGTACTCGCTCAACTTCAACACCAAGTCCTCCGTCCTCCGGGACAAGGCGGTGCGCAAGGCCATCCAGGAGAGCATCGACCGCAGCCAGATCGCGAAGATCCAGTTCCAGGGCCTGGACTACCAGGAGCCGCTGCCCGGCTCCGGCCTGCTCTACAGCTTCCAGAAGGGGTACGAGGACAACGTCTCGGCCGTCCTGAAGTACGGGCCCGACCAGGCGAAGAAGGAGCTCGACGCGGCGGGCTGGAAGCCCGGGAGCGACGGGGTCCGGGAGAAGGGCGGAAAGAAGCTAGAGGTCGGTTACACGCTCATGGGCGACGACCCGCTGGGCAAGGCCACCGCCGGCGCCCTCACCGCGATGCTGAAGCCGGTCGGTGTACGGCTCGTCATCAAGAAGGCCGACGACGCGGACTTCTCCACCATCCTCAGCGAGCGGAAGTTCGACCTGTTCCTCTCGGGCAACCGCTCCATGGATCCCTTCGGGGCCCGCTCCCTGTGCGAGATCTACTGCTCGGACCGTGAATCCAACCTCACGGCCGCCGGGTCCCCCGCACTGGACAAGGAAATCCGCGCGACGGGGGACATCGCCGACCTGGACCAGCAGACAGCGGCGGCGAACAAGGTCGAGCGGAAGGCCCTCCAGAACTACGCCCGGCTCCCCATGTACAGCGGCCCGTCGACGTACAGCGTCAAGAAGGGCCTGGCCAACGTGGGCGCGACCATGTTCCACAACCCGCTGCCGGAGACGGTGGGCTGGGAGAAGTAGCCCGCGGGCGCGCTGCCCGAGGTGCGCATGTACAAGGGCGTGTGACTGCTCTGTGCGACCCATACGTTGACTCCCCGCCCGTGCGTTCCGTCCCGGATCTCCCGGGGCGGAACGCGGACGTGGGAATTCGGGGCGGAGCCGTCATCCGTCTTCGGGTTGCGCGGGCCGGGTCCAGGAAGGCGTCCAGATGCCGTTGCGGGGGCGGCCCGGATACGCGGAGGTGAGGTGGGCGCGCAGGGCCGCCCCCGCAACGGCAT
>NZ_LIPN01000108.1 GCF_001418325.1 Streptomyces atriruber | reverse complement strand
TGACGGGGGCGGGCGAGGCGGGTGACTCGGCGGGGGACGCCCCGGCCGGGGATGCCCCGGCGGGGGACGTGGGCGGCGGGCCCTTCGGCGCGCCGCCCGCCATCGCGAGCCCCAGCGTCGGCTCGTCCGCCTCCTCGCGGGTGAGCTCCGCCGCGATCTCGCCCTCGTACATCACGAGGACCCGGTCCGAGAGGCCGCGGATCTCGCTGAGCTCGGCGGAGACGAGCAGGATCGCGTGGCCCGCGTCGCGGTGCGCGACCAGGTGGTCGTGGATGGTCTGGACGGCGCCGATGTCCACGCCGCGGGTCGGCTGCTCGACGATCAACAGGGGCGCCTCGTGGGCCAGTTCGCGGCCGATCACGAGCTTCTGCAGATTGCCGCCGGAGAGCGAGCCCGCCGGGTGCCCCGACGACGCCGCCTTGATCCCGAAGCGTTCGACGAGGACGCGCGCGTGCTCGCGGAGCCGGCCCGGACGCAGCAGGCCGTGCCCCCGGTGGTGGCCCATGACGAGGTTCTCCGCGACCGTCGCGGCCGGCGCCGTGCCGACCGCGGTCCGGTCCTCGGGGACGTACGCGAGCCCCGCCGCACGGCGCCCCGCGGCCGACGCGTCGGTGACGTCCTGCCCGGCGAGCGTGACCCGGCCGGCCGCGGTGGGCCGCAACCCGGCGATGGCCGCCACCAGTTCGGACTGGCCGTTGCCCGCGACCCCCGCGATGCCGACGATCTCCCCGGCGCGGACGGTGAGCGACACCTCGCGCACCCCGCCCGCCGTCAGACCGTCGACCGAGAGGACGGCGCCGCCGGGCGAGCCCGCCGGATGCACCCGGTCCAGCTCCACCGCACGGCCCGTCATGGCCGCCGCGATGCCGTCCGCGCTCGTGTCGGCGGTCCGCATGCGCGCCGCGACCCGCCCGTCCCGCAGCACGGTCACCGCGTCGCTGCCCTCCATGACCTCGCGCAGCTTGTGCGTGACCAGGAGGACGGTGCGGCCCTCGTCGGCGAGGGAGCGGAGCACCCCGAAGAGCGCGTCCGCCTCCGCGGGCGTCAGCACGGCCGTCGGCTCGTCCAGGATGAGCGTCCGGGCGCCCCGGTACAGGAGCTTGAGGATCTCCACGCGCTGGCGCACGCCCACCGGCAGGTCGCCGACCTCGGCCGACGGATCCACGGCCAGCCCGTGCTCCTCGGCGAGCGCGGCCACCCGCCGCACCGCCTCCGCCCGGTCCGTGAGACCGAAACGGCGCGGTTCGGCCGCGTACACGACGTTCTCGGCGACCGTGAAGGACGGAAACAGCTTGAAGCTCTGGTGCACCATGCCGAGGCCCGCGGCGATCGCCTCGCTCGGGCGCCCGAAGGACACCTCGCGCCCGTCGAGCAGGATCTGCCCGGCGTCCGGCCGCAGCAGCCCGTACAGGACGGACATCAGCGTCGACTTGCCCGCGCCGTTCTCACCCATCAGGGCGTGGACCTCGCCGCGCCGGACGGTCAGGTCCACCCGGTCGTTGGCGAGGGTGCCGGGAAACTCCTTCGTGATGCCCCGCAGTTCGACGGCGAACGGGGCACCGTCCGCGTCAGGCCGCCGGGTCATCGACGGTCAGCTTTCCGGCGGCGATGTCGTCGCGCAGCTTCTTGACGCGCGCCAGCACGTCGTCGTTGGCGGGCTCGGCGATCAGGCACCTGGAGTCGGCGAGCCCCGGCTCCAGGCCGGTCAGCGACATGCCGCCCTCCTTGAGGCCGTACGAGACGGTGGTGCCGCCCTTGCCGTCGAGGATCTGCCCGATGCCCTTCTGAACGGCGACGTCGGTCTTCTTGAGGACGTTGTCGACGACCTCGCCGGGGCTGGTCAGGCACTGGTTGGCGTCCACGCCGTACGCCTGGAAGCCCTTGCCGTGCCCTGACTTCGCCGCCTTCCCCGCCTTCGCCGCCTGGAAGACACCCGTGTTGCCCGCCGCCGCGGCCGCCATCACCTGGTCGACGCCGCCCGAGGCGAGCGTCGCCGCCTGGTCCTTGGCGCGCGCCGCGTCGTTGAACGGCGACTGCCCGCCGACGAACAGCGTCCGCGACCGCACGCCGGGCCGCACCTTCTTCGCGCCCGCCGCGAAGGGCTCGCTGTACCGCCGGAACTGCGGGGTGTCGAGCACGTCGACCGCCCCGACCTTCTTGCTCCTGGTGAGCAGGCCCGCCTCGGCGCCGGCGAGGAAGACGGCCTCGTGCTCGCGGAAGACGGCACAAGTGACGTTCTTGTACGTCTTCTTGGTGCACGCGTCGACGAGCAGGAACTGCTGCTTCGGGTGGGCCTCGGCCTGCTGCGCCACGATGTCCGCGAACTCGAAGCCGACGAGCGCGACCACGTCGGGAGCGGAGTCCACGGCCGAGGCGACGTTCTGCTGGCGCGAGTCGGTGTCGCTGCTCTGGAAGACCTTGTGCGAGCCGTCGTGCGCCTCAGCCGCCGCCTTCACACCGGAGACGGCGAGCTTGAGGAACTCGTTCTGGGCGACGGGGTCGGGGGTGACGAGCGTGAACGACTTGCCGCTTCCGCCGTCTCCGTTCTTTCCCGAATCGCCGTTCTTGGCGGCGGCGTTGCAGCCGGTGGCCAGGAGAACGGCGCCGACGGCCGCGGCGGTGAGTCTCAGGGACGTGCGCGTACGCAGGGAGGGCAGGGGCATGGCATCGCCTTCGTGGAGGTGCCCGGGAACGGCCCGGGCAGTGACAGGAGACTCGTACGAGGGTGCGAGCGGCTTCGCTCAGCGGCAACAGCGGCAGCAGCGGCGACAGCGCATGCGGCGGCCGCAGGACACGGCGGGGCAGCACATCGCGTCGGCTTTCGCGGCCATGGCTGTCCTCCTCGCACCGTGGATCGGATCGATCTGTCCTGGGTGGCGGCGAGGGTAACACCGGATTTCGTACAGTCGTACGGTCGTCTCGAAATGTGGTTCGAGCACGTCAGGTACGGTGACGGCACCCCTCCTCCCATGGCCGGAATCGCCCCTCTTCGTTCGGAGTTGACCCCCATGAACAGCCAGGAACTGCGCGCCGTGACCTGGACGGCGGCCGCGGAGGACGGCAGCCCGTCCGTCTCCCTCATCGACCAGACGGTGCTCCCGCACGCCCTGGAACGCCTGGACGTCACGACGGTCGACGGCCTCGTCGACGCCATCGTCCGGCTCGTGGTCCGCGGCGCCCCCGCGATAGGCGCGGCCGGCGGATACGGCGTCCCCCTCGCGATGGCGCAGGGCGGACGCGAGGGCTGGGACCGCGCACGCCTGGACGCCGAGATCGACCGGATCCGAGCGGCCAGGCCCACCGCGGTGAACCTCATGGTGTGCGTGGACCGCGTACGGCCCTTCGTCGACAAGGGCATGGCCGCGGTCCTCGCCGAGGCGGACGCGATCGTCCAGGAGGACCTCGCGGCCAACCACGCGATGGGCGCGCACGGCGCCGACTGGCTGCTCGACCGCGTGGCGCCCGGCTCGGACCGCCCGCTGCGCATCCTCACCCACTGCAACACCGGGGCCCTCGCCACGGCGGGCTGGGGCACGGCACTCGGCGTCATCCGCGAACTGCACGCCAGGGGACGCCTGGAGACGGTCTACGCCGACGAGACGCGCCCCCTCCTCCAGGGGGCCCGCCTGACGGCCTGGGAGCTGGCCCAGGAGGGCATCCCGCACTACGTGCAGGCGGACGGCGCGGCGGCGGGCACGATCCTGCGGGGCGAGGTCGACGCGGCCATAGTGGGCGCGGACCGCATCGCCGCGAACGGCGACACCGCCAACAAGGTCGGCACGGTGGCCGTGGCGCTCGCCTGCGCGCACGCGGGCATCCCCTTCATGGTGGCGGCCCCGACCACCACGGTGGACCTCGCGACGGCCTCGGGCGGCGACATCCACATCGAGCTCCGGTCAGAGGACGAGGTGCTGGAGTGGGCGGGCGTGCGCACGGCGCCCGCGGCCTCGCGCGGCCACAATCCCGCGTTCGACGTGACGCCGGGGTCCCTGGTGACGGCGCTGGTCACGGAGCGGGGCGTGCTGGAGCCCGCGGCCGGGGAGCTGCCCTCCGCCCGCCTGGGCTGATCTCAGCCGCTCCGGGTGGCGTTCGAGGAGCGGGGGCCGGGGCGGAGCCCCGGTGGCGGAAAGGCGCGGGACCGGGCGAGGTGCTGCCGGGGGCGGGGCCTCAGCCCTGCGCCGCCGCCAGCTCCAGCAGCCACTCCACGACCTCCGCCCGGTGCCGTGCCTCGCGGGGATCGGCACCCCAGACGTAGATCCCGTGCCCGGCGACCACCACGGCGGGCATGTCCGGCCGCAGCGCCGCTTCCAGGCGGTCCCCGAGCACGGCCATGTCCTGGCTGTTCTCGATCACCGGCAGCACCACCGACACCTCGTGCGTCGGGTGCCCGAGCCCCTTCAGCATCTCCAGGCCCTCGAAGGGGATCCCCTCCGGTGCGCGCTGCCCCATGACCACCGAGGCCACCGTGTGGACGTGCACGACCGCGCCCGCGCCGGTGAGCCGCACCACGCGCGCGTGCAGCGCCGCCTCGGCCGAGGGGCGGCCCGGCCCGGCGGCCGCGCCCTGACCGTCCGTCAGCACCACGTCGGACGGCGTCAGTTCACCCTTGTCGCGGCCACTCGCCGTCACGGCGAGCCGGAGCGGGTCCCGCGAGAGGACCAGGGACAGGTTCCCGGACGTCCCCCGCATCCAGCCGAACGACGCGAACCGTGCGGCCTCCGCGGCGAGCACGGCCCCCGCCTCCTGCAGATCCAGGCCTGCGGTGGTGGTCTCGGTCATGAACTGCTCCTAGCGGCAAGGGTGATGTCGGAGAACGCGGCGGCCTGCGGGTGGTCGCCGAAGTCGGCGTCGGCGTACGGCTCCCCGGCCCGGCGCACCCCGACCGCCCGCCAGCCCGCGGCCCGCGCCGCGTCCAGCTCGCCGGGCCGGTCCGAGAGGAAGAGGAGCCGCCCGGGGTCGGTCCCGGTGGACGCGGCGATGGCCCGGTAGGAGTCCGCCTCCTGCTTGGGGCCCGCGTTCTCCGTGTCGTACAGGCCGCTGACCAGCCCGAGCAGATCGCCCTCCGCGGAGTACGTGAACCAGGCGCGCTGCGCGGACACCGAACCGGACGAGTACACGTAAAGCCGCACCCCGTCCGCGTGCCAGCGCCGCAGTACCGGGATGACGTCCGGGTAGAAGTGCGAGACGAGCTCGCCGCGCGCGAAACCCTCCGCCCAGAGAATGCCCTGGAGCGTCTTGAGGGGAGTCGCCTTGCGGTCGGCGTCGACCCACTCGCCGAGGATCTTCTCCACCCGGGCCGCGTCCGCGTCCGGCTCACCGGTCTCCGCCCGCACCTGCGCGACGGCCCGCGCCACCTCGGGCTCCCCGCCCCGCGCGGCGAGCAGTTCGCCGAACCGCTCGCGGGCGTACGGGTACAGCACGTCCACCACGAACCCCGTGGCGCTCGTGGTGCCCTCGATGTCGAGCACCACGGCGTCCACGGCATCCAGGCTGTTCTCCGTCACGCGGCGTACCCCGCGTGGATCTCGTCGAAGTCGGGGAAGCGGTCCGCGATCGGGCTGCCCGTGAAGGTGCCGATCCAGCCGTCCTCCTCGTGGAAGAAGCGGATCGCCGTGAAGGCGGGAGACGTCCCCATGTCGAACCAGTGCGTCGTGCCGCGCGGCACGCCGAGCAGGTCGCCCTTCTCGCAGTACACGGCGTGCACCTCGCCGCCCACGTGGAGGTAGAAGATCCCGGCGCCCGCGACGAAGAAGCGCACCTCGTCATCGTCGTCGTGCGTGTGCTCGGCCAGGAACTTCTGCCGGGCGGCCCGCGCCTTCCCGGCCCACTCGGGGTCGTCACCGGCCGGCGGGTGCAGCGCCACCACGTCGACGGTCCGGAAGCCCTCTTCGGCGTTGAGCTTGTCGATCTCGGTGCGGTACGCGGCGAAGACCGTGTCGCTGTCGGCGTCGGCCGGCACGTCCTCGCGCACCGGCCACTGCTCGTAACGTACGCCGACCACAGCGAGCGCGGCGGCGATCTCGACCGGGTCCGAGGTGCGGCGCACGACGGTCTCGGGGCCGGACTCCGGCCAGGTCGTGAGGAGGGTCATGGATCACTCCAGGGCAGGTCAGGGCTGTTCTTCGGATCGTAGTCCGCGTGGTTGGCGTGTCACAGGGTGTCCCACAGCGTGGACGGTGCCGCCCTGCGCACCACCGGCGCGATCTCCTCCGCGAACCGCTGCAGCGTCTCCGTCTGTTCGCCCCGCGAGAGCCCGAAGCCGTCCACCGAGACCGACTGCAGGTCGTGCCCGTACACCTCGTGGTAGCCGAGGATCTTGTCGATGATCTGCTGCGGGGAGCCGATCAGCTGGGGCCCGTCCGCGATGGCGTCCTCGATGGTGCGGAACGGCGTGTTGTAGCCCGCCCTGCCCTCCAGGTCGGGCCGGAACGTCTGGGCGACCTTCGCCTCGTACAGCTCCTTGTAGCGCGCCACCGCCTGCTCGGCGGAGTCCGCGATGAGCAGTCCGCCGGAGCCCGCCGCCACGTGCGCGCGGGCCGGGTCGTGGCCGTACGCCTCGAACCGCTCGCGGTAGTGGCCGATGAGCGAGGCGTACGCCGAACGCGGCTGGATGGCATTGGCCGTGAAGAGCGGGTCGCCGTGCTTGGCCGCCAGCTCGGGGGAGTTGAGGGAGGTCGCGGAACCGTGCCAGACGCGCGGCGCTCCCGCGTAGGGCCGCGGCACCGTCGTGACGTTCTTCAGCGACGGCCTGAACTCGCCCTCCCAGTCGACGTTCTCCTCGTCCCACAGCCTGCGCAGCAGTTCGTACTTCTCGCGCTGCAAGTCCCACTGCCGGGACTCGTCGAGCCCGAACAGGTCGAAGTGCCCGGCTTCCGCGCCCTTGCCGACGACGAGTTCGATCCGGCCGCGCGAGATCTGGTCGAGCGTCGCGTAGTCCTCGGCGACCCGCACGGGGTCGAGGATGGCGACGACGGTGACGCCGGTGAGGAGCCTGATCCGGGAAGTGCGGGCGGCGAGGGCGCCGAGCACGACGGTCGGGCTCGACGACAGGAAGGCCCCCGCGTGCCGCTCGCCCACGGCGTACGCGTCGTAGCCGAGCCGCTCCGCCGTCACGCCGATCTCGATGACGTCCTCGAACCGTTCGGCGGGGGAGGGGAGTTCACCGGTGAGGGGGTGCGGCGAGTGGGAGATGAGGGAGAGCACCTGAAACTTCATGCCTCAACAGTGCGCGCCGAACGTTGCCGCACTGTGGCGGCGGCATGGCATGAGTAAGGGGCGGTCGCCATGGCGACCGCCCCTTACCCGGCTCTCTACGAGTTACCAGCTCTCCACGAAGACGTCCGTCAGGCCTTCTTGCCCAGCAGGTCCTCGACCTTGCCGCGGACCTCGTCCGTGGCAAGGCCGCGGATCGTCAGCGTGGTGCGGCGGCGCAGCACGTCGTCCGCCGTCTCGGCCCACTCGTTGTCGCGGGCGTAGACGACCTGGGCCCAGATCTCCGGGGCGTCCGGGTGGACGCGCTCGGCCAGCTCCGGGTTCTCGTTCGCCAGGCGGGCGATGTCGAAGGAGAGCGAGCCGTAGTGCGTCGCCAGGTGCTTGGCGGTGTCGGCGGCCATGCGCGGGCCGGGGGCCGGGCCGTCCACCAGGAGGCGGTGGGCGACGGCGCGCGGGTTGGCGATGCCGGGCAGCGGCAGCTTCTTCGGCAGCGAGGAGATCGGCTCGTAGTCGTCGCCCAGCGGGTGGCCGGGCAGCGACTCCAGCTTCTTCATGATCGTCCGGCCGATGTGGCGGAACGTCGTCCACTTGCCGCCGGCCACGGACAGCATGCCCGCTGCGCCCTCGGTGACGACCGTCTCGCGCTTGGCCTTCGAGGTGTCGCCGGGGCCGCCGGGCAGCACCCGCAGACCCGCGAAGGAGTACGTGATCAGGTCCCGCGACAGCTGCTGGTCGCGGATGGAGAACGCGGCCTCGTCCAGGATCTGCGCGGTGTCGGCCTCCGTGACCCGCACGTCCGCCGGGTCGCCCTCGAACTCCTCGTCCGTGGTGCCGAGCAGCAGCATGTCCTCCCAGGGGAGGGCGAAGGTGATGCGGTACTTGTCGATCGGGGTCGCCAGCGCGGCCTTCCAGGGGGCGGTGCGCTTGAGGACCAGGTGCGCGCCCTTGGACAGGCGGATGGAGGGCGCCGCGTCCGGGTTCTCCATCTTGCGCAGGTGGTCGACCCAGGGGCCGGTCGCGTTCAGCACCAGGCGGGCGTTGACGCCGAACTCGGTGCCGTCCATGCGGTCCTTGAGCTCCGCGCCCGTGACCCGGCCCTTGGTGAAGCGCAGCCCGGTGACCTCGGCGTGGTTGAGGACGGCGGCACCGGCCTCGACGGCCGCGCGGACCGTCATCAGGGCCATGCGGGCGTCGTTCATCTGGTCGTCGCCATAGACCGCGACGGCCTTCAGGTTGTCCGTACGCAGCTCCGGCACGTCCTGCGCGGCCTTCGAGGGGCTGAGCAGGTGGCCGACGCCGTCGCCGAACGCGGACAGCGCGCTGTACGCGAAGACGCCCGCGCCCAGCTTGGCCGCGCCGTGCGGGCCGCCCTTGTAGACCGGCAGGTAGAAGGTGAGCGGGTTCGCCAGGTGGGGGGCCACCTGACGGGACACCGCGCGACGCTCGAAGTGGTTCTCCGCGACCAGCTTCACCGCGCCGGTCTGCAGGTAGCGCAGACCGCCGTGGAGCAGCTTGGAGGAGGCGGAGGAGGTGGCGCCGGCGAAGTCACCGGCGTCCACCAGGGCCACCCGCAGTCCCGACTGCGCGGCATGCCAGGCGGTGGAGATGCCCAGGATCCCGCCGCCGATCACCAGGAGGTCGTACGTCGCCTTGGAAAGCTGCTCCCGGGTCTCGGCGCGGCTCTGGTTGGAACCGGCGGCCGGATGCGTCCCGAGGGCAGGGACGCTCTGCAGGGTGGTCATTGTCTTACTCCTCGTCCTCGATCCAGCCCATGGTCCGCTCCACGGCCTTGAGCCAGCTCTTGTACTCACGGTCGCGGGTGTCCGCGTCCATGTGGGGGGTCCACTCCGCGGCCCGGCGCCAGTTGGCGCGCAGCTCGTCGGTCGAGGACCAGAAGCCGACGGCGAGACCGGCGGCGTAGGCGGCACCGAGGCAGGTCGTCTCGGCCACCATCGGGCGCACCACGGGCGCGTCGAGGAAGTCCGAGAGGGTCTGCATCAGCAGGTTGTTGGAGGTCATGCCGCCGTCGACCTTCAGGGCCGCGAGCTCGACGCCGGAGTCCTTCGTCATGGCGTCGGTGATCTCACGGGTCTGCCAGGCCGTGGCCTCCAGGACGGCGCGCGCGATGTGCGCCTTGGTGACGTACCGGGTCAGACCGGCGATCACACCGCGGGCGTCGGAGCGCCAGTACGGGGCGAACAGACCGGAGAAGGCCGGTACGAAGTAGGCGCCGCCGTTGTCCTCGACCGACGACGCGAGCGTCTCGATCTCGGCGGCGGAGTTGATCAGGCCCATCTGGTCGCGCATCCACTGCACCAGCGAACCGGTGACGGCGATGGAGCCCTCCAGGGCGTAGACCGGCTTCTGGTCGCCGATCTGGTAGCCGACCGTGGTCAGCAGCCCGGAGTACGAGTTGATGGCCTTGTCACCGGTGTTCATCAGCATGAAGGTGCCGGTGCCGTACGTGGACTTGGCCTCGCCCTCGTCGAAGCAGGTCTGGCCGAAGAGGGCCGCCTGCTGGTCGCCGAGCGCGGAGGCGACGGGGATGCCGCCGAGCAGGTCGCCGAGCGGGCCGCCGGTGACCTCGCCGTACACCTCGGCGGAGGAGCGGATCTCCGGGAGCATCGCCGTGGGGACGCCGATGGACTCGCAGATCTTCTCGTCCCACTGCATGGTGTGCAGGTTCATCAGCATGGTGCGGGAGGCGTTGGTGACGTCGGTGACGTGCTTGCCGCCGTTGACACCACCGGTCAGGTTCCAGATGACCCAGGAGTCCATGGTGCCGAAGACGATGTCGCCCGCCTCGGCGCGCTCGCGCAGGCCCTCGACGTTGTCGAGCAGCCAGCGGGCCTTCGGGCCCGCGAAGTACGAGGCCAGCGGGAGGCCGGTCTCGCGGCGGAAGCGGTCCTGGCCGACGTTGCGCCCGAGCTCCTTGCAGAGCGCGTCGGTGCGGGTGTCCTGCCAGACGATGGCGTTGTGCACCGGCTCGCCGGTGTTCTTGTCCCACAGCAGCGTGGTCTCACGCTGGTTGGTGATGCCGATCGCCTTGATGTCGGCACGGGTGATCCCGGCCTTCGAGACGGCTCCGGAGACGACTTCCTGGACGTTGGTCCAGATCTCGGCGGCGTCGTGCTCGACCCATCCCGGCTTCGGGAAGATCTGCTCGTGCTCCTTCTGGTCGACGGAGACGATCCGGCCGTCCTTGTCGAAGACGATGCAGCGGCTCGAGGTGGTGCCCTGGTCGATGGCCGCGATGAAGGGGCCTGCGGTGTGTGCGTCGGTCACGGTGTGCTCCAGAAGTTCTTGCTCGGTGGTCTCGGGCGTCTGTGGCGGTCTTCGGTCGGTATCGCGGGTCTACTTGAACGCGACGTTGTAGAGACCACCGGCGATGGCGCCGCCGATCAGCGGACCGACGATCGGCACCCAGGCGTACGACCAGTCCGAGCTGCCCTTGTTCGGCAGCGGGAGCACGGAGTGGATGATGCGCGGACCGAGGTCACGGACGGGGTTGATCGCGTAGCCCGTGGGGCCACCGAGGGAGAGGCCGATGCCGACCACCACGAGGGCGGTTATCAGGGCGCCGAGGACACCGAGGCCGTTGCCGCCGTCGTTGAGGCCCTGGGTGAGGATGGCGAGGACCAGGACGACCGTGGCGATGATCTCCGTGAGCACGTTCTGGACGTAGTTCCGGATCTCGGGGCCGGTCGAGAAGATGCCGAGCACCGGGCCCGCCGAGGGGGCGGCCTTCTGGTCGACCATGCCCTCGTCCATCGGCTGCGCCGCGAGGATCTCGGGGTCGGTCAGGTGGGCCTTGAACTGGCCCATGTAGGTGACCCACACCAGGAAGGCGCCGATCATCGCGCCGAGGAGCTGCGAGCCCAGGTAGAGCGGAACGTCGCTCCACTTGGTGCCGCCCTCGATCGCGAGGCCGAGCGTGACCGCCGGGTTCAGGTGGGCGCCGGAGACGCCACCCGCGAGATAGGCGCCGGTCAGAACGGCGAAGCCCCACCCGAAGGTGATCGCGAGCCAGCCGGCGTCCTTGGCCTTCGAGCGCTTGAGCGTGACGGCGGCGCACACGCCACCGCCGAGCAGGATGAGCACGGCGGTACCGATGGTCTCGCCGATGAAGATGTCGGAGCTGGACACCCGCGACTCCTTTGTCCTTCGTCCAGGGAAAGGCGAACCCCGGGTCCCTCCGGTGGTCCGCGACCTCAGGTGAGGTCGTTGCCGGCCCTGGCCTTGTCACACTCTAGCGCGTAATGCCGTTAGGTGTTCGACAATGCCGACCGGTGGACGCGAGTCTCGCCCCGGGGTTACTCGCTCGTCAAGAGTTCTGTTATTGAAAACACGATCGTTATTGATCGTTTCGACCTATCGGTCCAGGTGCGCCTGTCCGGGGCCGGGGATCCGTCCACAGATCGTCGCGCGGATGTGTGTCACCTGCACGTCGGAGCGCCCGCGGAGGGATCCGCCCGGCCGCCCGGCCTCCGGGTCAGAACCGCCCGGCGCCCAGATCCCGGGACACGGCACGCGCGCAGTCCCGCACCGCGGCGATCAGCTCGGGCCGCAGCTCCCCGTCCCGGCAGACGCGCTCCACGGCGCCCGTGACGCCGACCGCGCCGACCGGCATCCGCCGCCGGTCGTGGATGGGGGCGGCGACGGAGGCGATGCCCTCCCAGGTCTCCTCGACGTCCGCCGCGTACCCGCGCGCGCGGGTCAGATCGAGGACGCCCTCGAAGTCCTCGGCATCGGTCACCGTGTGCACGGTGAAGGTCTTGCGCTCGACCTCGACGGCTTCGTTGTGCGCGACCGGGTCGTACGCGGAGAGGACCTTGCCCAGCGCCGTGGAGTGCAGCGGCTGCATCGCCCCCACCTCAAGGACCTGGCGGCTGTCGTCGGGCCGGAAGACGTGATGGACGATGAGCACGCCCTGCTGGTGCAGGACGCCGAGGTGGACGCTCTCGCCGCTGGAGCGGGCCAGGTCGTCGGTCCACACCAGGGCGCGGGCCCGCAGCTCGTGGACGTCCAGATAGCTGTTGCCCAGGCGCAGCAGCTCGGCGCCCAGCTGATAGCGGCCCGACGCGGAGTCCTGCTCCACGAAGCCCTCGGCCTGGAGGGTGCGCAGAATGCCGTGCGCCGTACCCTTGGCGAGGTCGAGGGCGGAGGCGATCTCCGAGAGGCCGAGCCGTCGCTCGCCGCCGGCGAGCAGCCGCAGCATCGCCGCGGCCCTTTCGAGCGACTGGATGTTGCGTGCCATCGCAGCCCCGACCTCCGTCCCCTTGTACCAACCCGACGTTCGACAATGCTGAACACTATCGGTCGTTGTCGACCTCTCGCTAATGCGCGGACGGGCCGTGTCGCCCGCACGGCCCCCGCCGGGGACGCGATTCGGCCAAGCCCGTCCGGCCCGTCCGTCCCGTGGACTACTTCACAACGGGACCATGGTCCCGGCTACCCTGACCGAGTGCGCCCTCCAGCCAGAGAGCGCAAAGCCGACAGCCGTCGCACTCCAGGGAGCTCTTTCATGGCCTCGTCGCCAACCCCGTCGTCGCAGCCCACGCCTGTTTCGTCCGAGAGCAGGACCCGAGCCGACGCCCTCCGCGAGGCCCTCGCCACCCGTGTGGTGGTGGCCGACGGCGCGATGGGCACCATGCTCCAGGCCCAGGACCCCACCCTGGAGGACTTCCAGCAGCTAGAAGGCTGCAACGAGATCCTCAACGTCACCCGCCCCGACATCGTGCGCTCGGTGCACCAGGAGTACTTCGCGGCCGGCGTGGACTGCGTGGAGACCAACACCTTCGGCGCCAACCACGCCGCCCTGGGGGAGTACGACATCCCCGAGCGGATCTTCGAACTCTCCCGGGCCGGCGCCCGCATCGCCCGCGAGAGCGCCGACGAGTTCACCGCCGGCGACGGCCGCCAGCGCTGGGTCCTCGGCTCGATCGGCCCCGGCACCAAACTGCCCACCCTGGGCCACGCCCCGTACACCGTCCTGCGCGACGGCTTCCAGGCCAACGCCGAAGGCCTCATCGACGGCGGCGCCGACCTGCTGATCGTGGAGACCACCCAGGACCTGCTGCAGACCAAGGCCTCGGTGCTCGGCGCCCGCCGCGCCCTGGAGGCCACCGGCCTGGACCTGCCGCTGGTGTGCTCCCTGGCCTTCGAGACCACCGGCACCATGCTGCTGGGCTCCGAGATCGGCGCCGCCCTGACCGTGCTGGAGCCGCTCGGCATCGACATGATCGGCCTGAACTGCTCCACCGGCCCGGCCGAGATGACCGAGCACCTGCGCTACCTGGCCCGCCACTCCCGCATCCCGCTGCTGTGCATGCCCAACGCCGGCCTGCCGGTGCTGACCAAGGACGGCGCGCACTTCCCCCTCGGCCTCGGACGGCTGGCCGACGCGCAGGAGAACTTCGTCCGCGACTACGGCCTCTCGCTGGTCGGCGGCTGCTGCGGCACCACTCCGGAGCACCTGCGCCAGGTCGTCGAACGCGTCCGCGCACTGACCCCGCCCGAGCGCACCCCGCGCCCGGAGCCGGGGGCCGCGTCCCTGTACCAGACGGTGCCGTTCCGTCAGGACACCTCGTACCTGGCGATCGGGGAGCGGACCAACGCCAACGGGTCCAAGAAGTTCCGCGAGGCCATGCTGGAGGGCCGCTGGGACGACTGTGTGGAGATGGCCCGTGACCAGATCCGCGAGGGCGCGCACATGCTGGACCTGTGTGTGGATTACGTGGGCCGGGACGGGGTGGCCGATATGGCGGAGCTGGCCGGTCGTTTCGCGACGGCCTCGACGCTGCCGATCGTGCTGGACTCCACCGAGGTTCCGGTCATCCAGGCGGGCCTGGAGAAGCTGGGCGGCCGTGCGGTCATCAACTCGGTGAACTACGAGGACGGTGACGGCCCCGAGTCGCGCTTCGCGAAGGTGACCGCGCTGGCCCAGGAGCACGGTGCGGCGCTGATCGCGCTGACCATCGACGAGGAGGGCCAGGCCCGCACGGTCGAGCACAAGGTCGCCATCGCCGAGCGGCTCATCGAGGACCTGACGACGAACTGGGGCATCCACGAGTCGGACATCCTCATCGACACCCTGACCTTTACGATCTGCACCGGTCAGGAGGAGTCCCGCGGGGACGGCATCGCCACCATCGGGGCGATCCGTGAGCTGAAGAGGCGTCACCCGGACGTCCAGACCACGCTGGGCCTGTCGAACATCTCCTTCGGCCTGAACCCGGCCGCCCGTGTCGTGCTCAACTCCGTCTTCCTGGACGAGTGCGTGAAGGCGGGCCTGGACTCGGCGATCGTGCACGCCTCCAAGATCCTGCCGATCGCGCGTCTGGAGGAGGAGCAGGTCAAGGTCGCGCTCGACCTGATCTATGACCGCCGCGCCGAGGGCTATGACCCCTTGCAGAGGCTGATGGAGCTCTTTGAGGGGGTCTCCACCAAGTCCATGAAGGCGGGCAAGGCCGAGGAGCTGCTGGCGCTGCCGCTGGACGAGCGGCTGCAGCGGCGGATCATCGACGGGGAGAAGAACGGCCTGGAGGCCGATCTGGACGAGGCGCTGCGGGATACGCCGGCTCTGGACATCGTGAACAACACGCTGCTGGAGGGCATGAAGGTGGTCGGTGAGCTGTTCGGCTCCGGCCAGATGCAGCTGCCCTTCGTGCTTCAGTCCGCCGAGGTGATGAAGAGTGCGGTGGCGCATCTGGAGCCGCACATGGAGAAGTCCGATGCGGAGGGCAAGGGCACCATCGTGCTGGCCACGGTCCGCGGCGATGTGCACGACATCGGCAAGAACCTCGTCGACATCATC